>JBDRHL010000055.1:0-59638 GCA_043816955.1 Planctomycetota bacterium | reverse complement strand
TTTGCGATTTTGTACAATTTCTTTTGCATGGCTACTCCTTTCAAAAAAGTTTAAGTTATTGTCTGACCTGATATTATCTAAAAATCAGGCCGGAGTAGCCATTGCTTTTTTCAACCTCCAACTATGGATGGGACAAGTTCGTTGCCGTTGAGACATTGCTCTTCCATAAATAAAGATCCCCATAATAAAAAACATTAGAACACAAAATACTGACGTCAGCCAGATAGATGGATATTTGAAGTAATATTTAGGGTTGAGGTCATTAAGTCTTATTCCGCCTGTTCTATGAATAAACTCCCAAAGGCATGCTGATACTAAGAAAATGACGAATAAGCAGAAAATCTGGTTTTGTTGATTTAGCCAATCTGCCAAAGGTAGACATGTATATTTTAGAAAAATAGCCAAGACGATAGATGCTATTATTAGAAGAAACAAAACATCAAGCCAACGTTTCACTCTTCCCTTCAATTCAATCTCCTTGTCGTCTAAGAATTACATACAGTTTATATAGAACTAGAACCATTTCTTCTCATGATAAACCATCTACGATATACAAAATATGAACTTTACCCCTGTAAATTTCCCTCAAAGTTGAATTTTCTCTATTTTATGCCGGAAGCCGGCGAAAACAAGCAAATTTTTTTGCGAAGCGGATGGGGAAAAGGTGGTGGAGATTGCCACGGCCCTTTCAAGGCCTCGCAATGACAATTTTTTTGCGGTGTGTGAAGAAACCCGCCAGAACAAGTCTGAGGGCTAACTTTGGGGGGAAAGAGTAGAGAAGATTGCCACGGCCCTTTCAGGGCCTTGCAATGACCGGAAGTTTATGGTGTGCGAAGGAGGATGGTTGACAGGCGGGTGGGGAGATTATTACAATTTTGGGTGGGTTATAATAATTTCAGTAAGAAAGAGCCGATACTATGATTTCTAATCTAAAGAATAAAGATTGTGGATTCCCGCTCCCCGCCTTCGCGGGGACAGGCTTCGCGGGAATGACAATAGGATCAGATCGGCTTTTATTAATTCAAATTGATATTAGTGGTTAATAGAGGCAGGGCGCAGTGAGTATGGCAGAGGGAAAGTTTTATCAGCCTTTGCTTGATATTGAGAATGTTGTTGCGATTCTCAACAAGATTTCCATATTTGCGGGGCTGTCTGAGAAGCAATTGTATAGTCTTTTCAAGATGCTGGAGGTGGTTTCTTATCGTGCGGGTGAGATTATTTTTGAGCAGGGAGAGCCACCCAGTCATATTTACATTGTCCGGTCTGGGAGGGTAAAACTTGTTGGTTATGAAGAAGGGACAGCTTTTGAGTTGATGGTCTTTGATGAAGGTCACTGTTTTGGCGAGGCATCGGTGATAGGCATTCAGCCTCACGAAGCGGCAGCGATAGCGATGGAAAATACCGAGCTTATTGTTTTGTCGAGCAAGACTCTTTTGTCGCTGTATAAGTCGGACCTGGAGCTGTTCAGTATCCTGATACTGAATATTGCCAGGGAGGTGTGCAGGCGGCTGTACGAGACGGATGAAATTCTGCTGCATTATTTTTCGAAGAAGTAACCGGGGGCAAGTGAGTGATAACCGGAGGGGGGAGGGGCATAGTTTAAATTCTGCAGGGATGTTGACAGGAGAGGGGTTTTTGTTTAGGATGCCACAGTAGTAGTCATTATTTAGTCTGCTGCTGGGAAGAGTGAGCTTGAATATTGTAGCAGTAATACCCGCTCGTTACGAGTCTACGAGATTCAGGGGGAAGGTTCTCGCTAAAGAGACGGGTAAATATCTTATTCAGCATACCTATGAAAATGTCTGCAAGGCGGAGCATGTATTGCAGGTTCTGATCGCTACGGATCATGAGGAGGTGGCAGAGGCGTGCAAAGAATTCGGCGCCAAGTGCGTGATGACATCTGCGGATCATCAGAGTGGAACGGACAGGGTGGCAGAGGTTGCAGCGGGGCTGGATGCGGAGGTGGTGATTAACGTTCAGGGGGACGAACCTGAGATTGAGCCTGGTTATATTGACGTGCTGGCGGAGCTAATGATTGAGAATCCTGATTGTCCTATGGGGACGCTGGTTGCACCGTTCGAGACTCGAGAGCAGATAAGAAATCCGAATATTGTAAAAGCTATTGTGGATTTTGAGGGGTATGCGCGGTATTTTTCGCGTGCGGTGATACCTTATGACCGGCAAAGGAGCGGGATCGGCGAGGTTGGGATGTATCTTCGGCATGTGGGGATTTACGCATATCGAAAAGAGTTTCTGCTGGCGATTAGCTCGCTTCCTCAGGGCAATCTCGAGAAGATTGAGAAACTGGAACAATTGCGTGCAATTGAATACGGTTATCCGATACTAGCGGGGCGGGTTGAGCATGTTTTTGACGGGATAGATACGCCGGAACAGTACAAAGCGTTTGTAAAAAAGATGCAGGAAAGGCGAGATTGAGCTATGGGTGACAGCAGGGAATTGCTAGCTTCGGTGAGCGATGTGTCAACGGAGACCGAATTTTTTTCACCGACTCCGAAGGGCTATCAGCGAGGCAAGTGTCGCTATGTTATCGTCTGCGGAACGGTGATGAGCGGGCTTGGGAAAGGAATCTTTTCATCCTGTCTTGCGAAGCTGATGCAGGACAAAGGGCTGAAGGTAGCACCGATCAAGCTGGAAGGTTATCTGAATATAGATTCCGGGACGCTGAATCCGTTTCGTCACGGGGAGGTTTTCGTGCTGGATGACGGGATGGAATGCGATATGGACTTGGGGACTTATGAGCGGATGCTGGATCTGAATCTGAGCAGGGCTAACTTTGCGACGAGCGGTCAGATATTCAGGGCGGTTCTGGACAGGGAACGACAGGGGGATTACCTGGGCAGGGACGTTCAGATGATCCCGCATGTTACAGGAGAAGTGAAACTGAAGCTGCGCAACCTGGCGATGGTAAGCGGAGCAGATATTGTTTTTGTCGAGATCGGCGGAACAGTGGGCGACCTGGAGAATGCGTATTACATCGAGGCGATGCGTGAGCTGGCATACGAGGAGGGGCAGAACAGCTGCTGTTTTGTGGCACTAACATATATCATGGAGCCGAAAACACTCGGTGAGCAGAAATCGAAAGCAGCCCAGCTTGGGATCAAGGAGCTGATGAAAACGGGCATCCAGCCTGATATAATCGCGTGCAGGGCGGCCCGGCAGGTAGGTGAGAAGGCACGGCAGAAGATCAGCATTTACAGCAACGTTCCGTTGGAGCGGGTTTTCAGCATGCATGATTCTGCAAGTGTTTATATGATTCCTGCGATGCTGCGGGACAGCGGGCTTGATTTTGAAGTTCTTCGGCTGCTGAAAATAGAAGACCGGATAAATCTGCGGCATGAGCGGAAGGCATGGGCGAGATGGTCTGATTTTACGGACAAGATCGAACAGATAGACAAAAAGGTTCGGATCGGGATTACGGGGAAATATACGGCGGTGAGGGACAGCTACGCATCGATAATCAACGCGCTGGAGCATTCGGGGATTGCACTGGGGTGCGAGGTGGAATTGAAGTGGATAGACACGACGGATATTACGGATGCCAATGCTGCAGAGCAGCTGGGGGATGCGGAGGGGATTATTGTGCCCGGCGGTTTCGGTACCCGCGGGACGGAAGGCAAGATCGCGTGTATAAAATATGCGAGGCTGAACAATCTGCCATATCTTGGTTTGTGTTTCGGGTTTCAAATGGCTGTGATTGAATATGCACGTAATGTCTGCGGGCTTGGGGGGGCCAACAGCACGGAGATTGATCCTGGCTGCGCAGAGCCAGTGATAGATATTCTGCCGGAACAAAAGAAGATTGAGGGTCTGGGGGGTAATATGCGGCTGGGCGGCAGAGACGTTGAGGTGAAGAAGGATACGCTGGCGTGGAAACTTTTCGGGAGGAAGGAGAAGGTCAGATTGAGATTCAGGCATCGATATGAGGTGGATCCCCGTTATATCAGGCAGCTGGAAGGAGAAGGTCTGGTGTTTTCAGGGAAGGAGCCGAATCAGCCTATCATGCAAATCCTCGAGATTCCGTCGCATCCTTTTTTTGTCGGGACACAGGCGCATCCGTGTCTGACTTCCAGGCCTTTGAGCCCGAGTCCGATGTTTGTGGGTCTTGTGGCGGCGTCGATTCGCAGAACGAGTTCAGGGTCTGAACAACAGGATTATCTAGATGCAGTCAGCAAGGTGGTTATGCGGTAAGTGCATAGGGGGAGCAGATGTCCAGGTGAACAGCTGTAAAGTCATGGGTCAAGATGAACCGGGTTGTTCGGCTTTGAGTTTTTCAATTTCCTGCTGCAACTGTTCGATGCGTTCTTTGAGCAGGCTGTTTTCGGTTTCGAGTTCCATGCTCTGTTCAGCGGAATCCTGGGGCAGGTTTTCCATGAGGAAGGTGACGGATTCATCCATCTGCTTTTTGAGCTCTTCCTGCTGCTGCCGGCATTGCTGAAGAAGGTTTTGCTGTTCCCGGATTTGGCTGTCCCGTTGCTTTAGCTGCTCTTCATGCTGCTGCTGCATTCGATAATTTTTATCGGCCAGGAGTTTGGCTTTCTTGTTGTTCGTGGAGGCCTGTTCCTGACAACCGACGATGAATGCAAGGGGCAGTATCAGCAGAATGCATGCACGGCTTTTTCGGTCAAGACTTTTCATTTTGGTATCCTTTCCCTTTGTCATTGACGGGGCAGAAGTTTAGACAGTGATGTTACTATACGGCGGATTTGAGGATTGTCAAGACCGATTTATAAAAGAAAGACGGAAGGTTTTGCCGTGGCAGTAAAACCTTCCGTCTGTTCGTAGCACCGCTAGCAGTTAAAGCTTCAGTGCGACACCAGCCAGCTTTTATACGGCTGGCTGTCCCGGCCTGCATGAGGCCGTAGTTTCATGTCGAACTATTTCTTCTTTGCCTTTTTAGCTTTTTTCCTCTTAGCGGTTTTCTTCTTTGCTACTTTCTTCTTAGCGGTTTTCTTCTTTGCAGCTTTTTTCTTTGCCATTATCAAATCACCTCCTTTCGGCTTACTATCAACATATCATTTGTCTTTTACGCCACAGTCGCAATTTCCTCTGCGAAATAAAAATAACCAATCACCTTATCAAGTTTACAAAAAATAATATCTCTTATGTAATATTTTATCGTCAAAACTTTTGCAAATACTTCATTCTATTTTTTTTAACACTTATGAAATAAGGAGTTGTGGTGGATGATGTAATGGTTGAGTTTGAAGCTATTACAGTGTATCTGCATAGGAGGCTGCGAGGGTCAGAGGATTGCGGCGTTTATTTTCAGACAGGAAAAATGATTTTCGTAAAAGGCATCGAGAGGGCTTATAAACAGGTTTTACGAGCATTTTCAGAATTTTTTCGGTGGAGAATAAACTGCGAAGAATCATCTAAAGAATATCTGGCGGTTTTTTGCGGAACGGTGTATGATACAAGTTATAATCGCGGCAAGAGTGGGATTACCGGAGCCGAAAAAAAATTTTATTTTTCTTGATTTTTTTTGATTTTCCGTGGAATTTTCTAAAGAGAAAGTCATCGGACAGGATCGCGAAACACACAGTTTCATTGTTAGATTCTTTTGCGTATGAAGAGAAGAATAATTTTATTTGGTGGCAGCTTCGACCCGATTCACAAGGGTCATATAATAGTTGCACAAAGCGCACTTGCAAGCACCGGTGCAGGGGAAGTTGTATTCATACCCGCCCTCAGGTCGCCACATAAGAGTCTGCCGACTACAGCGGAAGGAAGTGACCGGTCAACAATGGTATCCCTTGCCATTGCAGGATATGATAAGTTCTCTCAAAGCGACTATGAACTTGCAAGGGCTGAGCCGAGCTACACATATGAGACGGTAACGTATTTCCGGGGTCAATACAGCCCCGGGACAGAAATCCACTGGCTGGCGGGTGCGGACAGCGTTGCGGAGCTGGGCAAGTGGCACAGAATCGCGGATCTGATTGATATTTGCAATCTGTCGATAATGTATCGGGCAGGTTTCGCAAAACCCGATTTTTCGCAGTTGGAGGGGGTTTTGGGCAGAATTCGTATTGAAAAGCTGCGACGGCATATAATACGCACGCCCCTGATTGATATAAGCAGCACTGAAATCCGGCGGAGATTGTCTGAGGGTGATGAGCCCGTTGTTATGCTTGATCCGGCGGTTCTTCAATATATACGTCAGCATAATCTGTATGTTTCCAATCGCAGTCAAACAAGATAAACCAAGAAAGCAAGTTATCATTGACATTATGGGGGCAGTATTTATAATTAAGGCAACAATTGGTCAATGGTTTTACGTGAATCTTGTACAAATCCAGCAGAGGATGAATAAGGTTTGCAGGAGGATTTTTTGATGCTAAAAATCAAAGTATCGGCAGTATTGCTGGCGGCGGCGTGCCTGTCGGCTGTATGTTATTGTGAGAGCCTGGAGGAAAACTGGGAGCTGTTTATACATTACACAGCAATCGGGCGGCCTGATCTGGCGGAGGGCTATGCACAACTGATTCTTCAGAGCAATCCTGATCCTGTGGAACTTCTCGGGATAAGCGAGAAAAGCCCTGAAGGGTATGGACTGCTGCTTCGCGTGAGGGCTGAAAGCAAGGAATTACAGGAAGTTGCTAAGCAACTGCTGGAAAAAATTGAGGAAGGTCGATACATCCGTCGGGCTGATCCGAACATTATAATCGAAGAGATAAGGCGTCTGAGCAGTACGGTACGAGGGCGGATCACGGCGGTGGAGAGGCTGAAGAATGCGGATGAATACGCTATACCTTATATGATCGAGGCGATCAGGGACCCTGCCCGCAGAGCGGAGCTAGCCAATATTGTATGGGCGCTTCCTCAACTGGGCAAAGGGGTCATAAGGCCGCTTGTTGCATCTCTGGAGATGGATAATGCCGCGGTCAAGGTCGAAGTAGTCAGGGCACTTGGGAAGATCGGGTATCCACAGGCCCTAGCATATCTGAAGTATCTTCAGGAAAAAGACGCATCCGATCAAGTGCGGATGCAGGCCCAGAGCAGTATCGAGCAGATTGATCCGGCAGCATTGAAGAGATCGGCGGCGGAGTTGTTTTTCGATCTTGCAGAATCATATTATAATCACCACGAGTCACTGTCGCCTGCTGCGGATTATGATTTTGCGAACATCTGGTTTCTGGACAGGCAGGCGGATCGGATAGTACGTCGCAAAGTTGACAAGGCATACTTTAACGAATTGATGGCAATGCGGTGCTGCGAATGGGCGCTGAAGTCGGATCCTGACATAGGAAGAGCAATTTCGCTGTGGCTGGCGGCGTTTTTCAAGTCGGAAAGCACGAATATGCCTATGCCGGATTATTTCGGGCAGGGCCATGCGCCTGCAAGCACTTACGCGACAACAATGGGGCCTGAGTATCTTCACATGGCGCTTCAACGGGCGGTTAATGACAAGGATGCCTATGTGGCTCTGGGAGTAATCAGGGCCCTAAGCACCAGTGCGGGTGAAAAATCATTAATGTATTGGCTGGGGACTGAGCAGCCGCTTGCAGAGGCGTTATCTTTTCCCGACAAAGCAGTGCGATACAGCGCAGCTATAGCAATCGCAATCGCCGGTCCGAAGAATGAATTTCCTGAAAGCAAGCTTGTTGTATCAAACCTTGCCGAGTCGCTCGGACAGGACAGCACAAGCGAAGAGGATGTTGCGCTTAAGGAGGAATATGCCATGCCGGCTGCGATGGTGATGCTGAGTCTTGCAGAGAGCCGCAATAGTGTGATTGACCTATCTTTAGCGGAAGAGACCCTCATAAAGGCGACGAAAGACAAACGTACGGAATTGTGTGTGACGGCGCTGCAGATACTGGCGCACATGCATAGTGCCGAGGCGCAGCGGGCGATAGCTGCGGCTGCTTTATCCGACAAGAATGATACTGATGTTCAGGTTTCAGCTTTTATGTCTCTATCGATATCAGGCAAGATCAACGGCAATTTGCTTGAGGAGGAGACAATCGATCAGATTTATTCGCTGATCAGCTCGGACTCATCTGATTCAAATGTGCGCAGCGCAGCGGCGGCGGCGTATGGTACGCTTGATCTTCCGAGCAGGAAGGTGCGGGACCTAATACTCGACCAGGCGCGGAGCTGAGGATACAGCAGTTTAGAGCGAGCGGCTTTTGGAGAAAAGTGATGGAAAAATTCAAATCTATCGATGAGATTCTGGATTTTGCGATCAGGAACGAAGAGGAATCGAACGAATTCTACCTTGAACTTGCCGAGCGTGCTGCGTCAGGGGCGATGAAGAAGGTTTTTGAAGATTTCGCCGGTGAAGAGCTGCAACACAAGGCCAAACTTCAGGCCATGAAAACCCGCGGTGAAGCATTTGTCTCAAGTGAGCAGGTGTCCGATATGAAGCTTTCCGATTATCTTGTCGAGGCAGCACCGAAGGCCGATATGGATTACCAGGAAGCGTTAATCGTGGCGATGAAAAAAGAAAAGGCGGCATTTAAGCTCTACAGCGACCTTGCAGCGGGTGTGAGTGATCATGCAGTGCAAAAAACACTGCTGGTACTGGCACATGAAGAGGCAAAACACAAACTTCGCTTCGAAATAGAATATGACGACCACATCCTGCAGGACAACTGAGGAGCAGCCGTCAGACATTGATTCCTGACAATGGGGGTTTAAGAGCCTATCTTGATACTACAGTGCGAATAATTCTGGAAAAATACTATGCCGAAAATTCGAAGCACGAAATACGAAATACGAAACAAACCCGAAATACGAAGTCCTAATGGCCAAAATGGTAAAGCCCGGTAACGTGACAAGTTCCCGCATGGGCAGACAAGTTGACAAGCTGCTTCAAAGGAGTAATTTCGATTTTTATTTTTGCGCGGTTGATTTGTCCGGTTTGCGCGGATGTAATCAGGGTTTACTTTTAAGCAGGGTTTTATAGGAAGAAGGTGGCAATAAAATCAATGGAATCCTGTGAAAAGTATGGATTTGCCGGTTAAGTGGCGGCGGCGATGCGCCGATAGCCTGTGAGGAAAAGCATATATTGAGGATACAGTTATGCGCGGCATGTGCAAAAAGCTGTTAAGCGGGATCGGGGGGGACAGGAAGCGGTGGGAGGTGAGTATATATCCGCTGCGCTGGTATCCCAGCACCCGAAGCTGCATAAGGCTGAACTGTAATACACGAATGAAATCGGACCAAATGCCTCCGCTGATGGTCCGAAAAGCGGCATGGCGGAGATAGAGTTTCGGGGGACTTTTTGAGGGCGGTCCCTATTTTATTGACCAATCTGCTGTCAGTTGTTATCCTGCCTATTTAGCTTCATAAAAAGGAACGTATTATTATGGAACTACCCTGGGGAATAAGAATCCGAATAGGGCTTGTGCTGGTTATCGGGTTGGCAATGATCGGGCCGGCTGGGCTTGGCAAGCTAGGCCCTGCTGAGCCGTTCGAGGCTGCTGGGATGTACAGGAATATGCCATCTTCCGGAGAGAGCATTTTTCTGGTTGTACTAGCGGCGGGGGCATCAGTGCTAGCTTATTATGCCTCGCGGCCTTACGGCCTGCAGATTGCTCCTGCAGCGGTACCGGTGGGTTTGTCAATTTATGCGCTGTGCTGCGGGACGGTCGGGCCTGTGCTGCAACTTAACCCAACATTACCAGACAGGCAGGAAATCTACGGTTCGCTGAAGTGGGAAGGTCTTTTCTGGATTGGCGTGGTTCTTGTCGGGCAGGCAGCGGTACTTGCAGCGGAAATACTATCTGGAGGCCATGGAAACAGTGTTTCTGCACGAATAGGGCGGCTTATTAAGCAAGGGAGGGTTAACTGGGGCGTTCTCTGGTCAGTATGCGACGTTACTTGTGCTTCGGAAAAACAGGTGTTTGGTCACGCTACAGCAAGTAACAGTTCGGGGAAGAAAAGCAGCTTTGGCATGGAGGCAGCTTATATGGTTGCGGCGACAGCAGTTTCAGCAATCGTTGCGTATTACCTCATTGGGATTCTTGCCAAAGATGTAAAAATGCAGGATTCGAGACTTGGTTCTGTAATTGCGCAGCCCAGCGTTGGGCAGGTAAGTTTCGCAGTGATAACGGCATTTACAGCAGCAGGATTTGTGACACGAAGGTTTTTCCGGCTGAGCTATGTCTGGCCGACAATTGCGACTTTTTTTGTGTCTTTTGTGGGTATGCGGATCTGCGGTCAGGGTCAAGTACAGCGACATTTAGCAGAGAACTGGCCGGCCTGCTTTTTTCCGCTGGCGGTTGGAGCGATTTTTCCTGTTCAGATGGTAGGATTCGGAGCGTTCGGCTCGCTTCTGGGGTTCTGGCTGGCAATGCGGTATGAATACTGGCGCAAACATGCCAGTGGGACAGGGTCTGATGAAGTCTGTGCCAAACAGCAGCATACCTGATCTGTGCAGGAGGGGTTGAACCGATAAAATTCCGCATGATTTGCGGTGTTGTATTATTCACATATCTATTTTATTGTAAACCAGTTATGTGCGAAACGTCCTATAATGAGGGTTGTGCGTAAGAAAAGTATCGAAAAATCAAGTGGTTCGGGCGGCATATTTGGCCGAAAATATATTTGTACGTAGCTTCTTTGCATAAAACTATTAAGAACCGGTTTTGCAAGGCGAAGGATGCGGTCAAGAATTATTATAAGACAAACAGAGAACTTTGCTTAGCCGTATAATTATTATAGGTAATTAGCATCCAGCATTGTAAAAGGAATGCAATATGTTGGTGTTAAGCAGACAAAAAGACGAGTCAATAATGATAGGTGATGACGTGGAAGTCACCATTGTTGATGTACGGGGCGACAAAGTCCGACTGGGGATAACCGCACCTAAGAGCATTGGAGTACACCGGAAAGAAATATACGAGGCGATTCAGCGTGAAAAAGCTGAGAAGGCCGGGATCAGCAAGGGCGAAAAGTAACGTCGAACCTGTGTTGTGTCAGTCTCCATACACCCTTGAGGGCTTAGAGCCTATCCTAATAACTCACTCTATTACGGCCTGCTGCAAAGTCCGATGCCTGCGTTGTCGGGTCAAAATTGTCCTCGACGTAGCTTTGGCTACGCCTACGGCGATTTTTCCCCTGCCGTATTGGTAGCGGTTTAATATTGAGGACAGCAGAATGAAATTCGACAAGATTACATTGAAAGCACAGGAGGCCTTGGCAACTGCTCAGCAGCGGGCTATGGCGCTATCTAACACCATCGTAACTCCCGTGCACCTGCTTGATGCCATTTTGAGCGATGAGGGTGGGATCGCAATGATAATCCTTCAGAAGATCGGTGCAAATGTTCAGCAGATAAAGAATATGACGGCCAGCGAAATCGCTCATTTGCCAAAAGGATCGACTGATGGGCCACTGATGCCTGACCCGGCATTTAATCAGGTAATTCTCGATGCTCAGAACCGGGCAGATGCGATGGGGGATGAATATCTGGGTGTTGAGCATCTTTTTATTTCACTTGCGCACGTTCAAAGTCAGAGTAAGGAGGTGCTTAAGCTAAACGCGATAAGCAGCCAGCAGATCGAAACTACGCTGAAGGAGATTCGAGGTAAAACCCGAATCACCGACCAGACTCCAGAGGCCAAGTACAATGCTCTGGAGCGGTATGGTATTAACCTGCTGGAGATGGCACGGCAAGGGAAGCTTGATCCTGTTATCGGAAGGGATGATGAGATTCGCCGGTGCATGCAGGTTCTTAACCGGCGGACGAAGAATAATCCGGTTCTGATCGGTGAGCCTGGCGTCGGCAAAACAGCGATAGTAGAAGGGCTTGCTCAGCGAATTATCGCAGGCGATGTTCCGACGGGGCTTAAGAACAAAAGGATAATCGCGCTGGATATGGGCGCGCTTATCGCGGGGACAAAGTTTCGGGGCGAGTTCGAGGACCGGTTCAAGGCGGTGTTAAAAGAGGTAGTGGCTTCAGGGGGCCAGATCATCCTTTTCATTGATGAGCTGCATACGGTTGTCGGGGCAGGTAAGGCTGAAGGGGCGGTAGATGCGGGCAACCTGCTTAAGCCGTCACTGGCAAGGGGAGAGCTGCGCTGTATCGGCGCAACAACAATCGATGAGTATCGCAAGTATGTGGAAAAGGATGCAGCTCTGGAGCGGCGGTTTCAGCCGATAATGGTGGATCCGCCTAACGTCGAAGAAACCATAGCCATTCTTCGGGGGCTGAAAGACAGGTACGATACTCATCACGGCGTTCGGATTACGGATTCTGCGCTTGTGGCGGCAGCGACACTTTCGAACCGGTATATCTCGGACCGGTGGCTGCCGGACAAGGCAATTGATCTCATGGATGAGGCAGCGTCGAAGCTGAGGATAGAGAACGATTCGCTGCCGGCTGACCTGGACGATATTCGACGGAAGATTGTGCAATTGCAGATTGAGCGTGAGGCGTTGAAAAAGGAGAGTGACGAGGCGAGCGGCAAGAGTTTGAAGAATATTGAAAAGGAGCTGGAGAAGCTTCAGGAGCAGGATAAGCAGCTAACATCACAGTGGGAGAGTGAAACGGGTGATATTAACGCAATCAAGCAGCTTCGCCAGAAAATTGAAGGCGCACAGAGGGAATTCGAGGGCGCCCAGCGGCGCGGGGACCTGGAAAGTGCGGCCAGGCTGAAATACGGTACAATCGCAGAATTGAAGAAAGAGCTGGATGAAAAAGAGGATGCCCTGGCGAAATCCGACAAGGGCAAGCTGATCCACAACGAAGTAACAGAAGAGCAGATCGCCCAGGTGGTGTCGAAGTGGACGGGGATTCCTGTTG
The DNA here is from genome assembly GCA_043816955.1 of Planctomycetota bacterium. Lineage (GTDB taxonomy): Bacteria > Planctomycetota > Phycisphaerae > Sedimentisphaerales > CAYZTY01 > JBDRHL01. The sequence continues at coordinate 46,866 of JBDRHL010000055.1, read as the reverse complement.
CGAGGCTGCTGAGCGGGGAGCGGGAAAGGCTGATGAAGATGGAAGAGCAGATTCGCAGGCGAGTTGTGGGCCAGGACGAAGCGGTGAAGGCGTTATCAAACGCGGTAAGGCGGAACAGGGCGGGGCTTGGTGATCCGAACAGGCCTATCGGGACGTTTCTGTTCCTGGGGCCTACGGGCGTCGGGAAGACAGAACTTTCGAAGGCATTAGCTGAGTTTCTATTCAATGATCCCAATGCGATGGTTCGCATTGATATGAGTGAATTCATGGAGCAGCACAGTGTGGCGAGGCTCATCGGGGCACCTCCGGGGTATGTCGGCTATGAAGAGGGGGGCAGGCTTACGGAGGCGGTGCGCAGAAAGCCTTATTCAGTGATATTGCTGGATGAAATAGAGAAGGCGCATCGGGACGTGTTTAATGTGCTGTTACAGATTTTTGACGAGGGTCGTCTGACCGACGGGCATGGCAGGACGATGGATTTCAAGAATACGGTGGTGATCATGACGAGCAATCTTGCAAGCGAGCAGATCCAGAAGCTAACTGAAGAGGAGGGAGCCGACTGGGAAATAGAGGCGCATGTGAAGGAGGCGCTGAAGCAATATTTCAAGCCGGAGTTTCTGAACCGGATCGACGAGACAATCGTGTTCCATATGCTGAGGAAGGAGGACCTGGTAAAGATTGTTGAGATTCAGTTGAGTTACCTTGCAGAGAGGCTCGAAGGTCGCGGTATAAAACTGGAGTTTACCGATGGGGCGCGGAAACAGATTATGGACGAAGGTTATGATCCTGTTTTCGGAGCGCGGCCTTTGAAGCGCACAATCCAGCAGCGGCTGGAGAATGAACTTGCCAGTGAACTTCTGGCAGGCAAGTTTGGCGATGGCGACAGGATCCGGATAGACGGCGTTGCGCACAGGTTTACGTTTGAGAAGGTATAGCCGGCTGTTTTGGTCAGGGGCGATTTAGTGTAAGCTTTTTTGCGGTCTCTTAAGAGGCGGAAATTATCGTAATACTGCTTTTTTCTGCCATAATCTGGCAGAAATGAGGGGTTGCAGCAAAAAAGTGCAAGTTTCGGCTTGTTTTCGGGAGGGAAAGGATGTTTAATATGCCACCAGAGGTATAGGTATCGCCTTTCCGCGGCGATTCAATAAGTTTGAAGAACATGGTTATTGAGGTGTATAAAGATGGCAGATTTGAAAGCACTAAGCGAGGCAATTATCAAGGGGGACCAGAACACAGCAGTAAAGATCACAAAGGAAGCGATTGACGAGGGGGTGTCGCCAGCGTCTATTCTGAATGACGGCCTGATTGCCGGCATGGCAGTAATTGGTGCGCGGTTCAAAAAGAACGAGGTTTATATTCCCGAGGTTCTGATCGCAGCACGTGCGATGAAGATGTCGATGGAACATCTTGAGCCTAAGCTGATCGCAGCGGGTGTCAAGCCGGTGGGCAAATTCATGATCGGTACGGTACAGGGCGACCTGCACGATATCGGCAAGAACCTTGTAGCGATGATGCTCAAAGGTGCAGGATTCAACGTGATAGATGTGGGTGTTGACGTTTCGGCGGAAAAATTTGTGGAGCATGCCAAAGCCAACGGGCCGATGGTAATCGGCTTGAGCGCGCTTCTGACGACTACAATGCCCTCAATGGAATCGAGCATTAAGGCGTTAAAAGCAGCAGGCGTCAAGGCAAAGGTTATCATCGGCGGAGCACCGGTTACACAGGGCTATGCAGACAAGATCGGTGCAGACGGTTATGCGGCGGATGCGGCCTCGGCAGTAGATATTGCCAAGAGCCTGATGAATTAAGCATTGTCTCCGGACGGTTTCGTGAAAACAAAAAAAACAGTGTGAAAACGCTGTTTTTTTTGCGCCCATGTTTTTTTAGACACATGGTTTTCGCGAAATTCCGGATGTTTGGCTTGTTTTTTTGGATTCGGGGCAGATAATGTATCCAGGTTGACTATGCGTTCGATAAAGAATCCAAACCTTGCACAGTTGCTCATGCAGATCAGGTTTCTGTCTGAGTCACAGCAGCTTAAACAGCTTGGCGCTGCAGAGGAACTTGTTACCAAGCTGGAGCCTGACAGAGAGTATCCATACGAGTTTGTGTGCTATTCAATCACGGGTTACCGGCCTAAAGGGCCTGAGAGCGCTGATATCATAGGGGGAGCGGATCTGGCAGGTGATCTGCAAATTTTTATCACCAAGCTAAGCAGCAACCTGGCAGAGAATGTGCGTGACTACAGGGGAAAGATATACAGTACCGAAGAGCTTGCCCGGAAGCTGAAAGTATCGACAAAAACCATAGGTCGCTGGCGAAAACGGGGGCTGGTGGCCAGGAAATTCATATTTCCTAACGGCAGCAAGCAGTTGGGCTTTACTCAGTCGGTTGTTGATCGGTTCATCAATAAGAACATTCAACTTATCGATTCGGCTGGGCGTTTCAGCAAGCTGACAAGCAAAGACAAGCAGGCGATTATAGAACATGCGGTTGAGCTAGCGCAGAATTCAAATCTGTCGCGGCACAAGGTCATAGGGCAACTGGCTGGTGAATTCAACAGAGTACCTGAGACGATTCGTTATACTCTTATCGGGTACGAGAAAAGGGATCCTTCGACTCATATTTTCAGGAAGCCGGCTGGGGTTGTGACGAGCAAAGAGGCAGGCAGACTTTACCGGATGTTCAGGCAAGGCATCGGGGTAAATGAACTAGCCACTAAGTTCTATCGAACAAAGAGTTCCATATACCGGATCATAAATCAGCAGAGGGCCAAGCAGTTACTGTCGCACAAAATAGAGTTTATTGCCAGTGACGAATTCCTGAGTGAGGATGCCAGGGAAAAGATACTTTCCGAGGCGGTGAAAGTCGATACAGTGATGAAGAAGAAAAGCATCTCACCTCTTGAACCGCAGAGCGATTCTCTGCCGCAGTATCTTGAAAACATCAAAAACGTCCCCCTTCTGAACAGGACGGAGGAGCTGCATCTTTTCCGCAGGTATAATTTTCTGAAGTATCTTGTCTGCATCGCACGAACGAAGATGAAATCCGAACCAATCACGAGCCGAAAGCTTAAGGAGGCTGAAGATTTTCTTTCGCGGGCTGAAGAGGTAAAAAACAGTATCATCAAAGCAAATTTGCGGCTGGTTGTGAGCATAGCGAACAAGCATGTAACAGGCGGGGCAAGTCTTGCCGATCTTGTGAGTGAAGGGAATCTGTCATTGATGCGTGCGGTGGAGAAATTTGACTATACACGGGGATTCCGGTTCAGCACTTACGCCTCGTGGGCGATTGTAAAGGATTTTGCGCGGAAGATTCCGGCGGAGGCTCTTCGGCGTGACAGAACATCGGCTCTGGAAATGGACAGCATCCAGCAGGATATGAGAACGGCGGGTGCGGCTGGTATTGTGGCGATCGAAAAGGCTCACAGCAGTCTTGTTGCCGTTATAAAGAACAATCTTGACGAGAGGGAGCAATATATCATATTAAATCACTTCGGGCTGCTGAGCACGGGGGTCAAAAAGGAAAGCAAGAATCTGAAGGTCATCGGGCGTGAGCTGGGGCTGAGCAAGGAGAGGGTGCGTCAAATTGAGCTTGTTGCGCTTCAGAAACTGCGTCATTCCCTGAGCAGTGAGGAGTTCGAGCTGCTGAAAGGCTGAGAAGGTATGAAGCAGAATCAGTTGACAGGGCCCATCAATCCGTCGGGATTGAGAGAGTAGAGGCGTTTTTTCTTTTCGGTGTTTATGTGTGAGGTGACTATTCTGCCGACAAATATGACATGGTCTCCTGCAACAGTTTCCGATTCAAGAGTACATTCGAAATTGGCTACGGCGTCGGTTAAAAGAACGGAATCGATTTTTTCGGCTGGAGTGACGGGGGTGTTCATTTCGGCAATTTTGTCGGTATCACGGCCTGATTTTGTCCCGAAAAACAATGCTTCTTCTGAAGCATCGGAGGCGGGAAAGACTATTGTGAAGCATTTTGAATATCTTACGGCCTCGGCGGTATAGCGTTTGTGGGCGACAGCTATGGCCATCATTGGCGGATCGCCGGAAGCAATCATTGTCCAGCCTATGGTCATGGGATTGGGTTTGCCTGCTTTGTCTTTAGCTACGGCGTAGATGATCTGTTCGGGGTACTTGTTTTTTATAGCTTGTGTGTAATCGACTTTTTTCTGCATATTTTTTCTCTCGATTTAATGTTTACATCGGGTGGTTTGGCACTAGAATTATATCCATCAGTACCAGTTGAGCAAGGAGAAAGCAGTGGAGATATTGGGATTTATCGGCAGCGGGAATATGGCAGAAGCCCTGATCAGGGGGCTGCTGAGGGCAAAAATATTCGAACCACAGAGAATCCTGGTCAGTGACATTCGGGGTGAGAGGCTGGGTGAGCTTGAAAAGAAGTATGGCGTCCGGGGGGTCAAGAATAATTGTGAGCTTGTCAAACAGTCAGATATAGTTGTCCTGAGCGTAAAGCCCCAAAACATGGCTGAGGTTCTTGAGGAAATCAAAGGGGCTTTGAAGGGTAATACGCTGATAATTTCAATCGCTGCGGGAATCACAACGGGCAGGATAAGGCAGGTGCTGGGGAAACGGGCGGTTATACGGGTCATGCCGAACATGCCTGCATTGGCGGGAGAAGGCGCAAGTGCCCTATTCGCCACAGATGAGGCGGCTGGGGATATTGAGAGGGCAGCGAAACTTTTCTCATCAGTGGGCAAGGCGGCAGCTATTGAGGATGAGAATCTGATGGATGCGGTAACAGCGGTGAGCGGGTCGGGTCCGGCGTATTATTTTTTGGTCATGGAGGAAATGATCGCGGCAGCAGTGGAACTGGGGCTGGATAAAGAGACGGCAAAAGAACTTGTGCTTCAGACGGCCAAGGGTTCAGCGGAACTGGCATTAACGGCTGACATAGATAACCGGAGTCCGTCGGAACTGCGTAAAAACGTTACTTCGCCGGGCGGGACCACCGAAGCTGCTTTGGAGGTACTGACGAAGGGGGGATTCGGTCAGTTATTAAGAGATGCCATACACAAAGCACGGGACAGGAGCCGACAGCTAAGCGGCTCTTAATCGCACACTATGGCCTCGACTGGGCACTCATCTGCGGCTTCCTGTATGGAATCTTCAAGTTCCTCGGGCACTTCATCAAGGATCACTTCGGCTATTGAATCGCCCATAGCGAAGACCTCGGGACAAGTCTCAACACACACGCCACATGCAGTACAGGTTTCTTCAATTCTCACTCGCATAACAACCTCGTTTTATAATTTCGGGTACATTTTTTACATTTGTGTACAACTCAAATAGTGCAGTGTCAACAAAAAAAATCGTAAAAAAACTTATCCGCAGGAGCATGCGAAAAAAACTTTTCTGGCAATATCAGGCGGCGGGTGGTATAGTAAAATTGTGTGTGGTATGGAAATTGCTTGATGATGTCTTAAATTGAGCATCTGACAACCTTTGTGGTCGGGTCCCATGCAAGCCGAGCCCGTGAATCTGGTCAGGCGGGGAACCGAGCAGCCATAAGCGAGTCGCTTGACTGTGTGTGGCAAACCCGGCCATCTTTTTAACGGTTTGAAAAGATAATGGCGTATACGGTTCTTGCACGCAGATACAGGTCACAGGATTTTGACGAGGTTGTGGGTCAGCAGGCCTATGCGCAGACACTGAAGAACTCCATCAGGACGGGGCGAGTGGCACATGCGTATCTTTTTACAGGCACCCGGGGTGTAGGCAAGACAACGATGGCGAGGATTCTGGCCAAGTCGCTGAACTGCCTGGCATCTGAGGGGCCGACAACAAAGCCATGCTGCAAATGCGAGAGCTGTATAGCGATAAACCTCGGCGAAGACATTGACGTTATAGAAATTGACGGTGCTTCGAACACAGGCGTCGACAATATCCGCGAGCTGCGGCAGAACGCGATTTATCGGCCTGCGCGATCGAGATATAAGATTTACATCATCGATGAAGTGCATATGCTCAGTGCAGGGGCATTCAACGCTTTGCTGAAAATTCTGGAAGAGCCGCCTGATCATGTCAAATTCATTTTTGCAACGACCGAACCGAACAAGGTTCTGCCGACGATTCAGTCCAGATGCCAGAGATTTGATTTTGCAAATATCAGCGCCGATGAGATAGCCGGTCAGCTCAGGAAGATATTAAAGAAGGAAAAAACAGGATTCGAAGAGGGGGTTGTTCTTGCAGTAGCGAGGCTTGCAAACGGCTCGATGCGTGACGCGTTAAGTCTGCTTGACCAGCTTATAAGCACGGGGGCGAATCCTCTTACAGCAGATTTGATCGAGGAATTTCTGGGCCAGCCGAACCAGGAGAAAATCCTGGAGCTGATGCTTCGGATTGCCGAGGGGGACGCGGGGCAAACTTTATCGGGGCTTGACGGACTTTTGCGAGCTGGGCAATCGGAAGTGCAGGTTGCCGTGGCGCTGACCGAGTGCTGCCGGGATCTGATGGTAATAAAATCAGCGGGAGCAGATTCAGACCTGCTGATTTTCACCGAAGGACAAAAGGCAAAAATGAAGGAGCTGTCGGAGAAGTTTGACACGGCAGGGCTGGTTTATAATATTACGGTGCTGGAGAAACTGCGATGGGCTCTTCGGAATTCGGATACGCCGAGGGCACTTCTGGAGGCTTCGCTGATGCGGATGACGCTGAGTGAACACTTTATGAACATCGATCAACTGATGGAGAGGCTGGATTCTTCCGGCGGCACAGGTATAAAAAAAAACAAAATAATTCCTGAGAGAAGAACCCAGCAGCAGCCGGGTGGCCAGGAAGAGAGCGAGGTAATCTGTGAGGCGGTCTTCAGCGGTCCGGCAGAATTTGAATCGATTCAGCGGAACTGGCAGGTGATCGTCAGGCAGATCGGCAAGGAGTCGAATAATCACATTGGTTCAAGGCTAGGGGCAGCGAGGCCGGTTTCATTTGTGAACGATATTTTAACACTTGGATTTGAGCCAAGCGCAACGATGGCGATGCAATTGTGCCAAAGCGCTTCGAAGAGTGAGCAGATAGAGAAGCTGCTTGGCAAGATTCTGGGCAGGAAAGTCAAAGTAAGATTTGAATTGAGCTCGGCTGACGAAAAAGACAAGGTTGTGCGGCCGCGAGGCGCGAAAACGAGCAAGGCTGAGATTAACGACATCATGAGCGACCCTGCGGTGAAAAGCCTGCTTGCCGGTCTTGATGGGAGAGTGATACGGATAGGAGAGGAATAAGAGCCTATCCTAATAACTCATTCTATTACGGCCTGAGGCGGAGTGTGAAAAATCGCGGGGCAGACAATGGCAGGAAGGCTGGGTATAATTAATCGGTGAAAACCGGGTTATAGATGCAGTTATGAATCCGATATATTCACAGAGCCTAAATGAACTGATTGAGCAGTTCGGGAGACTGCCTGGGATCGGACCAAAAACGGCGGAACGGCTGGCTTTTCATATACTCAGGGCGCAAAGTGATGAAGCACTTGGGCTGGCGGAAGCTATAAGGAAAGTCAAAACGAATATCAAGCAGTGCAAAATCTGTTACAATCTTGCGGAAGGGGAAATCTGCCAGATATGTTCCGACCCAAAGCGGGACAAGGGCATCCTTTGTGTCGTGGAGCGTCCAAAGGACGTAATTTGTCTTGAAAAAACGGGGCTGTGCCAGTGGGTTTATCACGTTCTGGGAGGCCATATTGCACCTCTGGAGGGTGTCGAGCCAAGTGATCTGACTATCGATCGGCTGATAAAGAGGGTCCGCAGCAGCGATATCAAGGAAGTTGTGATGGCAACGAATCCGAATATTGAAGGGGATGGGACGGCATTGTACATAAGCTCGCTGCTGAGAGATACGCAAGTCAAAATCACCAGGCTGGCCAGAGGGCTTCCCACAGGCAGCGCGATTGAATACTTCAGCAGTTCGATATTGTCAGATGCAATCACAGGGCGCCAGGATTTTGAATGAGCATCGGTGCCCGGGACGGGGGGTGGACGGTACGGCCAAGGCCAGCGACGGGAGCGAGGATTTTTGGCTCTTTACGAAGATTTTACTTGCTGTGTGATCTTTATCCGTTGAAATTCTGTTATAATATAACAGGCGTGTCGATTCAGGTTTTTCAGGCAGGTTAAGGGGCTGTATGAAACTTAGCATGACAGGACAGATGCAGATGCAGCAGCGTATGACGCTGGCGCCGCGGATGATCCAGTCAATGGAGATACTTCAGTTACCGATGCTTGCTCTGCAGGAAAGGATCGAGCAGGAGCTGGGGAGCAATCCGGTTCTTGAGCTTGCCAGGCCGGATTCGACGGAAGAACATGGGCAGGAGAACGATGGGGCCACATCGTCCCAGGAAGAGATCAGCGAAGGCGAAAAATCATTGATTATAGAAGATGGCGGCAGTCAGGTCCAGGATTTTGAGAGGCTTGACAATCTTGATTACAACTTCCACGAGTATCTGGGACGAGCAGGTCCAGTCAGGACAAGAGCGTCTCCGGATGAGCCTGACCGAAAACTGGAGGCGATGCAGAACACTCCTGCGGGTCCCCGGTCACTGAATGAATATCTTCATGAGCAGTGGCGGCTGGTGGATACAAACAAACCGGTTCACAAGGCGGGTCAGGCGATCATTGACTATCTGGATGACAGAGGGTATCTGACGGTACGGCTGGAACAGCTTCAGAACAAAGACAAGAAGGATTTCAATCTCCGCGACCTGGAGAAAGCACTTAAGCTGCTGCAGACACTTGATCCGCCCGGCGTGGGAGCCCGAGATATCAAAGAATGTCTGCTTATTCAACTGGCCCAGCGAAGCGAGGATTTAAGTTTCGAAAAAGAGCTTGTCACAAATCACCTGGACAAGCTTATCGCGAATCATCTGCCTGAAATCGCAAGAAAGATGGAATGCACAATTGAAAGAATAAATCAGGCGATCGGGGTATTGAGCAAGCTTGATACATCGCCGGGGCTGCTGATAGGCAAAAACGATAACTACCCGATCACAGCAGATGTGATTGTGGAACCTGATGATCAGGGACAATACAGAGTCAGGCTTGCCGAGACGAGACTTCCGCAGCTGAAGATCAGCGATTTTTATTCGCATTTATCCAGAGATAAAAAGATGGACCAGAAGACAAGAGAGTTTCTGCAGAACAATATCCGTTCTGCGCATTGGCTGATGGATGCAATCGAGCAGCGAAAGCAAACACTTCTGCGGGTTACGCAAGCGGTTGTAAAACACCAGAAGGAGTTTTTCGAGAAAGGGACGCTTTATCTGAAGCCTTTACCAATGGCGACGGTAGCACAAGACGTCGGGGTACATATCGCCACGGTTTCAAGGGCTGTTGCAGGAAAGTATGTACAATGCTCTCAGGGGATTCTGCCATTGAGAAAATTCTTCACAGGGGGAACGGAGGCTGAAGATGGAAGCGTCCACAGCTGGGACGCGATCCGAGCCAAACTCCAGCAAGTTGTGGACAATGAAGACAAGGGCAAGCCATTAAATGATGAACAGATACAGATGAAACTGGAAGAAATGGGGATAAAAAATATCGCGAGACGAACGGTGGCAAAGTATAGAAAACTTCTGAAGATTCCTGTAGCGAGATTCAGAAGGAAATACTGAGGTCAACTGATTCGATGTATTATTTTACACGGGGGGTCTGTCTGAGAGGGAAAATCCATCTTGTTTTTTGCCGGGTGAGAAAGTATAATTCATATGGGCCAGGGGAGCAGTGCGGGCGAAAATCACACTGCTGAGAAATCGCAAGCAGAGCGATGACCCTAGGAACCTGATCGGGTTAGGACCCGCGAAGGGAGGCGCCTGCAGGTATGTAAAGCACTCTTTTCGCAGGAGTGCTTTTTTTATGGTATATGAGAGAATTATTCCGGGAGCGGTGCGATGAGAACACTGGTAATAAACGGGGAGGAAAGAGTATTCGCTGAGAGCCAGATGCCGGCGACGCTGAGTGAACTTCTTTCCGGTATGAAGGTTAACGAGGCGACGGTAGTGGCGGAAATTAACGGCAGTATAATTGACCGAAAAAGTTTTTCGCAAACCAGGCTTTCAAACGGCCAGAAAATAGAACTTATCCGGTTTGTCGGAGGCGGCTGAACAATGGACAGTTTGCAGATAGCCGGAAGAGATTTTACCTCGCGTCTGCTTGTGGGGACCGGCAAATTCTCTTCCAACCGTATTATGGCAGAAGCATTAGAGGCCAGCGGTGCACAGATTGTTACTGTGGCGCTTCGAAGGGTCGATATTGAAAACAGAAATGACGATATGCTTGCCTCGATAGACCGAAGCAAATACCTTCTTCTGCCAAACACTTCCGGCGCGAGGGATGCCGAGGAGGCAGTGAGGCTGGGCCGGCTGGCAAGAGCTGCGAGCGGTATCAACTGGCTTAAGCTTGAAGTAACGCCGGATCCGTATTATCTGCTGCCTGACCCTGTTGAAACATTAAAGGCATCTGAGGTGCTTGTAGGAGAGGGCTTTGTGGTGCTTCCTTATATCAATGCCGATCCGGTACTTGCAAAAAGGCTGGAGGAGGTTGGGACTGCGACGGTGATGCCTCTTGCAAGTCCGATCGGCTCGAACCAGGGTCTGAAGACCAGAGCGGCTCTTGAAATAATCATATCTCAGGCCAATATACCCGTGGTTGTCGATGCGGGCCTTGGGCTTCCGTCGCACGCCGCTGACGCAATGGAAATGGGTGCTGACGCAGTTCTTGTGAACACGGCGATAGCAACGGCGGCTGATCCTGTGGTAATGGCAGAGGCATTCAAAAAGGCAGTAGCTGCTGGAAGACTTGCACGGCTGGCGGGAGCAGCGGCGGCTTCAAAGACAGCGCGGGCATCGAGTCCGCTAACGGGATTTTTGCGGGAATAGTGAAAATGAATGCCGGCAAACAGGGGATAGAAGGGATTCTGGCAGAAAAGAAGCTGGACAAGGATTCTCAACGATGGAAGAGGGTGCTCGATGGGCAAAGGGCAGCAGATGTTGAAGCTGCGCTTGAGGAGGCGCCCGGCAGTTACAGATTTGAAAAACTCGCAGCGCTGGTGAGCCCGGCTGGTGAAGAATACCTTGAGCAGACGGCCCAGGCTGCGCAAGAGCTTACGGTTCGGAGATTCGGCAGGACAATCCAGCTTTATGCACCTTTATACCTGTCGAACTACTGTGTCAATAACTGCGTGTACTGCGGTTACAATTCGTCGAGCAGCAGTTCCCGGATCAGGCTGACGATCGAACAAGCGCTTGCGGATGCGGACATCATCGCACGGGAGGGGTTTCGACACCTGCTGCTTGTAAGCGGCGAAGACAGAGACTTTATTACGGTTGAATACCTGCGTGAACTTGCGGGCAGGCTAAGGGAGAAGTTCTGCTCAATCTCGATGGAAATTTATGCAATGAAGGAAAGTGAATACGCGGAGGTATTTGCAGCGGGGATTGAAGGTGTGACGTTATACCAGGAAACGTATGACCGGGGAGTTTACAGCAGATACCATCGGGCAGGTCCCAAGTCGGATTACGATAACAGATTGACGGTGCACGATCGAACGGCGTCGGCGGGTATGCGCAGGCTCGGCGTGGGCGTTCTTCTGGGGCTGGGTGAGTGGCGGAGCGAAACACTGGCGCTAGCTGAGCATGCAAATTACCTTATGAAACGATACTGGAAAAGCCAGGTATCCTTCTCTTTTCCCCGTCTGCGTCCGGCGAGTAATGTTATCTATCATTTTGATAATCCGGTTTCGGATAAAAATCTCGTGCAGATGATCCTTGCGCTTCGATTGTGTTTTGCGGATGCGCCGCTGGTGCTTTCGACTCGTGAGCGAGCGGAACTTCGGGACAGGCTGGTCTGTCTGGGGATTACCAGTATAAGCGCAGGCTCAAAGACGAATCCGGGCGGCTATTCGGGGGAAAATGAGACGCTGGAACAGTTCCAGATTGATGACAGACGCACAGCGGGGCAAGTGGCCCAAATGCTCAGATCAAAAGGGGTGGAGGCTGTCTGGAAGGACTGGGACAGTGCTTTTACCGGATAGGGTCTTATTTTCTGGGTCGAGTGATGGACTGAACGCCTGAAATGATTGTAAAGGTGAGCATCAGCAGGTAGGTAATCAAAGTAAACCAATCACCCCAGGGGCGCGAAACATACGCCCATTTGATCATGACAGTTCCGATGCTGAAGGTCTGCAGGGCCATCTTGATCTTGCCAAAGACGGTGGCAGCGAAATTCACGCCTCTGGCCTCGGCGACATGGCGCAGAATAGTAACAAAAAGCTCTCTGGTTACGACCAGGCCGACGGTGATCCAGCGAAGGTATGTTATTGTCGTGCTGCTAAAGGAAAAACTCTGTAAAATGGGTTGTCCGACGACGGCGAAGCAAACAAACGCTCCGCAGACCAGCACCTTGTCGGCAAGGGGGTCAACCATCCTGCCAAATTTGCTGGTTACGCTGTACTTTCTTGCTATTTTGCCGTCCACTATATCGGTCAGGCCGGTGATAACAAAAATAATAAACGCCAAAAGCAGAAAAGCAGCAGGTTTTTGCTGGTCCATACGCCCGGCATAGAGAATCATTGCCAGAAAACCGATCGTAAGAACCAGACGACATACCGTCAGGGCATTAGGCAGATATTGTATTAAACTTTTGTCTTTTTGCGCCACTGCTATCCATCCGTCAAGATTGCGTTCTGACAGGAAAGTTTAACTAATGGTCGGGATAATTCAATCACAAATTCTGCTCGGCTATCAGATCATAGCCGTCCCTGGCGACGATTCTGACTTTGATAAATTCGCCCGGGGCGGCTTTGCAGTTGGGTATGAAAGAAACACTGTCAATATGAGGGGCCTGTCCATAAAAGCGTCCTCGGGCCCGGCTGTCGGAGCCTACTTCATCGATAAGGCAAAGCACGCCCGTGCCGATGCGCTCGTTACAGCGGGTAAAGGCTATCTGCTGCTGGGTCCGCATTATCTCATCATAGCGGGCATGTTTGATTTCTTCTTCAACCTGGTCCGGCAGTTCGGCAGCTTTGGTTCCTTCTTCGGGATAAAACCGAAAACACCCGAGGGCATCGAACCCGGCCCAGGTGATAAACTCCAGAAGTTGTTCGAAATGCTGCCGGGTTTCTCCCGGGAAACCGACAATTACAGTTGTTCTGAGAACCACGTCGGGCATGGCGCAGCGAAGCTTCTCAACCAGCCGATAAGTTCCCTCCATTGTGTCAGGCCGGTGCATCTGTCGAAGTATCCGGTCATTTATGTGCTGGACGGGCATATCCACGTAGTGCAGGACTTTTTTACTTGAGGCTATAGTTTCGATGAGCATTTCGTCGATGCCGGCGGGATACAAATACATGAGGCGTATCCAGCGGAGGCGGTCAATCTGCTCCAGGCGTGCGATCAGCCTGCTCAGGCCATGCGGCATGTTCATGTCCCGGCCGTAGCAGGTGGAGTCCTGTGCGATTATGTTCAGTTCAACAGCGCCGTTATCGACGAGTTCTGCTGCTTCGGCGAGGACCTGGTCGGGGGGCTTGCTTCTGAAGCTGCCTCTGATCTGCGGGATTGTGCAAAAAGAACATCTTCGGCTGCATCCCTCACTTATGCGAAGGTATGCCCAGTGGGCGGGGGTGATAAGCAGTCGTCCGCGGTCGTCATGTACGGCGGGATCATGGGGAGCGAAATATTCTGCCTGCCTGCCTGAAGATTGCAAGGTTTCTTTTATTATCTGAGCAATTCTGTCCCGCTGGGCAAGTCCTATAAGGGTGTCTATTCCCGGTACTTCACGCAGGAGCTTTTGTCCGATTCGCTGGGGGAGACAGCCGGCGACGATGACTTTTCTGACTTTTCCTTTTCTTTTTTGTTTTATTGCGTGTCTGATTGCTTCGATGGCTTCTGCTTTTGCAGGGGCGATAAAGCCGCAAGTATTAATGACCACGACATCGGCGGTGTCGGGATCACCGGTGAGCACAAAGCCGGCCTGTCCGATGAGCGCAAGCATCTTTTCGCTGTCGACGATGTTCTTCGGGCAGCCGAGCGCAACAAAACCAACTGTCAAATTGTGATCCGTGTTATCAGGCATTGAAGCAAAAATAACACAAAAATCGTATGTTTTCATTATAATTCATGTGTTTGGGTCACAATCGCCGATTTTGGTGTTGATGAGGTATACTGTGGGGGCTATAATTAGTAGCGGGATCTGATAGTTTGGATTTGTACAGATGAACTGCTCAGGCAATTTGAGGAGAGTATCTGAATATCTGCTCCTTTTGGGCACTTGCGCCATAGGTTTGTTTTCCGGCTGCAGCAGCGAAACATCTGAGTTTTTTGACAAGAAACACGTTGAACTACATTCCAAGGATCTGATCCGCGAGATCAGCGAAATCCAGCTTGTTCCGGATGTAAATCGTCCATTGCCTGATCTTTATAGAAGCCCACCTGAAATAATTACAAATTCCAAAGGAACCAAGCTCTTCTACTTTACCCGGCATCACAATCCTCCAGTTCTGGAGAAACTTATCAGTTCCCAATTGGGGTACAAGGTAAGTGTGAACGCCGCAACCAATCAGCTAGTCGTCGAGTGCCCGAATCCTGAAGAGGCACAAATAACTATTGACTTTCTGGAAAAAGTTGACGTTCCACCAGTACAGGTCAGGATCGACTGTTTGATTTCGGAACTCTTTTCGGATATGACGCTGGACTGGGAGACTACACTGGAGATAGATGACCTGTTCGGGACGGGCAGCGGAGGCCTTCGTAAAGTTGGCGATACAATCGCAGATGCAATCAGTCTCGGGGATGGCAACCCCACGTTCACAGGTGCGGCTGCCCGGGATGTAACAAGACGAAGCACGGGGTTAAAGGTTGAATTCGCCTCTTCAAGCGGGTCATTCGATGCGGTAATAGACCTGCTTCTTTCGAGGGGTTATCTGAAAATTGTTATGAATCCAACGCTTCGGACCATCAACGGCAAGAAAGCGATGATAAAAACAACGGATCAAGTGCCGGTTGTCAAGACCATTACACCCGGGGGTACTATTCTGCCGTACGACGTAACGGAATATAAGGATGTTATTGATCTCCTAGAGGTCGTTCCCTGGGTCTATGCTGACGGATCTATCGGCCTTGCGACAAAAGCCATGATCTCCTCAAGATCAACGCCGGAAGGGGCTTCTCAGAAGACTATCATAACAGAGCGTGAAATCACAACTGAGGAAAACAGGATCAGGCCTGGAGGCAGCCTGATCATCGGCGGCATCAGAAAATCGGAAACACTCGGGATTGTCCGGGGAGTGCCTTTCCTGAAGGACTTGCCTATTCTCGGGGTACTATTTTCCAGCAAGGATGAGGAGGAGCGGGTCAGGGAGATACTTTTCATACTGACACCGAGCATTTCGGATATAGGCACGGACCATGCGGAAATGGTCGCTGAAATAAGAAGAAAACACGCCAAGCCGGTGTACAAAAAAGGACTTTTGCAGAGTATAACTGATCCACTTGGTAGCAGTGCGTATACAGATCATGTTGAGCGAAAGGCACTGGAATCTGAAACTCAGCGGATAGAGGCTGAGACGAGAATGCGGGAAGCAGAAAGGGAACTGACAAAGGCTGAGAAACAGATCCAGGCAGAGAAGCATCGTGGGGAATTGGCCCGGTTGGAGGCACAAGAGGCCAGGAGCCATGCGGAGAAGGTAAAAGCCGAGGCGGACAAGGCTAAGGCCGAAACAGCGTTGGCGCTAGAGGCAAAGCGACATGCCGAACAAGCAAAGGCTGAGGCAGAAAAGAAGGCCGCCGAGGCCATGAAGGCAGAAGCGGAAGCTCTGAAAAGGGCAAAAGAATCAACAACAGAGAAAGAGTCCGAACCGAATGCTGAGGAGCCGAACCAGCCATGATACCGGGGCGGTTCTGGAAGGGATAGAGGTTTCGAATATTGGTGTCAATCGGTATCGTGAGGTAAGTTCTGAAGTGGGCAGCCAGTACATCGGGGGCGTGTGCGACAATATTCCTTGCCCAAACGAACGAGCAGGGCGTGAAATTCATTAAAGAGCCGGACATCGCAGGGCAGATTATTCTCAAAAAATTCCTTTAACTGCTCGTAGTCGGCATCGGCATCAATAAGCCGATGTCTGACGACGATGCGTGCGGTATAGGCATCGACCACAAAAGCAGTCTTGTTGAAGGCGTAGAGCAGAATTGAGTCGGCGGTCTCGCGGCCGATCCCCTTTACAGTAAGCAGTTGCTCTCGCAGTTCAGCGGTACTCATCCGGGCAGGGTCATCGGCATCGCCATTGAAATTTTCGTACAGCCAGTCTACGAAATTTTTCAGCCGTTTGGCCTTTAGATTGTAATAGCCTGCGGGGCGGATCAATTCGGCGAGTTTTTCCAGATTGATCTGATACAGGGTTTTGCTGTCGAGGCAATTAGCGGCTCGTAAATTAGTGATCGCCTTTTCGACGTTTGTCCAATTGGTATTCTGAGTAAGAATTGCTCCGATGATAATCTCGAAACGGGTATGGCCGGGCCACCATCCTTGCGCGCCAAAGCGTGTATAAAGGCGTTTATAAATATCCATCAACATAGTGGAGGTACCTTGTAAATTTTGCTGTATTAAAGTACACTTGGCTGATAAAGTAAAGTATTCAGTCGACGTTCAAGGGAAAATTTGCCGGCAACCTGTAAAGGCAACATATGAGCAACAGGCCCAACAGTAACAAACGCATTACATCTCAGATATTTAATTATGCGTCGGATTCATATCTGGAGCGAACGTCACGACACATTTACGCCCTTGTTTTTCTTCTTCCGTTCGTGGTTCTGTATGAACTTGGAACGATACTGATAAACACGGACCTGCTGCATCAGACGCAAATACGTGTTGTCGCGTTTGCGTGGCTGCAGGAACTGGCAGAGCACATAGGACTGGGCAGGCGTGCAGTCTGGATCGGCGCGCCGCTGATGGTCGTGATAATGCTGCTTGCCCTTCAGTTGGCCTCGCGAAAAAGGTGGTCATTCCATGTAAAAGACATCCTCCCTATGACTGCCGAATGCGTCATTTACGCGTTTCCCCTGATAGTTCTGAGTATGCTTTTCAACCGGCCGTTCATTGATAACGCATGGCAGGTACAAAGGGCTCTGCAAAACCAATCGGTCATTGAAGGAGCGCCGTCTAATGATGAAGTTACGGTACAGAACAACATAGCAGAAGATCGGTTGAATGTTTCAAATCGGTCGGTTCGGATGTTCTGGGCGCCGGTGGTGACCGGCATAGGGGCGGGCATCTATGAGGAGTTTGTTTTCAGAATGGTCCTGATACTTGTACTGGTTATCGTGTTTCAGGATATTATTGGTTTCAATCACAGGAATTCGGTGATTATTGCCGTTATTATCTCGGCGATATGTTTCAGCCTGCATCACCACGTCTATCCTCTCAACGGCCAGATTGAATCGGGAGAGCCGTTCAGAGTTGCTGCGTTTATTTTCAGGATGTTCGCAGGCGTTTATTTTGCGGCGCTTTACGCATTAAGAGGGTTCGGCATGGCGGCGGGGACGCATACTTTCTACAATATCATCGCTACATCAGTTAACGTGCTGTTTGCAGGGCAGGTTGAATAAAAAGAGTAAAAAATTTTTTCGAAAACAAAATTTTTTTTTCTGCAAGCACGGAATCCGGTACACATTACTCTTTTGAACCACAAAGTTTGTAGAATAATCGTCCTATAAGCTTTTTTGTCCCAGTTATCAGTATTGATAAGCCCCTTGAATTAAACAGCCGGTTCGGGTATAATATGATTTGGTAATGCAACGAGAATTTACTTTTTTGTGGGTCTTGGGAATATGGAATCACACCCTACAGATATAGCTGTCAGTAACTTGGCGTTCTATCTTTACCAGAGGGCGCTGCATCCGGAACTGTTCAAGATCTACAGCAGGCGCCAACTAAAGACGGGCAGATACGAGGCATCGCTGTGGTTAACCGGAGGCTCACACGTGGTAAGTGTTTATACCGATGGGCTGTGTCTGACTGAACTGATAGGCGGTTCCAAACAGATACTGCCTCAAAGGGGGCTCATTGAACGGTTCAGTTTCACCGGACAACGAAGTCATAAATTCACATTGAGCAAGGGGCTCAGTTATCTGACGGATTTTCAGGTGGAGAAAATGAGTCCCGGGCTGTACCATCAAAGCCATCTGGACCTCGAGAAATTTGCATATAACAGGGGCGTTTTTGTGAAGTTCCCGCAAAGAGCGGTAGGCGGGTTACAGCCTTTCAGTTATGTGGATTTCGAGGCCAGGCAGAAGGAACTTCACGTCCATGCATTCCACGCGTATCCGGATGAGGTGACGATTATTAAAACACAGTCGCTTTTCGAGTTTCACTAAGCCCGGATTGTCCCATGTAACATGTGACAATCGAACAGGGAAGGAAATCCAGGATGTGCCGGTCGTACTGTTGCGGCAGTTTCCCACTTCAGAGATCTGCAACCGATACAGAGACAGAGTAATGGTAAATACAATTACTTGCAGTAGTGTTGCGGTTTTGTTTATTTGTAATTGTTCCTTCGGTGCTCTTATGATGTTTTCTGCCGATCAGGTTACATCCGGTGCGGAATGGGCACCAAGCCATAGTTCGGCGTTTTATGGTGTTCTTGTAGAGCCGGTTACGGATACTAATATGCCTCCTTACAATCCGGATATTAATCAAGACGGCATAGTAGATTTGCGAGATTTCAGTATTATGGCTGAATATTGGCTGCAGTTCATTCAATAATATTGGCTCGGCTCTAATGTAGATTCACACTCGAGTATTTATCTTAAAAGCCTGCAGCGAAAATTCACTCCGGCGTGCCGGGTTTGTCTTTATGGTCCCGGCGTTTATTCTTTTTCTTCGGCGCGTTGACTCAACATGTCCAGCTTATCGCGAATCTGGGCGGCCATTTTGCTGTTGGGGAAATCTCGTATTATCTCCAGGCCTGTGTTGTAGGCAGTGTCCCAGCGTCTTTCGGTAACGGCAAGGGAAAATTCCACGCCAAGGTTATGGAGTTTGGTTCTGAAGACGTCACTAGCTGATTCCTGCAATGCAAGGCCTTCGCTGGGAGTAAGATAAAGATCCAGTTCCTTGAGAATTTCAAGGCTGTGGTTTGTCTCCTTGCGTTTTACAGCGTCATCCCACGCAGCGAGCAGTTCTTTTTTTCGCTGCTGTTTTTTCTCAATGAGCATGGATCGAAGAGCGGTGACTTTCTCAACGGAGGGATACGCCCGAATAAGCCTCTCTATCTGTGAACCGGCCTTGAGCCACTGATACTGGTCCAGAAGTTTTTCTATATGGGCAATTACCTGGTTGATGCGTTCTTCTTCGGTGGCGTTACGATACTTGTTCGCTTCGAGCCGAAGCTTATCAGCAAACTCACGATAATCAGGCTTGCCGGCAATATTCTCAATCAGTTCGTATGTTCCATCAAAATCATGATGATGGAGCTTGTCCAAGACTATCTCTCGAAGCCGCTGGAGGTCGTTGTCGCGATAGACAATGGACCTAGCGGATTCGCTGAGCCCTACGGAATGATTTATCTCTGTGAGATTTGACTGCAGCTTGTCCATAAGCTCCAGTGTCTTGTCCAGGCCGGCGGTATTTTTTTCGATTTTCCTGACATTTGCAGAAGCCAGCAGGAGTATTGCGAAGACCGCCATGACAAGTCCGGCAATAAAGCCGGCACCACCTAATATGCACAGAATGCCTGATACGAAGGTAAGCTTTCCGGATAACAAGGCAACAGCAGCTCCAATTGCAGCGACAAGGGCGGAAAGTATGATGACCGTCATGACAAAAAAGTGCCATTTGAAAAGCGACAGGTCTTTCTGCTTTGCAAAAATCATAATCAGTCCTTTCAAATCTGACGTGTAGATGATAAACCTGCCGGGGGTATATGTCAAATGCCTGCTTTGTTCATCTACCGAGCAGCCAGTTGTCGGCTATAATCGCAACGTCGTCATAATCGACAAGCTCGTCCCGATTGAAATCAGCCTGTTCGCACAGGCTTGCATCTCCATAAAATGCATAGTTAATTCGCACAGGTATTACGGGCACATCGTTCATCGATCCGGATGCGGGTGTCTGGGCGGTATGCGTAGTTACGGCGGAAATCGCCTCCACTACATTCAGTCCTCCGATGACCCTGCCGAAAACACAATAGCCGACGACGCCATGGGCATCATCGCGGTCAAGGAAGGCATTATCAGCATCATTGATGAAAAACTGCGAAGTGGCTGAATCCGGATCATTCGTCCGAGCCATTGCAATGGTTCCATAGGTATTCTTGAGGCCGTTATAGCTTTCATTGATTATCGGGTCATTTGCGGGCATCTGGTTCAGGCCCATATCAAAGCCGCCCGCCTGAATCATAAAACCATTTATTACGCGGTGGAAAATCAAGTCTTCATAGAAGCTGGAATTAACATAATTCAGAAAGTTAGCCACGGTTACGGGTGCCTTGTCGGGATAAAGCTCTATTTCGATGTTACCCAGACTCGTAGCGAGGATAACCTTGTTGTCGCCCGGGCCGGGACAGTCCTGCAACCAATATCGGCCCAGTATTGAAAAATCACGAAAATCAACAGTGCAGTCACCATTGAGATCTGCATGTCTATACGTGGTACAGGTGTTTAAGTCATCAACTGCCAGATAGGAGTTAAACTCCTGGTCGAAATCGTGCACGACCTGAGAGACGAGGGCATAATTTCCCTGCTCATGCTCCTTTATGGTCCGCTCAAAATATATCCATCCCTTTGTGGAGCCATAAACTCCGACCTGGTTGACATCGACCCGAGCTATCTCAATTTCATAAAGGTCCGG
This sequence comes from Planctomycetota bacterium, assembly GCA_043816955.1. Classification (GTDB taxonomy): domain Bacteria; phylum Planctomycetota; class Phycisphaerae; order Sedimentisphaerales; family CAYZTY01; genus JBDRHL01. The sequence continues at coordinate 26,018 of JBDRHL010000055.1, read as the reverse complement.
CTGTCCATCGGGAAAAAGCTTTATTTGGGCCCAGTCGTTGGCGACGCCGGGATAATCTTTCGTTCCGAAGAAGTACCGGCCGCTGATCTTCCGGCCAGCCTGTAGAAAGACGTTCTGCCAGACGACACCATACCAGGGGAGAGGATTGAAGTCGCCGTTAGAGATAAGGACGAACGAATTGCCGGAATAAGCAAGCAAAGGGTAGTTAACCTGCCAGCGAAGTGTCTGTCCGGGTCCCGGGACAGGGGTGAAGGCCTGCATAACAGAGGCATAATTCTCATACTGCCATTCATCAGGCCTGTTGAATTGGCCATCGTAGGTGTAGTATTCGAAGCCCGGATTCTGTATCTCTGCGAGGACAAAAACAGTGATACAGAAAAACGCGGCAATAACTGAAAAAATCATCCCCATTCTGTCGTTCATCAAACCCCCTGATTATGCCTTTTTATTATTACTAAATCAATACGCACCCTCGTGCCTACAGGCCAAGCAGCCAGTTTTCAGTAATTACGGAGAGGTCGTTAAAATCTATGAAGCCACTTCGGTCCACATCAGCGTTCTCGCAGGAATTCGGGTCTGAACAGAACTCCTGCCAATATGCAGCGAGAACAGCAAAGTCAAGAAAGTCAATCTTGCAGTCCTGATTAAGGTCGCCATATTCCCGGGCAAGACACAGATGCAGATCATCAGCGGCGAGATATGTCTTGAAAATAGCATCGCCGTAGTCACTGACAAAAAATTTGAGCTGGTATGTACCTTCCTCGATGGGTGAGAATATATGCTCAAAGTACTGCCAGCCGTTAGTCGAGCTGTAATTGCCCACAGTAGCCACATCTATGCTAACAAGCAAAATAGTGCGGACATAACCGTCAGCAGCCACAAGGGAAATAGTGGCCCAATCATTCCATTGAAGGTAGTCGCAGGTACCGAAAAAGTACCATCCAGAAAGCTTTTGGCCTGTTGTAAAATCCACGGTTTGCCACATGGCCGCTTCTCCCGGCTCCGGTTTGATATCACCGGTGGAAAGCACGACGAATGAATTGCCGTCATGCGGCAAGAGGGGGTAATCTATCTTCCAGTTCATCCAGGGATCCTGCCCCTGCTCAGGATGAGGGGTAAATTCCTGCATAACGGATACGAAGTTGTAGCTTTCCCAATCGTTTGGTTCATTAATATCCCCAACCGGAGTATAAAACTCAAAACCGGGGTTAAGAATATCATCACCCAGACAATTAAAAACACATAAGAGAACAATGATTACAAGTAAAACAATCCCTGTTTTCGACCACATGATATCCCCAACAAGCATCTCGCAAATAAAAAACTTAAAACGGTATTATACCACGATAAACGACTAAAGTCAACCTAATTAGCCCAAAAAGAACCGATTTTGGACCTTATTCGATCAACTTATTTTTCAGATCCTCAGCCAATGCCATGGGCACAATTTGGTTGATTTTTGAGGCGTTCCAGTCTTTTATCTGATACTGTCTACGACCTCCAGCTTATCAGGCCTGAGTTGCCGCAGCCTGCCAAGCTGATTTCTGCCGAGTCTAGCCATTACAATTGCCAGATTATCCCGATAATCCTCGTTTATTATTCGTCCGCTGCTGCGGAGGAAGCTCTGTACCCTGCCATTTGACTGGCGGCTCTCAACCCGCACGGTTATTTCATTTCCCCTGACTCTGGCAAGAACGGCAGAGGCGAGCTCATCGAGATTCATTCTGTTCTTTGCCGAAATGCAAATTGCCTGTGGAAACAGGGTCTGGAGCATTTCCAGCACGGTTCTGTCCCAGAGAACATCACTTTTGTTCAAAACCACGATATCAGGCTTATCGCCACATCCAAGCTCCTGTAGCACTTTGTTAACGGCGAGAAGCTGCTCGGGGGCATCTTCGTTGGAGACGTCGACAACATGCAGCAAGAGATCGGCGTTTACCACTTCCTCCAGCGTTGCCTTGAACGAAGCAACAAGATGGTGAGGCAGGTTCTGCAGAAAACCGACCGTGTCGCTTAAAAGGACCTCTACGCCGCGCTCAATAGCCCACCTGCGTGTGCGTGTATCCAGAGTAGCAAACAGGCGGTCTTCCACAATCGCACCGGCGTCGGTCAAGGCGTTCAGCAGAGTACTCTTGCCGGCGTTGGTATAGCCAACGATACAAACCTTGAAATAGTCGCGGCGTCCTTCGATCTCCCGCAAACGACGCCTGTCAATATTCCTGAGTTCCCGTTTCAGTTCGGCAATACGTTTTTTGACCAGTCGCCGGTCTATTTCCAACTGTTTTTCACCCGTGCCTCTTGTTCCTATTGCGCCGACGGCGCCAGCTTTGCCGGCACCACCTGCCGCTGCAAGTGTGTCAAGATGAGACCACATTCGCGTAAGACGCGGATAGGTATATTCCAACTGGGCAAGTTCGACCTGCAGCTTTGCCTGGTGAGTCCTAGCGCGGGTGGCAAATATGTCCAGGATTAGTTCGCTTCGATCCAGCACCTTGGCTTGAACGCATTTTTCAATCGCTCGTATCTGTCCCGGAGAGAGGTCATTATTGAATATTACCACGTCTGCACCAGAGTGCCGGACACGGTCGCGCAACATATCCACTTTGCCTGAACCGATATATGTTGCAGAATGAATTGTTCTTATCTTCTGCTGAAAACGATCTACAATTACGGCGCCTGCACTTTCCACCAGTGCGGCCAGCTCACAAAGACCATCATTTTTCTTTTTACCGCCCGCCAAGACGGCGCCGACCAATACAGCACGCTCCTTCTTTACCCTCAGAGTCTCACGGAGTTTTTCCAACTATAACTGAACCTCTCTAAAAACCGCTTTCCGGGATGTCAGGGCTGCCCGGAATCTTACCTCAAATCTCTTCCAGTATATTATACCCAATTTCATATCGGAAAACAATGTGGCAAAGGGCTCAAGATATACTAACATATGTATACTACCCGGAAGGAAAGAAAATGTTTGCGCAAAAAAGACGATTCGGCGTAAGAATTATTCTCTGGCTGGTGAGGATTGCCGTAATTGCGGTGATTCTATACCTTGCCATCCGATACCTCAGCCTTCTGGAAGGTATTCGGGACTGGTAAAATCTCTGCCAGCACCGAAGGCCGGGATTGGCGTAATTCAGGTCATCGCGGGTCGTTATAAAGCCGGATATTATCAAGCCAAATCGAATCATCCCATTCGCTAACGGAGCCGTCCTTCTGATAAACCCACCTGAAGTTATGAGGCTGGTTAGGCTCGATCAGAAAGATGCTGCGTGTCCAGTTTTGCCAGCCGGACCAGAATCCTTCCAGATCGCCATCTATGTAGAACTCAAGATAATCATAATCCTCTTCGCAGGAGGTTTTTTTGTAGAAGCTGATTCGGTTTGTATTCACACAAGGCCAGGTTATATCGAGTATGCTGTTCTGATCGTGAGTAATATCGCCGGATCCGGCAGAGTATGCACCTTCAAAGTAAGCATCGTGAACCACCGTCCAGGCCTTTGTTCCCTTGTGCTTCCAGGGATACCTGGTAAAGTTTGCTGTCTCGAAGTCTTCGAGGAAATAAGCAGGGAAGAGCGGGTCATTGTCATCGGCCTGCCAGAAGGCGGCGAACATGGCAAAGTCGATATAATCTACCGTGCCGTCATGGTTGAGATCCTCAATCATTAACAAGCCGTTGTTCAACCATTCGGCAAGCAGCATTGCAAGATCAAGTGTATCAACGAAGAAATCAACGTTCAGGTCCGCAATTATACCGGCGGAAGAATTGGACTTACTGGCCTGCGGAGTCCCGCCGTACGCGCCCATATTTACCCTCTGACCGTTGGGCCACAGCTCACGGGTCCAGTCGTTCCAGGGACTGCCGGAGTCGATGCAGGGGCTTGTGACAATATCGGTTACCCATGTGCCGGTGTTTGGATTCCAGCGGCCCGCCGAAGACTTGAGATGAAAATCGGTATCTGGATTGGCGAAAAGCGGATCAGCGCTGATGTTGCCCAAGCCTCCTGCGGTCCAGCCCTGTACACAAGAATAACTGATTTCATTGGTGTCTGCAAAGTGAGGATTATTATTTGCGTCATTATACCAGACGATGCAGCTATTTATCATGGCATCGCAGGAGTTGAAACCGCCGCCATTTGCGTCGGCTACGTTCTTAACGACTGTGCAATTAACTATCTCGCCATCACAGCCGGAAAAACCGGCCCCTTTGCCGCCGGGGATCCAGTCGCAGTGATTGTCCAGCACAAGGCAATTTTCAATCCTGCCGTCACAATTGCCGAAGCCGCCTCCGGTGAAGATAGCTTCATTGCTTTTTACCACAGTTTGTTTAATCAGGCCGTTGCAAACATAGAATCCGCCGCCGCTACGAGCCCAGTTGTCTTCAACCCGGCAACGGACAATACTACCGTTAGAGGCATAGATACCTCCTCCTGAGATACCTGCGGTATTGTTGGTAACGTTGCAATCGGAGATCTGGCCGTCACATCCATAGATCGCCCCGCCGTTAGTGGCGGCATAATTATTACTGAAGAAGCACTGTGCCAGCGACACATCGCTGTCAGCAATTGCGCCGCCGGAGATACCTGCGATATTAGCAATAAACCTGCAACTGGTGATCGCTCCTATATCATGGGTACAGATTGCAGCACCGTAGCGAGCCTTGTTTGCGATGAAGTTACAATCGGAGATATTTGCGGTGCATCCGAAAAAGCCGCCGCCGAATTCGGTGTGTGCCTGGTTCTGAGCTACCGTGCAGAAAGATACATCCCCGCCACATTCGTAGAAGCCGCCACCCTGCCGGCCTGCCTCGTTACCTATGATTTTGGAGTAACTGATGTCTGCATCGCAGAAATAGAGCCCTCCGCCATAATTACCGGCGACGTTATCCAGCAGGGTAGAGTACATGACCTGTCCGGAGCAGTCATACAGGCCGCCGCCGCTGTTGTTTCCAACATTTCCAACGATATTTGAGTAACTGATCCTGCCGCCTGTTCCGGCGACACCACCGCCGGTATCAGCAGCTCTACACTTGCGAATTGTACAGCTTCGTATCGCAGCGGTGCTGCCTATTTCACAATAGATACCCGCACCGGAAAGAGCGTAAGCATTTTTGATTGTAAAACCTTCGATCAGTGTATCCGGGCCGGTGGCAGAACCGAGATAAAAACCGCGGTGGTACTGGGTTTTAGTTCCCTGACAATCGATTATAACAGCTTCGGGTCCGCTAGCTGCACTGACTGTAATAGCCTTGCTGAGAAGATTGATATCCCGGTTGCCCGCGCCGATATAATTGCCGTCAGCAACGAGTACGATGTAGCCGCTCGAGGCGGCATCGATACCTTCCTGAATCGTGTTATACGGATGTGCCTGCGAACCATCCTCAAAACCATTGGCATCGTCGTCAACGTAAATTATATTTGCAGCACTATCGAGGATCGTCACAAAGTACCAATCACTCATGCCTGAATATGTCGCCTTTATCCGGCAAGGCTGATTCGAACTTACAGGATCGGTATCCAACAAGCCATTAGCATCAATGGAGGCAAAAGCCGAGTCCTCCGACCAGGTCGTATTCGGATCGGATGTAACATCAACAACACTGTCATCAGAGTAATACGCTCTACAGGTAAACCGGGCATTGGAATCCTCGTCAACAATGACCGGTCCGCTGATTTCTATTGTTTCCAGGCGGATGTCCGTATCCTTGATCGTGACCACGTATGTTGCACTGGTATCACCATATAGCGGTGAAGTGCTCCTGTAGACAGCAGCTATTGCACAGACCTGGTCTGATGGGACCATATTGGTGCTTAAAACACCGTTGTTGGCTATGCTCGCGTAGATGGTGTTTTCCTTCCATTCGACCACACCGCTTACATCATTCGATTCGATACCGCCCCCTCTGCCATAGTAGGATGTGTCCCAGTAGGCGGTGCAGTTGTAATCACCGGCTGCAACCGTAAATTCGGGGACCTCGTTGGGGCCGTTGATCTGAAGATACTTCAATACGGGCACGCGCTCCAAATGAAATACTGTTACGCCTATATGCGGGAGCCCCGCATAGTAATCTCCCCAGACAAATTCATGGACATCATTGTCCCACGTGTCGTGTATATAAACAATCTGGTTAGCATCCTGGTAGCCGACTCCGACGCTGCTGTGGCCGTACTGCCCCTTAAAATGTATCATCACGGGATAACCGTTGTCGATCTGGTCTTTGTAATCGGCAAAAGTAAAGCCTATACCGGGATCGGCATATCCCATGATATACTGGTTATAGTTTTCCTCCACGACGTAATTGGGATCCACTGTCGGACCGACATTGGTATTGACGTATTTCTCAACGAACTGCCGCATACCGTGACATCCTGCTGCCTGGTTCATGTCCTTGGGGATGGGTAAACACGGATCCCATACCTGGTTCATGTCCGGAGGTATAAAGTCGTACAATTTGCTCCCATCCGACGGGAAAAAGAACATGGTGGCGCCGTCGCTTACATTGTCGGTAACTCCGTCCAAGTTGTAGTCCCATCTCCACTGGTTTGATCCCATATAATCAGCAATGCAGTCATGATTGCGAGTATTATTAGGCTGACACGGATCGTTAGGATCCCACGGATCCAGCCCTGTAGCTCCGTATTGCAGCCAATAATCGTCGACATGCCCAGAGCCGGTGTGATTATCGAATCCGTTCGCAGATGCGACCAGGCCGCAGGCCCATGAAAAAGGATTTTCGGGATCACTTCCCTGGCCGAGATCAAAAAGCGGAGCATCACCTGCGTTAGTGTTGCCATCGTAAATACTCGGATAATTCATACGGTCATAATAGCCAAGTATTATGCCCGCTGCTGTGGGGGCACTTCCGAAAGTCCATGTTGAAGTTGGAACTTGATGAAGGATGACATCGGCACTGTTTATATCCGCGACGGGCAAGAAGCCGCCCGGAGGGATATTGGGACTGTTGATCCTGATCCTATCAAGGGCAGCATATTCCTCAGGTGTCATATCATTGCCAATGGTATTCGGCCCGGGGGCAGCATTGGTGGCGGCTGAAAGGGTAATAAGTGCAGCAATGAAAAACAGAACTGTCAGATAGTTTACCCAATCGTAAAAACACTTTTTCATATTAAACTCCCTAAGCTATCCGGGCCTGTTCAAGCATCACAGGGGGAAATTCGAGCATAAAAAAGCTTCCAGCTCCAGGATTTCCGGTGATTTTGGTAGTATAGTCAATCGGCGCAGAATTGTCAAGGTGCTCTCCTGACAGCTCGTCACCTTGTCGTTCGGGTAAAGACAAATCCTAACTCCTATAATAAGAAAGAATTAGAAGCGAAACTTATCGGGCTTTGCATATAGCAGCCTGGTCCTAAAAGTCTTTTCATTGTGCAAGGTCGCCTGGCGTTATCGGACACCGGAGGTTCCTGTCACGATGAGGGGGTCAATAGATTATCGCAATTGCCTCATCTATTCGCTTTTTAACCTGATTCAGGTCGCCGGGATCGGTTATGACCGCATCGAAGCCCTTTTCCAGCAAGGCGTTAACCTCATTGTCACCGAGTTTGTCGGCGATAGCGATGACCTTGGTTCCCTGAAGATCTTCGCTGGCACGGAAGCCCTTGCAGAGAGCATCAGCGTCGATTTCCTTGCTCAGGAGGTTTATCAGCACCACATGCGGCTTGAACTTCTGAGCGGTCAGCCCTGCTTCGAAGGTCCCCTCGGTAGTCCTGACATCATAGGTATCCAGCGTTTCCATGGCTTTTTGGAGGACGGAAGCCATTTCCCAGTCAGCATCGACGATCATTACACGGATAATCCCCATATCCAGCGAGTCAGTCGGAATATCATGAGCTCTCATAAAGCGAATAAGCTCAGATACCGGAATGCGTCTGTCTCGCGACCCCGGGATGCGGTATCCTCTCAACTGGCCGCTATCGAACCATTTCGTAACAGTCCGCGGAGCAACGTTGCAAATTGCCGCCACCTGGCCGGTGGTAAATATATCCTTTCTCTTTCCCATAATCTTCCTACCCTAAAAAGCGTTACCATTGGTATAATCGGCACCAAATCACCTCGGTTTAACCAAAATCCAAATAGTCTTTTTCACCAGACTAAAGATGTTTTTTATTTACAAAGTCCGATAACTTAAGATTGTTGGTTTGGCACAGCCTTTTTCTTAGAAAAGCGAAACCCGGCAAAACCAGCATTTTTTCTCTTTTCCCTTGACCGTCTCGAACAGATGGCATATCATATTGTCAGCTAAGTTTAGCCGGGCGAGTGATCCCGGCAGCTAAAAATGAGCAATAGCGGAAAGAACAGGGAAACAGCGCGATTAAGTCTATGCTCACAATCGGATTCGGCAGGAGGCAGAAGAGACTACAATGCTGCGGATGTCGGCGTGGTTGAGTAATGCAACGAATTGTGCCCGTCGGCAATGCTTGGAACCTGGAGACGGAAAACCTTTAGCAAAGCGTAAACCGGCTGATTAGAGAGGCTGGTATTGAGAGTAATGCAGAATAAAAACATAACCAAAATCAAGGATACGGAATCAGATTTGCCGAAAGTGGGGGCAATTTTGGTACCGAAGGTTAGTTTGTACACTCTCTGAGAAGGATTTCAGGCTCAAGCTCTGCGCCATTGGCCGTTTTTCTGCCAATCACCCCTGTTCATTGTGCTATGACTTTTAGTATATTCCCCGTGAAGGGGAAGACTTTGGAAAGGTATAGCTATGACAACACTTATGCAAATCCCGCCATTGCTTATGGCGGCTTTGGTGTTAGGCTGCCTGATTGTTGGTGGCGGGGGTGTATTTGTCGCTCAGCATATTATCGCGAAATCAAAGGTAAAGAACCTTGAGAGCCAGATGCAAAGCAAGATCGCCGCGGCTGAAAAAGAGGCAGAGAGCATTATCAAAACCGCAAAGCTTGAGACGGCGGAAGAAATCATCAAGAAAAAGGAAGAATTTACCAACGAAGTGAATAAGATACGAAGTGATCTGCGGCAGACCGAGAGGAGGCTAAGCAAGCATGAAGACGCCCTTGATCGACAAAGTGAGCTTATGAAGCAGAAGGAGGCAGAGATTAAACAGCAGCAGGCCGAGATCGATAAGAGGGTGCAGAACCTCGATTCCAGAGACAAGCAACTGAGCACCCTTATCGTCCAGCAAAAGAATCAACTGCTTAAAATCACTGCTATGGATATTCAAGAAGCGAAAGATCTGCTGCTCAAGACGCTGGAGGAAGAATGTGAACACGAGATGTCGAGCTTAATAGAACGAAAGGTTGAGGAAACACAGGAAGCCGTAGAAGAAAAATGCAGAAAGATCATAAGTACGGCGATCCAGCGTTTCGCGGCGGAGCAGACCTGCGAGGTCAGCGTTTCCACGGTGGATATTCCCAATGATGAGATGAAGGGGCGTATTATCGGAAGGGAAGGGAGGAATATACGTGCGTTCGAGAAAGCTACGGGCATCGATGTAATAGTGGACGACACACCCGGGGTGATAGTCGTCAGCGGCTTTGATCCGGTGCGAAGGGAAGTAGCAAGGCTATCGATGGAACGACTGATCCAGGACGGCAGGATACATCCGACAAGGATCGAGGAGCTTGTAGATCAGACCCGAAAGGACATAAACCAGAAGCTGCTACAGATCGGCAAAAGCGCGGCTGTCGAAGCCGACGTGAGAGGGCTCAACAATAAAATACTTTCCCTGCTGGGTGTGCTAAACTACCGCACAAGTTATGGTCAGAACATGTTGCGACACAGCATTGAAGTAGCTTATCTGTCACAGGTCATGTCAGATGAACTCGGTCTGGACGGCTCGATCGGCAGAAGGGCAGGACTGCTTCATGACATAGGAAAGGCTCTGGATCATGAGGTTGAGGGAACGCACCCGGACATCGGCGCAAACTATCTGAAGCGGTTTAATGAGTCCCCCATAATATTGAATGCCGTTGCGGCACATCATGGTGATATACCAGCAGACAACCCGTACTCGCCGCTCGTTTCGGCGGCAGATGCCATAAGTGCATCAAGGCCCGGCGCAAGAAGGGAAACGCTTGAAAGATATATCAAGCGACTTGAAAAACTCGAGGAGATTGCGAAGGGGTTCAAAGGCGTGGAAAACTCATACGCAATCCAGGCAGGACGGGAAATTCGAGTAATAGTAAATGCCGAAGAAGTCGATGACGGTTCGGCAGTGAAGATCGCCCGGGATATTGCCAAGAAAATTGAAGAGGAAATCATGTATCCCGGCGAGATCAAGGTTACGCTTTTGCGTGAAGTGCGATGCGTGGAATACGCCCGCTAATCTATCGCATGGGCAACAGAGCATAAATTCCTCGCTGATGCGGAACGTTTGTACAGCGGATAACGAGCAGGGATATTCCCATGAAACTGAACATACTGTGTATAGGTGATATTGTAGGTCGGCCCGGCAGAAAAATACTTGCCGATAAGCTGCCTTCGATTAAGAAACAGTATAACGTCGACTGCATTATCGCGAACGCAGAAAACGCGGCGGGCGGTTCAGGTATCACGCCGCAGATTTACGAAAAACTGCTCAGGTACGGCATTGACCTGATTACTACAGGCGACCATGTTTTCCGGAAAAAAGACATCATCGCAACTCTCGAAGTACAGGACAATATCGTTCGTCCAGCCAATCTCTCAGCCTTTGCAGCGGGTAAAGGTTTTGCCATCTTCCAGACTGAAAAAGGGCCGATTGTTGCAGTGATCTGCCTGATAGGCAGGGTTTTTATGAAGCCGGCAGAATGTCCGTTTAACACAATTGACCAACTGCTGGGAAAAGTATCACGTGAAGCGGACATCGTGGTGGTCGATTTTCACGGCGAGGCAACCAGTGAAAAAATTGCGATGGGATATTACCTTGACGGAAGGGTCGGCGTCTGCTTCGGCACACACACGCATGTGACAACAGCCGACGAGAGAATCCTGCCCAAAGGAACGGCGTACATCACCGACATAGGCATGACCGGCGGACATGATTCGGTTCTCGGCAGAAAAAGTGAAAACGTAATCAAATCAATGAGAACACAGATGCCGGTTCCATTCGAGATTGCAACGGGGGATGTGAGGATTTCAGCTATACTGGCAACAGTCGATACACTCACAAAAAGGGCAGAAAAAATTGAGCGTATCTGTGTAGCCGAACAATATGAAGATACAACAAGCTATGACTCGGATGACGGCAAAGCAGAGCCTTATAACGGATTCTAGTCTGCCCGGCGTCCCGCGTGCAGTGTCGCATTTATGGCCAGGATCGTTGCTGAAGGCCCGGCAATAGGGTATAATCGTCTGCGGCATGGCAAAGAAGGACATTAAAATATACACAGTAACGCAGGTTAACGCGCTTATTAAGCTGGTTCTTGAAGAAAGCCTGCCTTCTACTCTTGTGATTACCGCGGAAATCAGCGATTTTAAGCGCCACCACAGCGGGCACTGTTATTTTGTGCTCAAGGATGAAAACGCTCAACTTCCCGCGGTGATGTGGGACAGAAGCTTCAGAAAGCTGAAATTCACACCCGAAAACGGTACAGCAGTCATTGCGACGGGCCATATTGACGTTTACACGCCCGGGGGCAAATATCAGTTCTATGTCGATACCATGCAGCCGGCTGGCGTAGGGGCGCTGCAGCTTGCTTTCGAGCAGATGGTGAGGAAACTGCGGCAGGAGGGTTTGTTCAGCGAGGAGCATAAGAAAGCGCTGCCGGAATATCCCTCCAGAATAGCGATCCTCACAAGTGAATCAGGGGCAGCGATTCATGACATCACCGAAAGCATCTGGAAGCGCTGGCCTGCGACGAAGCTGTTTGTTTGTCCTGTTCCTGTGCAAGGCGAAGGTGCGGCTGAACAGATCGCTGCTGCGATAAGAAACATCAATAAAAAAAACAGAAGTTTAGGGATAGACCTGCTGATTGTCGGAAGGGGCGGCGGCTCACTGGAGGATTTGTGGGCATTTAATGAAGAAGTTCTGGCAAGGGCGATTTTCAATTCCCGAATTCCGATCATAAGCGCCGTCGGTCACGAAGTGGATACCACCATTGCTGATCTGGTTGCCGACGCCCGCGCATCGACACCAACAAAGGCGGGTGTTATTGCTGTACCCGATATCAATGAAGTCGGCAGAAGGCTTGAGTCAATTGAAGAATCCCTTAAAAAAAATGTCCGGACCAAGCTTGAACTGATCAGCCAGCAGCTTGAGATAATTCTCGCAAGTATGCTGTTTCGTGACCCTAAAGGCCCTCTGCTCATCGCTGCCCAACGGCTCGACGAGATGCAGGTCCGTCTCAGCGATTCGATAAAAACGATGCTTGCACGGCTTCGTGAAACAATAAGCGGTATTTTTGCGGGACTAACAACAATAGAACCACACAGACTGATCGCCAAGAAGGCAATCGAGCTTAATAACCTGCATACTGCTGTGTTGCTGGGTGTTCAATATAGCGTAAAAGACGCCAGAATCCTTCTGACAGCGCAGGAAAACAGGCTTGTAGCACTAAATCCCAGATCCGTCCTGAAGAGAGGGTACAGTATCACGATAAACAAAAGAACAGGGGATGTTCTGACCGATATCAAGGCTCTGAATGTCGGTGATCTGATTGTTACGGAGCTGGCTGAAAGAAATTTAGTTGAAAGCCAGGTTAAAAAACTGCAAAATATCTCTGAAGAAGGCAATAAAAATGGCCAAAACTGAAAATAACGAAAATACCGATAAATTAACCTTTGAAGAGGCGATCAAGCAGCTTACCGATATTGTCAGCAGGATCGAATCAGGCCGAGTTCCGCTGCAGACAAGCATCGAGCAGTATGAACGCGGTATGGCGTTGATCAAACACTGCCGAAAAATACTTCAATCGGCAGAAAAAAGAATCGAGAAGATTTCCATTCAACAGAAAGACAATCAGGATTCTGAAAAGGCTGACAAAGAAGAAAAGCCGGAGCTTTTTTAAGGCTGCGCGAGCGTGGCGGAACTGGCATACGCGCAAGGTTTAGGTCCTTGTGTCCCAAGGGACGTGGAGGTTCGACTCCTCTCGCTCGCACTGCTTAAAACAAAAGTCTTTTGATACCAGGTGCTTTGCTTTGAGCACAACAAGTAATATCGAAAAAAATAACAACTACGGCAACAGAGGAGCAAAGAATGAAAGTCGAACAAATTGCCGCCCAACTTTATACGGTACGTGATTACCTCAAGACAGTCGTGGATATCACGACAAGTCTGAAAAAAATTCGTAAGATCGGATATCAAGCTGTCCAGGTTAGCGGAGTCGGCAAAATCGACTATGCCGAGCTGGCAAAAATCCTGCAGGATGAAGGGCTGTACTGTTGCGCAACGCACGAAGATCCTCAGTTGCTGCTCCAGGAGCCTGAGCGGATAATAGAGCGTCTTCAAAAGCTGGGATGCAGGATGACTGCCTGTCCTTCGCCGGGCCGGAGGACTTTGAAAACCTTTGAAGACGTCAAGGATTTTGCCAGCAAACTCGAACAGGCCGGCCAAATGCTTACACAGGCAGGTATCACATTTTGCTACCATAATCACCACATCGAGTTCCAGCAAGTTGACGGAAAAACAATTCTCCAGATGATCTACGAATTGACCGATCATCGCTACGTCAAGGCAGAAATTGACACGTACTGGGTGCAGTACGGCGGCGGAGACCCCGCAAGCTGGTGCGAAAAAATGCGAAACCGACTGCCGGCAATTCATCTTAAAGACTATATTATCACGCCCGATTTGCAGCCAACACATGCCGAGATCGGAAACGGGAATCTCAACTGGAGGGAAATCATAAGTGCGGCTGTAAAGAGTAATTGCTCATGGTTTATTGTCGAGCAGGATATCTGTCCGGCAGATCCGTTTGATTCTCTGGCAAAAAGTTTCGACTATCTTGCAGAAAATTTTTGCAGCTAAGCATTCCGGAAGCAAAGAGGTTAAATAATGGGCAATAACTATTCTGACCCGAATAGCGGTGCAACTTTCCGTGTTGAGTGCCTGGGCGGGGTGACTACATTTTTGACTATGGCTTATATTATTTTTGTAAATCCTTCAATCCTTGCTGAGACAGGGATGGATAAAAACGCCCTTATTGCGGTTACCTGCATCGTAAGCGCGGTATCGACAATTGTTGTCGGGGTTTTCGCCAAAGCCCCCATTGCCATGGCGCCTGGTATGGGTCTTAACGCGTTTTTTGCCTACACGTTGGTCATAGGACAGAAGATCGAGTGGCAGACGGCGCTGGGGATTGTTTTCATTTCGGGGCTGTTTTTCCTTATTCTGACTTTGCTGGGACTGAGAAAAAGGCTTGTCGAAGCGATTCCGCCATCAGTTGTCTCTGCGATCTCGGTGGGCATAGGGCTGTTCATCGCCTTTATCGGCCTGGTTAATCTGGGCTTGGTTGTGAAGAGCGACACTACGCTGGTCTCTGCGGGTCCGCTTAATCAAACCGTTCTCATCGGTCTGGCAGGCATGCTGGTAATGCTCGTCCTGGAAATGCTCAAAATCAGAGGTGCGCTTATTGCCGGAATTGCTGTTTCAACCATACTTGCATATTTGACCGGCGAGGTTGCCGTGCCGGAGCAGTTTTTTTCTTTTAACATCAAGGTCGAGCCGGTAGCATTTAAGATGGATATTGTCGGCGCTTTGAAGTACTCTTTTTTTGCCAGCATTTTTACGCTGATGTTTATTGATATGTTCGACAGCATCGGAACACTGGTGGCTTGCGCTCATCAGGCTGAGATGGTTGATAAGGAAGGAAAAATTACCGGACTTGACAAACTCCTGAGTATAGATGCCCTTGCAACTATGTTCGGAGCACTTATGGGCACTTCGACAACCACTTCTTACATTGAATCCGCTGCGGGGATAGAGCAGGGTGCGAGAAAAGGGACAGCTTCAATCGTAACGGGGCTGCTTTTTCTGGTCGCGATGCTATTTATACCACTTGTGGCGATGGTACCAAAGTATGCTACTGCTCCTGCGCTTATCATGGTCGGGCTGTTTATGATGAAGGAAGTAAAAAAAATTGACTTTGCAGATATCAGCCAGGCTTTTCCGGCCTTTATGATCATATTGATGATCGCCCTTAGCTACAGCATCAGTACGGGCCTGGCATTCGGCTTTATTTCCTTTACCATCATAAAAATAATTACCGGTCAGGTCAGAGAGGTAAAGCCGGCCATGTGGATTATAACCGTTTTGTGTGTATTGTTCTTTGTTGTCAACTGGCAGGCTGGAGCGAGAATATGAAACTGCTCATAAAAATCACAATCGTGTTATTTGCAGCAGCGGCTATTTTGGGCTGCAAAGAAAAAACGCAGAGAAAAACCGAAGAACCTGGAGGAAAGAAAATGGAAATCGAAGTTACTTCGTCCGCATTCGAGCCAAACGCGATGATCCCTTCGAAATACACCTGTGACGGCCTGAATATTTCGCCGCCGCTGAAGTGGGAAGGGGTTCCTCAGGCAGCGCAGAGCATCGCTCTGATCAGCGATGATCCGGATGCGCCGGCAGGGACATGGGTGCACTGGGTAATGTGGAACATACCCGCAGCAACCGCTGAACTACCCGAAAATGTCCGGCCTGACAAGAAGATTGCCGACGGGTCTGTGCAGGGCATTACCGACTTTCAGCGTCACGGCTATGGAGGCCCCTGTCCGCCAAGCGGCACGCACAGGTACTATTTCAAGGTCTATGCTCTTGACATCAAACTGGATATACCCTCCAGTTCGACGAAGAAAGACCTTCTCAAGGCCATGCAGGGACACATCCTTGCTGAAGGACAGATCGTGGGAAAGTACAAGAGAGGATAGAGTCGGACAGGTTATACCTGTATCCGGTAATGGCTGCTTTTACAATCGCTTTAAGATCGCTGCAGTATGTATCGCGAGAAACATAAGGTAGTCCAGGTCCGTCAGGCTGTAGTGCTCGTGCTCCACAGAATTGTCTACATATAGAACTCCATGGCAATCGGGTCCGCTAACCACAGGAGCGATGATTGCCGAACGCACTCTCTGACGGCCTTTTTCTGCGGGAATTCGCGGCACAAGAATATTTGCCTTATTGTCCAGTGCATAGTTTATTCGCTCTTCCAGAATAAGGTCGCCGAGATTAACAGTTTCGCTATTGCGTTTTTTACCCCCTTGACAGGTCATCGCACCTTCGGCATCCATTCGAAGTTCACCCCACGCCCTGAAACCTGTAAACTGCTTTAGAAGAACATCCAGCAAATCTGCCAGGAGCTTTTCGATCACCTGTGCTCCGTTCAGGCTCGCAACAGCTCTGCTGAAATCCCTGGCCCTTCCGGCAGGCATTCTGATCATTGGCGCATCGTCTCCGCTTACCTTGCGAATTATTGTCTGAGGCTCGTGCACTCCCGTCTGAAGTGTATCGGCAAGATCTATCGGCTCATCAAGCGCAGCGAGAGTTGTCTCGAACTGGACTTCAATAGTAAAATCTCCTATTCGAAGCATATCACCGCTTTTGATGGAAGTCTTGTGGATTGCTTCATCATTCAGATACGTTTTGTTTGCCGAGTTCAGGTCTTCCACGAGCCACTGGCCGTCCTGGCTTGAATATATTACGGCATGCTGTCTTGACACCGCCCGGTCTGCAAGGAATACCTGACTGCCAACGTGCCTGCCGATGTAGATCGGGCCTTTGACAAAATGAAGGTCATTGATCTGCTTATCACCTTGTCTGACAACCAGCCGCATCAGATCCTCCCACCCGCAGGTTTTTCAATATTGCCTGATATAAATATATTATCGCATAAAGAAGAAGCTTTGTCAAGAAAGCCCACCGCCGAATCAGGCAGCTGCAAGGCGTTTGAGTTTCAGCATGGCCTGGGTTGTGAAGATGATGGGGTAGAGTTTTTCGTGGTACCACAGTTTAGCAAAATACAGGCCGATCGGCGAAGGGGAGATTGCAGAGGGATCTTTTGTTTTCTGAATGAGCATATTTGCGGCGGTATCAAGTGCTTGATAAATTTTTTCGAGCGGCAGGTTGAGCATGGCGGGGGAATCAGGACCTTTTGAATAAATTGCAGCAGAAGCGAGGGCGTCTACGGCAAGAGCGGTTTCTTCAATTGATGAAGGTGCGCCTTTCTCACCGGACCAGCCATAGTCATCATTCTGAGAGCCGAGAAGCCATGAGACAGCTTTTGAAAGCATAGCAGCATCAAGGGGGGCATAAGAGCGGGGCAGAGAGGTTAGCGCAATAACTACCCTTGCAGTTGCGTAAAGGGGATTGAGCCGGCCAGTTGTGTACTGGTTGCCGAACCACAGCGGAATCCATGAGCCGTCGGGGTGCTGCGTTTTGCCGAGGTATTCAATCGCGTGTATGATGGCGTGGTGAATTTTTTCTGCAAAGGAGCCGGTAAAAAATTCCTGCCATACTCCCAAGGCAGTGATCATGTGGGCGGTAAGGTCCGCTGCACTTTTGTCGAACGGCATTGCACTTAGTCCCCTGCAGAATGTCGGGATACCGCCATCGGCATTTTGCAGATTGACAAGCCATTTTATTCCGCTGCCGGCAGTTTCGGTAATCGTTTCGTCGATAATTCCAAGATTCTTCAGTGCGATCAGGGCGCCTGCGGTATCATCCGCATCGGGGACTCGGCCCGGAGCATCGGTCCACGACCATCCGCCGGGCTGGGCGTATGTGTAGGGATGTCGTTTTTTGAACTGCTGGTCGAGAAGCCAGCGAACGAGGGGGTATCTTTGCTGTTTTGGAAGTATGGTATCGAAATATTTGTCATGTGCAAGAGCGTTTATTGACAGATTGGTAACCCAGGTTGACAGGTTCGTGTCGATCGGCCAACTGCCGTCGGGTCTGACAGAGTTGAGCAGAAAAATCTGCGCCTTTCGGGCAATAGGAGATTGTTTCTTTCCTGTCGAGGCCAGACAGAGAAGAACAAACGCTGTGAGCGGCACTGCTTCGAGAAATCCACCGTTTGCAGGTTGTATTTTCTGAAGGCGTGAAAATACCAACGGCACAGCCAGATGCCGCAGAAGTCTTACAAAGGGATTTGTCGGTTTACGGAAATAGAAGTTCACACAGCCGATCGCTATCAGGGCGGGCAATGCATAACTTACGACGGACAGGCGGAGGAACCTGAAGGTTCGCTGTGGAAATACAGCCAGCTCAAAAGGGAGGGGCTTTATGAGTTTCCATGCCTCCTCTGGTTTTCCGAGCATGCCGGTCAGTGCCGTCATGGTCAGGATCGGGGCTGAGAAGGTCCGGTCTTTTCCATACTGTCGATTGATCGCTTCGGCGATGGCTGTCGGTTCAAGCGAACCGATTTTGTTTTCAAGCCAGTATTTTGCGCGCATAACTGTTTGTAAGTACCGATCCGGATCGGATGCAGCGAAAAAAGCTGAGCAGCAAAGTGTTGTAGTGCTGATGTTTCCCGGGCTGTCGGTTGTATCGCCCCAGCTTCCGTCGGCGTTTGTGTTTTCTTTGAGCCAGTTCAAGGCTTTGGCAATTACATGCTGGTGTTTCTCCCGGTCGGCAAATGTCAGTGCTGCGGCTGAGACAGCTGTAGCTAATGCGCTGGAGGCGAGGCAGCCTCGCCAATATCCCTGCGAATCGCGCATACTGAGCAGCCGGCTGGTCAGCCTGTCAGCAGCTTCATTGATATCTTCGATTTGCAGCATCATTTATCGCTGAGGTTGCCAAGCGCCAGCAGTCCGTAATAGGTATATTCGCAATCCGGGGTATTATCTGCCTGGTTTGCGCAAAACGCACCCTGTGCGGTCCGGAGCGAGTTGAGGAAATCCAGACACGGCTGTCTTATATTGTCAAACGATGCACCGGCAAGATTCATGGCGTGAAGGGCTGTAGCCGTCGAGAGCAGATCAGGCATGTGGATTCTGGGTATGGCAGTGAAGCCGCCAGCGGTAAAGCCGTCCCAGAGCCATTTGATGGAGGCTTTTTCGACAGGACAGTTCAAATAATGCAGGACGACGATGGCTGCGGCGGTTGCGGGAGTTGAGCCTGCAGGGACAGCGGTGTCATTGGAGTAGGCATTTACCGGCGTGCGCAGGGTATGTATGGCATCGATAATTGCATCTGCATCCGGAACCCGCTCGTTGAGGTCCTGGTATGCAGCAAGAGCGAGAAAGCAGGCATAGGCGGAGGTGTGCTTTGCCTTTGGGAAGGTGTTAAACCCATGGTCATCGGAACGGAATTTTTCAAGAGCAGCGAGTGTTTCTGCGGGCTGATTCCTGCCAAGGTTTGCCCTGCACCGGACCAGACATGCAAGATGTACCAGATCAAGGTCTTTGACAGCGAAGCGGTCAAGGTATTCGGCAGTTTTGTCGACAGGCAGCGGTGTATCCAGCGCCAAAAGAGCCTCCGAGGCAAAGGCAGTATAGTACAGGTCGCTCGCCGGCGATCTTCCGCGAAATCCTCCATCAGTGTTCATCCGGCTGAGGAGGAATCTCTTTACCGGCTCTGCTGAATCACCCAGCAGGTTTTTGGCTTTTTTGGCGGTCTTTAACATATCGCGCCTTATAGTCATTGCAGCACCGCATAATATTTGAATCGTCGAAGATTTTGTATATAACCGTCCGCAGGAAACCTTTGAGCGGCGCATTTTGGAGGGCAGCAAGTGCATCGAGCGTCTGAGATTTATACGAATGAACCAACTGCCATGCAGCCTGCTCGATGTTCGTTTCCATGATTATGCTTCGAATGCGAGCAGCGGCCTGTTGGGATACAACAGCGCAGCAACAGTCGCGGAGAAATTTTTTATTGTCTTTACCGGCTCGTTCAAAAGCCAGCGCCAGAAGCACCGAGGGCCTCAACGCCATAAGATCGGCGTCCACTTCGGAGGCAAAATCATTGATATCATCCTGTATCTGGTAGGC
Organism: Planctomycetota bacterium; assembly: GCA_043816955.1. Classification (GTDB taxonomy): domain Bacteria; phylum Planctomycetota; class Phycisphaerae; order Sedimentisphaerales; family CAYZTY01; genus JBDRHL01. The sequence goes on along the minus strand of JBDRHL010000055.1, from coordinate 6,137 downwards.
AATTCCCAAGGCGCGGCTATATTGTTTCAATACAGCGTATAGATGTTCGGGGGCGTCTGCAAAAACAGCGGCAAGTGTAAGCGCCGCCTCGAAGGCGGGAGATGTTTTCCTTTCAAGGATTTCCAGAACTTCACTTACAGTCAAAGGTTCCGGATTTCGCGTCCATGCAAGTTCGCTTCCCTGGCCTGTGCAGAGTTCGAGATGGGCGGCGGCGGCAATTTCGAGCATTTTTATCTTGTGCTGTTCGGGTATGTCCGGCAAGGTCAGCAAATGGTAGCCGCAGCCTATGAGATAGTCGCCAACGTTAAGTGCGATTGGCACGCCGAATTCTGTGTGCAATGTTTTTTGTCCGTAGCGAAGCGTGTCTGAGTCCTCTATATCATCGTGAATAAGCGAAGCCTTGTGGAAACATTCGACAGCGACGGCGACGGGCATAAAATGTTTTACGGCATCATGTCCATGGCGGCAACTCAGGGCCTGGTAAGCCGCGGTGGAAAGAAGAGGTCTGTACCGTTTGCCGGCTGTCGCAAGTGACTCGATGGCAAGGGATGCGGCCTGGGACGGCAAATCGCCGAGGATTTTTTTGAGATTTGTCTGGGTAAACCAGGAAGCGACGGTTTTTCGAAGCTCTTCAACATTGAGCCAGGCATTGGCGGTTTTGCTTGTCATGGAGACGGCATCCCAGAGGTAATCAAAATCGAGGGTCGTATTCCGGCAGCCATCATACAGCAGCGGAATCGCGACAGCAGGTATAGCGGCTGAAAGCATAAATGGAAAAGTCTGCTCAAGAACGGCGGTACAGCTTGCACCGATGATTGCCTGTACCTTGCCGGTTTGTATTAGTGAAAGCACAATGGGAGAGCCTTCGGCTATGAGGACAGCATAACCGAGCTGTTCGGCATAACGCTTCAGCTCATCGATGACACACTGGCCGCAATGACGGCAAATCAGTCCCATCTCATCCAGATCGGCGGGGCAGGTAATGGCGTTTCTGAGACATTTGGGCAGCAGGAGAAGCCTTTTGTCATAAGGTATCGCTTTTACCACAGGCCGCCAGAGCTCATTGTTCAGCAGTATCACCGCAAAGTCGATGTATCCTGGGTCAGCAGCAGTCTGAGCAATTATCTTTGCAGCGTGAAATTTAAGTTCATCGAGCGTAAGAGGCGCGACGAGTTTTTCAGGTCTTAGATAATCGCGAACGGCATGAGCAAGGTCGTCGCGTTTCTGTTTTGTATCCGGTATGTTTTCCTGCGTAGGCCTTATTGGCAGGCTCGATGCAGCCGAAGTTGGCGGCATGTTATAGTCTCCTTAACCGTACCATCGGAAATCTGTTTGTGCAGTTTGTCGAATGTGCGCCGCCAGAGAAGTGTTTCCATCCTGCCAAGTACCTGCATTGCGGCACGCTTGATGCACCCAACACCTCCTGCACGCTGATTGTCCAGAAACAGCCTGGGAATCTTCCTGAAGTTAATCTCATAGCAGGTTCGGAACAGGTCGAGATGCTCAGGAGTCATTTTTTGAATTGTGAACCTTCTGTCGTCGCGAATTTCATCGGCCTTGAGAGGTTCAAAGAAGACGGGGAAAATGACAGCCCTGTGCTTTTCCAGTCCCCTTATCAGCTTGAGTGTTTGTTGAACATCATGGTGCGTCTCGCCGGGCAGGCCGAGTATGATACTGAAGACCGAGAAGAAGCCTGCACAGGTCATTTTTGCAGCAGCAGCCAGAATGAGATCGCTCCAGTCTTCGGGATCAAAGGGGGATATTTTGCCTGGACAGTTTTGTTCAACCAGCCGGCCATTTGCACTTTCCGCACCCATGTTGACCCACATGTAATCCGTTTTTTCCTTCCAACTGAGCAATCTTCTGATTTCTTTTAGCTGCTCATCTTCAAGCTGAAGCACCGAGGTGATATTTGCGTGATCTATCTGCATGAAAGACAGGGCTTCTATTTTTCGCATACGGTCAAGAAGATCAGCCAGTTTATTGAAATCAGGTTTGATCCCGGCAGCACCATATCTGAAGAAATCTTCGCTGCTGCTGACTACCGAAGTTATCCCGTTTTTTACGTTAGTCTGCAAATCCGCCAGTATGGTTTCCGCGTTAAGATGTTCCATTTTCTTATCCGCCATCGGACAGAATCCGCACCCCCTGCCGCATCCCCTGGAAAGCTCAATTGATCCGAGGACAGAGGATGACTTTATCGGCTGGATATTCTGCACACATGTTTTTGTCTCAATAAAAACCTTTTCAACGGACCTGCCATTGATTAAATCCGAGAAAAGCTGCGGACCTGCCGATTCAAAATATCCCTGGAAGATAACATCAATACACTGCTGAGCAAGCAGGTCTTCATAAACCAGAAGCTGCCAGGCACCTGCGCCGCCGGCTACCACTTTGAAATTGAACTTTTCTTTGAGAATCAACAGTTTTCCAAGCAGTTTTTTTGTCCAGACCTGCGTGTACAGCCTGCCGGCAGTGAAATTAATTGTAGTCGTATTACTCATCCCGTTGCCAAGATAATCACTGGAACTGATCGCGACAATCTTTGTCCAGGGTCCAATCAGAGCAGGAGCAGCTTCGGGAGTGGTACATACCACGTCATCAGCAGTAAGATCGGTGAATTTCAGCAGAGCTGCTTCGACCCTTCGAAGACCTAAAGGCGCAATCACTGCTCTTCCCAGTGAATCGGCCTTAACAGGCGGAGCGAGCAATCTTCGCATCACTAAAGACGGCGTCCGGGTTGTCTGGAGTGTGGCGAAAATGCCTTCGAAGAGAACCTTATAGTCTGCGCTAAGCGTTCTTTCCGCCACAAGCACTACCGTCGGCCTGAGTTTTTTTTTGCTGCGCTGCATTTTTATATTTTATTGCTGCTGTTATTTTCTTTTTCGTTCAGAACGGCCTGTTTATCGGAAAAACCTTCACGGCTTGCGCTACGCTTTCGTATATTCTCATATATGTCACCTCCGAGCAGCTCTGCCAGATTCACCTTTTGCGTAACTTCCTCGACGGTCTCATCGTCAACCACATCGCCATTTATGGGGCTTTGGTTGTACTTGGGAAATATAATCGCGGTATGGGGACAGATACGTGCACATGCAGGACAATTGGTTTTGCAGTTCTCAGGGCGGGTTACCCGAACTGTCTGCTCATCCGAAAGGCTGTACACTCCGAAGAGACAGAAATTCAAACATTGTTTGCAGTTTTTACAGCGGTCATAATCTATCACCGGAAACCAAGGCAGCCAGTTACCCTGTTTGTGAATATCGATTTGAGAGCTGCTTTTTTGCACACATTTATCAGCGGCTAAGGCAGTAATGATGCTTTCAGGTTTTTGAGTCCTTGCATTGAATATGCGGACATTGTCATGATTAAGTTTGACGCCTGCCATGTGAAACAGCCACCTGACCGCCCTATCAAAGCAGGCGATGATATTCAGGTTTTCACACCCTGCCCAGCGGAGAAGCTTTTCGTCTTTGGCAGCAGCCAGTTGACACAGGTCGGGTACAACTTCAAAAGCAAGGCCAGACTCAGAAAGCCCTTTAAGAAGCTGATTTTTATCCGCATCGGGCACCAGATTCGTATAAGCACAATGACAATAGACGGTCTTCGCCCTGCCGTTGTCAACTCCGAAATGCAGTTCTGAAAACAATGTTCTATTCCTGCAATTGCTTAACAGGCGGCTGCTCATTGGGGCAGCTTGATCCTGCGTCATACCGCGACTCTGCAGCAGATTCGGGTATCGGTGTTTTGTATGGATTTATGTCGTAAGCCACCAAGGCATCACCATGTCGGAGATAAAGCACTCCATCGGAAATGGCAGGATGCGCCCAGTACTCACCATCACCCTGGGTCATATTAAACGATCCTCTGACAACAAAGCCATGCTGTGCAGGTTGAATGAGCCGGACATTTCCTTTTTTCTCTTCATAGCAATAGAGCATGCCATCGGCATAGATAATCGATCCTTTTCCGACGCCTGGGTCCTCGTAGTTGACTTTGCCCGATTCGGCGGCCAGGCTGATCAGTTTACCGCTGCTGCTCATTCCATAGATATTGTCGTCGACAAGCACAACGCCGCCATGATGGCAGTCGAGCGTCTTATCAATCCATTTTTGTGTGTAAGTTTTGCCTTGGGTTAAAATTTCATACATGACACCGCCTTGTCCGTAGCCGTTGGTCACATACAGGCCGGCCCGGCTGAATAACGGACTGACCGCGGAAATATCATATTGCACCTCATGCGGTATCCTGCAGAGGAGTTCTCCGTTTTCCAGGTTTATTATCACAATGGATTTTTCAAGCATCGTAACGATCCGCTTTTGGCCGCCAATTTCGACCAGGACTGGTGAACAGTATGCGCTTTTTTCATCCAGCCCTTCGGTTACCCAGATTGTCCGGCCGGTGAGTTTATCGAGCGCAACAACAGCGGCTTCAGGTCCGCCCGGTGTGACAATTATTTTTTCGTCAACAATCAAAGGTGATTCGGCGATACCCCATTGCAGGTTTCTGCCGCCGAAAGTCTTAAAGGTGTCCACAAACCATTTCCCGGCTCCTCTTGCATCAAAACAATGAATCTGTCCCATGCCGCTGATCAGATAGATTCTATCTTCATCAACGGTAGGCGTTGAGCGTGCCCCAGAGTGCGGTCCTGTCCATTCAGGCCCATAGGCGACCTGCCATTTCAACCTGCCATTCAGGTCACAAGCAGAAAGAATACCTTCCGAGCCGGCGAGGCCGGTGGTGTAGATCATACCGTTGGCTACGGCTACGGAGGAATATCCTTTTCTGAGGCCCTGCACTGCCCAGAGCATACGGGGACCACCCCGCGGCCATTTTTCCAGAAGGTTTTTTTCTGCCGATTTTCCGTCCCGGTCCGGACCTCTGAAGCCGGTCCAGTCAGCTCCGTTAACAAAATTGGTCGTCGCCAAAGCTGCTGATACCATACACAGGATAAAACGTTTATATTTTTGCTGGATAATCATGGCAATCCTCCATAAATGAAATTAATACTAATTCTACAACGCCATTTTAGCTCAAGATTTTTAGGCGGCTGACCGATACCTTCTTTCAGAACCTATTATTCTGAAAGGAGATACGATATGGACGCCAAACAGATTAAACAATTGAAACCGATGCTGAACAAGTATCTGCGACAATTTGATGACTGCTTCGGTCGAATCGAGCCGACGGAAAGGCTCAAAGCCTACGTAACCGGCCAGCTCTCGGACCTGCAGCGCAAGAGCATTGAGCCGATGGCAGATGCCGCCGGTCTGCCACCTCGGAACCTCCAACAGTTTCTGTCCCTGCATAAATGGGATGAACTGCGGATGCGGGATACCCTTTAGCACATCGTTGCCAATGAACACCCTCATTCCTGTTCGATTGGTATTTTTGATGAAACCGGACACGACAAAAAAGGGAATAAAACGGCCTGTGTTCAGCGTCAATGGTGTGGCCGTTCCGGCAAAATCGACAACTGTGTCGTCACCGTGAATCTGAACTACACGGCCGGTGATTTTCACTGTCTGCTGGACGGCGAGTTGTTTCTTCCCGAAGAATGGGCTAATGACCGAGACCGTTGCCGAGCCGCCGGTATTCCTGATGACATGCCCTATCGTCCCAAATGGCAGATTGCTCGGCAGTTGCAATCGCGTGCCGTGGCCAATGGGGTTCGGTTTGAATGGTTCGGTTTTGAGGAGGGCTATGGGAAGGTTCCTGAATTTCTGTTTGCACTGGATGATAGTGGTCAAAGGTACGTCGGTGAGATCCCCTCTATTTTTACAGGCTGGTTGGTCGAACCGGAGATTTTGCATAAAGAGCATCACTGCAATAAAAGGGGTCGAAAACGGCATTTTCCCCGCCTGAAAGCCAAAAGTCCTGCTGCCAGCGGGGTGGCTGATCTGGTGCGTCATTCGCCGATATTGCGAAAGATTCGGTGGGAAAAGTTCCACATCAAAGATACGACTAAAGGCCCGATGGTCTGGGAAGCCAAAGCGGCTAAATTCTACCTGAAGCGGGACGGTTTGCCGACGCGAGGTCATTGGTTGATTGTCGCTCGCAATTTCGAAAACCCCGAAGATGTCAAATACTTTGTCTCGAATGCCCCGGAGGGTACGCCCCTGGAAGTGTTGCTTCAT
>JBDRHL010000054.1:0-49837 GCA_043816955.1 Planctomycetota bacterium | reverse complement strand
TCTTGTCTTGCACAGAATAAAATCTTTTCGTAACATTTTTAGACCTCCTTGTCTTGTTTGGGTTAATGGTTTCAAAAAACCGTATTTTACAAGCACAAGGAGGTTTTTTCATTACCACGCATCAAAACGGGTAATCGCGTGGAAGATAGTAATTGCAAAAGAAAGGTGATTAGCCTATAATAGATATCAATTACAGTCGGCTTACGGTATCGGATGGAACAGAGGTGGTTTTCTTTGGTATTAGCTTTACCGGGGTAGGTAAATTCCTCCCAAGTTAAGCCGTTGCGTAAAGGGCGTTGTTTTCAAAGAGAAAGGCAGGGTCCTGATATGGAGCGGTACAAAATCAGGTTGTGGGCATTCATTATCGCGGGTTTTCTTGTAGCTGTCTTATCGTATGCCATTGATTTTTTTCTCTCGGATAGATATGTATTGAGTAGTGGGTTGGGCTTATTACAGCTTGTGGCGATCATTGCAGCGATCCTAAGCTTATCAGCTCTGCTGAACCTTGCAAGTTACAAGTATTTGGCACAGAAGAAAAGGCCTGCATGTGAGGGTATGATGCTGGGCCGACTTTACTGGATGCTTGGAATATTCTGTGCGCTCGTGGCTATTCTCTACGGTCTTGACGTTTTGGGAAAAGCAGGCACTCTTTTCATGCTTTTTGGCGGAATGCTGCTTGGCTGGTCTCTTCAGGGGCCGGTAAGCGGGTTTGCTGCCTGGTTCCTTGTGTCATTGAAACGTCCTTTTCGACCTGGTGATCGGGTACAATTTCCGAAATTGGAATTGACAGGTGATGTCAAAGATGTCGGAGCGATGTATCTTCAGCTCAACCAGGTAGGTGGAAGTGTCGCAAGCGAGGAAGCGGTAGGACGTAATATACTCATTCCGAATGCCATGCTTTTTGATCAGGTGGTGATTAATTATACAGCGGCTCACGAAGCGCCGTACATGCTCGATGAAGTGGTTGTACGTATTACCTATGACTCGAAATGGGAGACCGCAGAGCGAATACTTCTAGATGCGGCGTATGAGGTTACGAAGGATATTATCGAGATTACAGGGGTACAGCCATATATTCGCTCGGAGCTCTATGACTATGGTGTTTATCTTCAGTTGCGCTATCAGGTTCGTGTGAAGGACCGCGCAAAAATAGCACACAAGATTACAAAGATAATATTTGAAGAGATCCAGCGTACCCCTTCCGTAGATATCGCAATTCCCTATGTTTATTCTTATCGTGCCGGCAACAAGGGAAAGAGACAGGAAGAGCTTATCCAAGACAGATTTGTTCAGGGTATAAAAGAGGTTGATATTTCTCGTATTCGGGATGATAGCCAGGTAGATTCTTATGATGTTGAACAACTGGCATGCAGTGTCAATACTGAGGGATTGTTAAGACCGATAGTTCTGGAAGAAAACCCGGGAAGCGATTTATATGAGATTCTTGCCGGGCGATTACGATTCCATGCGTGTAAGAATTTAGGCTGGGATACCATTCCTGCTATGGTGGTCAAAGTACCAGATGATGGTGACTATGAAGTGTCGCAGTAAACCCTTTCAGCCGGCAGATTGCCTAAGGCATCCTAAATAATACCGACGGCGAGGCTCTCGCTTTGCTGGGTAGCGGAGTTTGGCAGATCGAAGCAGTTTTGACCTTGACCTGAGCCTGTCGGCAACCAGCGTAAATTACCGCTTACCTATTGGCGGAAGGGGGACGGGCTGACCGGTCTGGTGGAAAACACCAAAAAATCTTGTGATGTGAAAGATTTTGTATTGACGATATATTTGGAACTGGTTACATAGCGTATGGTTGTCGAATAAGGCCTAAACCAGGATTAAGTTCGGGTAAATAGACCGCTGAGGTATATAGGCGAGTGTCAAATACGAGCGGTGTTACTGGATTGTCAGCTTGTGTAAATGATAAGCTTTTTAAGGGTTCTATTATGTATCAGATCGCTAATTCAACGGCAGAGGTAGATGAGGACCAAAGTTCCGAACCTCCGGATATTTCCAGGGTGGTCGAGACCCACCCGCACTCCCGCATTACCCCCCCCCAATCAAGGGTTTCCAATAATTGGAACGATTGGAAATGGCAAATAAAGCATCGAATACGTACTCTTGATCAATTAGTAAGTTACCTGCCTGCCTTGCATGATAGTATGGATCTGACGCGTGTTATCCAGAAGTATCCGATGGCTATTACCCCATACTATGCTTCGCTTATACAGCAACTGGATGCGTCAGACCCGATTTTCAGGATGTGTGTGCCCCAGCATGAAGAACTATTTAACCCGTCCTGCCTGAGCGAGGATCCTCTTGAGGAGAACAAGGACATGCCGGTTCCCGGCCTGGTGCATCGGTATCCTGATCGGGCGCTTGTGATTGTAACCACTACTTGTGCTTCTTACTGTCGCCATTGCACACGTAAACGAATAGCGGGAACCAGGGAATGCTCGATTTCGGCAAGAAGGCTCCGACAAGTAACAGACTATCTGTTAGCTCATCCGGAAATTTGTGATGTGATAATCTCCGGCGGTGACCCCTTGACGATGCCGACCGAGACGATTGAAGCTGTCTTGTCAAGTGTGCGTTCGGTGGAAAGTGTACAGGTGGTTCGCATTGGGACGCGCGTTCCTGTTGTTCTGCCAATGAGAATTACCGAGGAACTTGTGGAAATGCTGCGCAGGTATCATCCCCTCTGGATCAATACTCACTTTAACCACCCGAACGAATTAACGTCTGAAGCTGCCGCAGCCTGTGGTAAACTGGCTGATGCAGGGATACCTTTGGGTAATCAGACGGTTCTGCTGAAAGGAGTCAATGACTCTGCCCGGATTATCGGGGAGCTTTGTCGCGGGCTGGTACGTATGCGGGTCAGGCCTTATTATCTGTACCAGTGTGACCTGGTACGCGGAGTTGAGCATTTTCGTACGCCGCTGAGCCGAGGCATAGAAATAATGGAGTATTTGCGGGGCAGAATAAGCGGCATAGCCATACCTACTTTTGTTGTGGATGCCCCCCATGGGGGCGGGAAAATACCTGTTATGCCGAACTACATTGTTTCCACGAGCCCCACGCATACAGTCTTGCGTAACTACGAGGGGCTTATGGTTAACTATCCTGAGCCTGAGGTTGAGCCTTTAATTAGTCCGCAACCTGAACCTGTGCTTGGGGCAGGGGTATGGGAGCTGGCTAGCGGAAAAGCTTCAATAATACAACCTTCCAATACGTTCAGAAACGAAAGGCGCCGGAAAATTATTGAAGGAAGGAAAAAAATGCCGACTCTGGCAGGCGGCTTTTTGTTTGATCTATGACATTCAACGGATTTCCGAAAAAAATGATAATCGGCTTAACTTATGATCTGCGCCGTGACTATCTTGCTCAAGGTTATCGTAATGAAGAGGTTGCTGAATTCGATTCAGAGGAAACAATTGCGGCAATAGACCAGGCTATCCAAAAGCTGGGCTATGAAACCGATCGAATCGGCAGTGCCAAGTCATTGTGCTCACGGCTGGCTGCAGGCGAAAAATGGGATTTAGTTTTCAATATTGCTGAAGGTTTATCAGGCCGATGGCGGGAATCGCAGGTGCCATCACTGCTGGAACTGTATGGGATTAAATATACATTTTCTGATCCCATGGTTTGTGCGTTTACGCTTGACAAGGGCTTCGCCAAGCAGCTTGTATCATCGTCAGGGCTGGCTACGGCTGAATTCCGAATAATAAACAATACCAAGGAACTTGACAACATTGTTCTTGAATACCCTCTCTTTGCAAAACCTGTAGCTGAGGGGACCGGCAAGGGTATAGATCACAACTCCCGGATCAAATCGCCTGAACAACTGGCAGAGGTGTGTGAATATCTGCTCAATCGTTTTGGTCAACCGGTGTTAATTGAGGAGTTTCTGCCGGGACGCGAGTTTACAGTTGGCGTGTTGGGAAACGGCGGTGATGCTTATGTTCTCGGAATAATGGAAATTAAGCTTCCATACGACACTAACGGCGGGATATACTCTTATTTTGCAAAGGAAGAATGTGAAAAACTGGTAGATTATGTGCCATACTCGAGGGGCTCTCTATACAGCCGGCTTGAGCAATTAGCCCTTGATTCTTACAAAGTATTACAGTGTCGCGATGCTGCACGCGTTGACATTCGCTGTGACCGACAGGACAGCCCTTGTTTTCTGGAAATAAACCCTTTGCCGGGCCTTCATCCTACTCATTCCGATTTGCCAATGATTGCCACCCAGCAGGGAATGACTTATACGGAACTGATCGATGCGATAATCAGCAGCGCGCTTTGCAGACCTGAATGAGCGTGGTGTATGATAAAAGATGTTCTGGTTATATATAATGCTGCTGATGATAAGCACCTTGCTCGGAAAGTTGCATGGCGGGAAAGCAACGCGGGCGTTCTTGCTGAAGTCAAAGCAGTTACCGCCGCTTTGAAAAAACTTGGGGTTGATTATGATGTCAGAAGCATCAGAGACATCAAGCAATTGCCTGATGTTCTCAGCCATAATAAACAGAGGATTGTTTTTAACCTGGTTGAGGAATTGCCGGGCAATATCCTGGATGCCTGCTATGTACCTGCGATCTGCCGGGCACATGGCAAGGTATCTACGGGCAGCGATACGGCGAGTTTGTTGCTGGCCCAGGATAAATGGAAGACAAAGGCCGTTTTGGAAGAGGCCGATCTTCCCTGCCCGGCAGGTGCGGTTGTTCCACTCGGTCAGAAAATCCGTCCGGAATATCTGGCACAGGGTAAATATATCGTAAAGCCGGTTTTATCTGATGCAAGTGAAGGCATAAATGCCGATTCCATTGTTGAATTGCCAGGTGAAAATCTGGATAAAACCATTGAGTATATTCATGCGCAATTCAAGCAGCCGGCAATAGTCGAACAATTCATAGCTCCAAGGGAACTGAATGTTTCAGTTTTACAGATAAATGGAGATATCAAAGTTTTACCGATAGCTGAAATTGATTTTGCTGCTTTCGGGAGCAACCGTCCCCGGATAGTCGATTACGAGGCCAAATGGCGGGTCAATTCATTTACATATAATCATACACCCCGCATTATTCCGGCTCAACTATCCGCTCAGGCAGCCCGGCTGGTTTGCCGGTATGCTCTTAAGGTGTGGTATGCGATTGGCTGCCAGGATTATGCGCGTGTTGATTTTCGCATGGATAAGAATGAGCAGCCCTTTATTCTTGAAGTCAATCCCAATCCGGATATTTCACCGGATGCCGGATTTGCTGCTGCTCTGGCGGTACAAGGCATGGCTTACGAGGAATTTATTGAAATACTCATAAATAATGCCTCATTAAAACAGGGTTAGTGAGCTTTCTTAAAAGATGGCTATGCCGGGCAATATGAAAATAAAAGTTCAGCGTGCTTCTTTGGAGGATAAAGCAGCAGTAATGTCGATTCTGTCGAGAACAGGCTTTTTCAGAGCGAACGAGCTTGAAATCGCTGAGGAAGTATTTGATGACGCGGTAACAAAAGGGCCAGAGGGGGATTATCAGTCTTTTGTGGCGAGAGAAGAAGAACATAATACGATTGGGTGGGTCTGTTTTGGGCCGACGCCCTGCACGATTGGTACTTTTGATGTTTATTGGCTGGCTGTGGATCCGCAGCATCAGAATCGCGGGGTTGGGTCTTTTCTGATGCAGTATGCAGCCGATTTCATTGAAAACTTAAAGGGACGAATGATTGTTGTGGAAACTTCTGGAAATCCGCGTTACCAGATAACTCGCCGGTTTTATGAAAAGACAGGCTATCACAGAGCAGCCAGCCTGAAAGATTTCTATGCGGATGGTGATGATAAGATAATCTATGTTAAGTATCTGCGAGAACCTATTTAGTTGCCGGGAGGTTGTTCAGGATTGTTTCGGCTTGTTCAGCAAATATACACTGGGGATATATTGTAAGAATATCCTGTAAAACTGCGCGGGCTTCAGCAAGGTACGCCGGTTTGGTTTGTGAGTCGATCTGGGCCTGACTTTGCCAAAGACGTACCTTCAGCATGGCCAGTTCATAAAGGGCCTGGATGCCGCCGTCAGTATGTTTGAGGTCTTCAGCGAGTTTCTTCAACTCTTCGGCCCGGCGCTGAGGATCGGTAATTAACATGGTTTTTGCCAGGATAATGTTGTCGAACAGGGGGTCTTTTTGTGTAACTTCGCCCAGCAGGGTATCAAGTTTTTGTGGATAGTATTCACTGTATGGATTAAGCATTATGAATCTTGCGAGTCGGGCACGAATATTTTGATCATTTCCAAGATTTTCAGAACTGATAAGTTTTCGCAGTTTTCTTAACTTTCTCTGCAGGTCCTTTAATTTGAATTCTGTAATAGTGGAGTCTTGTGGGGGATAAAAAACCGCAAACAAGGAGGGAACCGAGCCGGGATTTTCCGTTTCAGCGTTTAAGGAATTCAAGTTTGTAACGGTCATGTTGTATGCTTCCTCAGCAAGGGTATCGGCTCTCTGGAATTTCTCCTGAGCTGCCCATCTGACAGCAATTCGCAAGCGGGCCTCTATGGATTCAAGGCTGTCGCCGAACTCCCTGTAGAGGTAATACCAGGTCGGTATGGATTCGTGATGGGGATAGTCGTTGTAGAAACTGAGAATTTCCTTCTGTTCCAGTTGACTCAGGTCAGGGCGGATTTCTCCGAGCAGGGCTTTATAGTAAAGGGCAATCGGCATTCGATGTCGTCTGGCATTGCTGTTTATAAATCTGTTGTACAGAAATCCGGGCAGCCACCATGGTTTTGATGGGTCGATAAAGCGGTCATACTGCTGCAGAAGCTGATCTCTTTTCTGCTGGTATTGCAGTTCCGGCGGTGTGAGGAACCAGCTTGGCCAGTGGTCAAAGCCGAGTTGGTTGCGAATTTCCCGTTTTAGTGCCTTTCGCAGGAGTATCGGTTCTTCCGGATAGAAGAATCCAGCCAGGTATTGTCTGACAGCCGGATCGGTGATTGTGCGGTCTAACGCTTCGGTTATGGAGTGGCTGTGGAATTCCGCAATTTCCTCGGGGTTGTTCTTGGCGATGTACTGCTGGTATGAAAGTTCAGCGAAGCTGATTTCGGATTTGAAAACTGCCAAGGCAATGATCAGGACGATCAATGTTACGGACCAGACCAGGCCGGGCCGGTACCGGGTAAAGTGCCCGATTCCGAGTATGAGACCGGCGATTGCCAGCGAGGTCAGCCATGAGCAAAGCCATGGCGCAAAGCAGAAGCCCCACCTGATGGGCTTGAGGTCACAGCCGCTTCCGAACAGGCAGAGGTATAGTACCAGCGGACTTGTGCACAGTGCGATAGCTACAAAACGCGATCTGAATCTCAGCGGCCTGCAGGCTGCGCCGATACAGCAGATCAGTGTTACCATGGCATAGGCAGGAAGGTTGGCGATAAAGAATACCGAAAGGATGAAAAGGAGACTGTAGCGGAAGCTGAGTAGTTGGGAGACGAGTATCGGCACTACCGATATAATCCCCATCAGCAGCCCCAGAACGAGTATATGCCAGGGGTATTCAAAGATGCTCAGTGGGCTAAGGACGTGCCTTCCCAGCCGCCAGAATCGCGGCCTGGTGAAAAAGAACAAATCGAACGAGAAGAAGGAACCGCTGAGGAATTTCGACCAGAACATGCAGGCTAGAACAAATACCGCCAGAGACAGGAGCCAGCATCGAAAGACATTGGCATGGCTGTAATGGAGAGTCGGCCCTACCGCCAAAAATGATTTGGCTGGAACACTCTGGAGCTTTTGGCCGTTTTGTTCTGCCATAAATGCTATTGTACCTAATGTAAAAAACGAGGCGGTAAACCTCGTCGTTCTTTTTAGTCCATGCTTTCGGAAGAGAATTATAACATTTTATGGAGACAGTTAAAGGGAAAAACAAACGACAAAAGGAGTCCGTAAGTCCTGAATTTTTCGGCCCTTTGGCGCGGACAGGCAACTGAAAAAAGATGAATTATTGGGTGTGAAAAGAAAAAATGGTTTCGTTTATAGCAAAACATACTGCTGTAGCGTTATAAATACAGCAATCGATTGTTATGACATAACGTTAAAAGGCCGAATCGCCCGATGCTTGAGGACAGAGTGCTTATATGGCGTTTCAATCAGGGCAGGATGGATGCCCTGCGGCAAATCTACGAAAAATATGCCGACGATCTGATCTCATTGGCGGCAAACCTTCTTGGGAATAGCAGGGGCGCAGAAGATATTGTGCAGGAGGTTTTCGTTCGCTTCGCACAATCGATAGGGCGCTTTCAACTCAGAGGGAGCCTGAAAGGCTATCTGGCAACGTGCGTTGCGAATCGCTCGCGGGATCGGCTGCGAAAAGAGCAGCGTCATGGAACTGTCGGACTGGAGCTAGTTGAGCAATCGGCTTGCAGCACACGCGGGCCGGTTGAGCTGGCTATGCAGACTGAGCAGTTGGCGCGACTGGCTGAGGCGATGAGGCTGTTGCCTTTTGAGCAGCGAGAGGTGATTATTTTACGTCTGCAGGGCGGTTTGAAGTTCAGGCAGATTGCCAAAGCACGGGATATTTTGATCAAGACAGCCCAGGGGCGGTACAGGTATGGGATTGATAAACTGCGGTCAATATTGGATGGCGAGGCAGAAAAATGAGGCCGACGGAAAATATAGAAAATCTCGTAAAAAAACTGCGTTACAAAACTGATATGGACACTCATGAAAGAGTTTTCAGCAATGTGCTCATCGCAGCAAAAAAACAGAACAAACAAAAACCGGCTGAACATCAACCAGATATTTGGAGACTAATTATGAATAAACCAGTAACAAAACTTGCTACAGTAGCGGCAGTCTTACTGATTATCGCATCTGCTGTTACTATTTTAGATCATATAGCCAAGCCAGCCTATGCCATAGAGCAAACCATTAAAGCATTCGAGAAGGTCAATTCAGTTTACGTGGAAGCAATACTTCGTGAAAAAGGAACATTATTAAACGCAAAAATGTGGGCTCGACGAGGTAGTAATGGGAAATTTTTCTTTGGCGATTTTCAGCAAGAAAGCGGTAACAATGGCTATACTATAATTGCCAATGAAAGTGAAAATCGAACCTATTACTATGATCCATCTGCCAAGAGAGTTCGTATTTTCGAGAGATTAAATGTAACTATAGGTGACTTTTTGGACAGCAACTACTTTTTATATTTGCAGCAAGAAATGCAAAATGTGGAATTAGAGTACGGTAAAGACAAAATAACTGGTAAAGAAGTAGTCATTCTCAAATACAGAGTGCCGATACCGAGCAAGTATGACAAAAGCGTTGCTAAATCCGAAGTGATTACATTCGACTTAGAGACAAAGTTACCTATTCGCTGGACATCATGGGATAATCCTGATTTCAAAGGAGAGCCTTTTTCGGATTGGACGTTGATTTCGTTTAATCCAGAGTTGCCAGAAAATACCTTCAAGTTTGAAATCCCGAATGATGCCACTGTAATAAGAGAATAAAACGAAACATTTTAATTTGCAAGGCCGGGCGACCCTCGACTCGGCCTTTTCTGTAACTTTTTTATTTTTCATGTCGCAAAATCAGCATATTCTGCACTATATAATGAGGATTCGAATTCTTTAACGGCTTTTGAGGTGTTGATGGCTGAAAGTGACCAGTACTACATTGAGCAGTGTCTAAATGGCTGCCCTGACGAATTTCGCTGTCTTGTTCGGCGGTATCAGGCAGCTTTGCTCGTCTTTCTGGCAGGTAAATTAGGCAACAGAAGCTGTGCTGAAGAAGCAGTTCAGGAAA
Source organism: Planctomycetota bacterium (assembly GCA_043816955.1). GTDB lineage: Bacteria > Planctomycetota > Phycisphaerae > Sedimentisphaerales > CAYZTY01 > JBDRHL01. The sequence goes on along the minus strand of JBDRHL010000054.1, from coordinate 40,057 downwards.
CCTTTGTTCGGGCATATTTCGGCTTGTCTGAATTAAAAAAACGCGATTCGTTCTATTCCTGGCTGTTAGGTATCGCAAACCGGGTGGCAAAAGAACAGCTAAGAAATGCTAAGCAATTTACCGATGCAGGCTGCCCTGAAAAGCAGGCGAGCAGAGAAAAAAACGAAGATTATGAACTGGAAAAAGCAATTGCCGAGTTGCCGGATTCCTACAGAGAAATAATTCTACTAAGATTTTACGGCGAACAGTCCTGCTCACAGATTGCTGAGCAATTGGATATGCCAATAGGCACGGTTACTAAACAGCTTTCAAGAGCCTATACAAAATTAAGGCAGTTGCTAAGCGGTGTAAAAGAGGTGCAAAGATGAATTGCACAGAATGTATTGAAAAACTAGTTGAATACACCGAAGACCTAGTATCGGAATCACAAAGGCAAATGGTTGAAGAACATCTGAAAGATTGTCGCCGTTGCCAGACCGAATTGAAGAAGTTAAAAGAACTCAGCGAAAGATTGACTTCTGACAGCCAAACCTGGCAGCAAACCACTCTCGAAGATGCAGTTTTCAACCGGATTATAGTTGAGCAAAATGAAAAGTTAAAGCAAACTGACAGGTTCAATCGTCAGTTTAGAATATGGAGAAAAATCATGAACAGCAAAATTACTAAATTCGCCACCGCAGCAGTAATAATTGTCGCGGTGATTTTAACTGTGACTGTTTTCAACAAAACCATTCCCACAGCATCCGCAGCCGAAGTGTTTGCACAAGCAGTCGAAGCTATTTCAAATCTTAACTCTATTCACATAAAAGCTAGAATGAGAACCTTACCAGCGGACAACTTTTCTTTGATCAAACTTGAACATGATTTTGTACCAATTGAATTGTGGAAGAAAGTTGATGAATCAGGTTTGGTGAAATGGAAAGTTGAAAAACCTGGAAGATTACTTGTGATGGATGGCAACTCAACAATATTTCTTGTAAGACCCAACGTTGTTGGAAAATCAGAGCCTTCTTCTTATATCAGGGGTTATGACTGCGATTGGTTTGGAAGAATAGCTAACATTAAAGACCTTCTCGAAAGTGAGTATAAGTATGTACAAAGTGCCAAGAATACAGAACTTTTAATCGGCCACGAAATCACTGATGGTCGTGAAAAACTCACTCTTGAGGTTGATATTCTGGCTAAAGGTGATTATAAAAATGACTACCTTAAGAATAAATTCATTGATGCATCAGATCATACGAAAATTTATCATTTTGATGCTGAAACCAAATTACTGGAAGGCTTTGAAATAATTGTCCACAACGATCAAAATGACGTACTTGTTTTTGAAACCACTGAAATAGAATATAACCCTCAAATTGATGACGGAGTTTTTACACTTAATCTACCCGATAATATCATTCAATTCAAGCAACCTGAAATTCTGTCGAATAATGAAAAATATGAAAAAATGGGCCCCAAAGAGACAGCCGCCGTCTTTTTCAATGCTTGTGCTCAAGAAGATTGGGATGAATTTCTGAAATTCTGGACGATGTCAGGTGTGGATCAACGGATAAAAGCCTATCTTGGCGGCCTTGAAATTATTTCGCTGGGCGAGCCTTTCAAGTCGGGTCTTTACCCAGGGTGGTTTGTGCCTTATGAGATTAAATTAAAGGACGGAACAGTTAAAAAGCACAACCTTGCTGTCCGAAATGACAATTTGGCAAATCGTTATGTCGTTGATGGCGGAATTTGACAGATTGAAAGGGGAAATATTCCACTTAATTGCCTTAGAGGCAAGACCGGACTGATTTGGCTCGGCCTTTTTTGTGTCGAAAGTACGATTTATGCCCTGATGATGTCGGCGATTTTCATCAGGCGGGTGATGTTGTCACGTTCCACTTCGGAAAGCTTGGCTGCGATGAACTTTATTGTATCATGCAGTTCGGGAATCACAACATGTTCGAGCACATTTACCCTTCGGCGGGTCATCTGAAGCTCTTTTGCAAGCAGGTTGGCCTGTTTTTCCTTCTCCGCCAGTTCGATGAGCATGTCAAAGGCTTCTTCCAGCGACTTGAGAGCAATATCAAGCTCCGCACTGGTGGTCGCGAAGCCATAGCAGATGATATCGCCTGCTGTTTCCTTTGCAAGCTGCGGGACTTTAACGCTCATGATGCTCGCAAAGGAGACAGCCAGGCTGAATTTCTTCGTTGGTATTGCCATAGCGGCCTTGATGTCTTCAGGCTCCATCATCGCCCGGGCCATCATGAACCGTCTTGAAGTCTGCAGAAGAGCCTGTTCCACGCGGTCGCGAAGAGGCTTTATCTGTCTTGCGACCTGGATAAGCCGGCGGGAGATTTCATCGCGTTTCTCGCTGAGCAGACGATGCCCCCGGTGGGCGAGCAGTACACGCCGCCGAAGCGCCAGCAGTTCCATTCTTGTTGCATTTATGTTAATTTCCAAGTCATCTTTCCCTGATTGTACCGCTGTTGTCTATTTTCTAAATTTTGGCATGTATTTTTCGATAAGCTTGATGTCGATACGTTTGAGTTCGGCGTTTTCAAACATGCTGAGCAGTTCCCAGCCAAGATCAAGTGTCTGCTCTATTGAGCGGTTCTCATAGTATCCCTGTGAGACATATCTTGTTTCAAATTCATTCGCGAAGGTCATGTATTTTCTGTCTTCATCACTCAAGGCGGCCTGGCCTAGAATAGTCGCCAGTTCCTGCGCTTCTTTTCCACGTGCATAGGCGGCATAGAGCTGGTTGTAAAGGTCGGCATGGTCTTCGCGTGTTTTTCCTTCGCCTATACCTTTGTCCTTTAGACGTGACAGGCTCGGCAGGCAGTCGACAGGCGGAGATACCGCTTTTCGATGTAGGGAGCGTGACAAAATGATTTGGCCTTCAGTGATATAGCCTGTCAGGTCGGGCACGGGATGAGTTTTGTCGTCTTCAGGCATCGTCAGGACCGGAGCAAGGGTGATCGAACCTTTCTTCCCTTTGATTCTGCCTGCGCGTTCGTAAATTGTCGCCAGGTCTGTATAAAGATAGCCCGGATAACCGCGTCTTCCCGGTACCTCTTTTCGGGCGGCGCTTATCTGTCGCAGCGCTTCACAGTAGTTGGTCATGTCATTAAGGATAACCAGCACGTGCATATCACGATCGAAAGCAAGGTACTCCGCCGCTGTCATGGCTGCCCGGGGAGTAGCGATCCTTTCTATTGCCGGGTCATTGGCAAGGTTGATGAACAATACAGCCCTTTCGATTGCGCCGGTGTTTTTCAGGTCATTTATGAAAAAATGGGCGGCTTCGAATGTTATACCCATCGCGGCAAAGACTACCGCAAACTGCTCCTGCGTTCCCAGCACGGTAGCCTGCCTTGCGAGCTGCGCAGCAATGTTATCGTGAGGCAGACCGGCACCGGAGAAGATCGGCAGTTTCTGCCCTCGCACCATGGGGTTCAGGCCGTCGATGGTTGAAATACCGGTTTGTATGAATTCATTTGGATAGTCGCGGGCAAAGGGATTGATCGGATTTCCGTTGATATTGAGGCGTTTTTCAGCGATAACTTCCGGCCCGTTGTCTTTCGGTTTTCCAAGACCTGTAAAGACCCTGCCCAGTATGTCGGGGGATACCGAAAATTCCAGGGGCTTGGTGAGGAAACGGACGGTGCTGTTTGCGACATCGATGCCGTCAGTTCCTTCGAACACCTGTACAAGGACTTTGTCTGCTTCAACCTGCAGAATCTGGCCGTGTCTTATTGACCCGTCGCCTAATTCGATATCAACAATATGGCCGTATTTGGCCTGGTCCACAGATTCAACGAGCATCAGAGGCCCTGAAATACTCGCGACGGTTTTATACTCTTTCAGCATACTGAACTCCTGGTCCTGTCAGTAGGATTACGCAGATACAGCCTGTAGTTTCTCGACAGACTGATCAATTTTTTCATGCATTCCTGCAATCTGTTCCAGTTGATCTTCGGGGATATATCTTGCCCTGGCGATATCTTCACGAATCGCAAGCTTGAAAAGTTCGGCGGTTTCAACTCCCTTTTCGATTGCTTCAAGACACTTCCTGTGGAAGTGCAGGATGGTTTTCAAAAGGTGGTATTGTTTTTCTATGGAGCTATGTGTGTCGATATCGTGAAAAGCGTTCTGATGCAGATAATCTTCCCGGATACTTTTCGCGGTTTCCAGGGCGACTCTGTCCGAAGGTGAAAGTGCTTCTGCGCCGACAAGGCGTACGATTTCGCGCAGTTCAGATTCCTTTTCAAGAAGTGCCATAGCATCGATTATAAACTGTTCCATCTCTTCTGCCTGTTGGGCATCTTCGAAGGAATCCTTAAGATATTGCTTGTAAAATGAATAGCTTGTCAGCCAGTCGATCGCCGGGAAATGTCTTTGCTGTGCAAGTCTTCCATGCAGAGACCAGAAAACGTTCACCACGTGCAGTGTCGCCTGCACGACGGAGTCTGAAAGATCGCCGCCTGGCGGGCTGACTGCGCCGATTGTTGAAAGAGCGCCTTGTCGTTCGGGTCTTCCGAGACATTTGACACGTCCTGCCCGCTCATAAAATGCCGCAATTCTTGCAGCCAGGTACGCAGGGTAGCCTTCCTCAGCGGGCATTTCCTCCAGTCGTGTTGAGATTTCCCTCATCGCCTCTGCCCATCTGCTGGTACTGTCAGCCATAAGAGCGACAATATAACCCATATCACGAAAATATTCTGCGATAGTGATGCCTGTGTAAACAGAAGCTTCTCTTGCCGCTACAGGCATATTGGATGTATTTGCGATCAGTACGGATCGCATCATTAACGGCTCACCGCTTCGGGGGTCTTTCAGTTCCGGAAATTCCGTCAAGACATCGGTCATTTCATTGCCGCGTTCGCCGCATCCGACATATACGACAACGTCGGCATCAACCCATTTTGCAAGCTGGTGCTGAACAACGGTTTTTCCTGTGCCAAACGGGCCGGGCACACACGCCGTCCCTCCTTTGGCAATTGGGAAGAACGTATCTATGACCCGCTGGCCGGTCAGCAGTATATTATTGGGCGCCAGCCTTTCTTTTATGTGTCTTGCCTTTCGCACGGGCCAGCGATGCATCATTTTTAGATCGATTTTTTTGACATCCTGTGCTGTCAGCACTCCGACAGGCTGTTCAACGGTATAATCTCCTTCCGTAATTTTTTCGATAATCCCTTCGACTCCGAACGGGGCCATTATCTTGTGGGCAAGTAGAGTGCTTTCCTGAACCTGACCGATTATGTCGCCTGCACTGATTTTTTCGCCGGGCTTGACTGTCGGTTGAAAATGCCATTTTTTCTTACGGTCAAGGCCTGGAATGGAGCTTCCCCTGCTCATAAACGCCCCTTCCATTGAATAAAGCGAGTCGAGCGGACGTTGAATACCATCGTAGATACTCTGTATCAGGCCCGGGCCCAATTCAACACTGAGTGGTTCACCTGTATCGACAACCGGTTCGCCCGGCCCGATGCCTACTGTTTCCTCGTAGACCTGTATAGATGCCTGCGTGCCTTCGAGTTCAACAATCTCACCTATAAGATTCTGTTTGCCGACGCGAACAACATTATACATTTTTGCAGCCGTCATTCCCTCAGCAATAACGACCGGGCCTGCCACTTTAGTTATTCTTCCAACGTGCTTTTCATCCATAGTCCAACCTTCGATCAAAAACGCATTTTCAATTCGCCAATATGTCGATGCCCGTCGCCATTTTCAGCATGCTCCCTAGCGCCCTGACCGCGAAGCCTTCAGGTTCCTGCGTAAAAGGCACGACGATGATACATGGCACAGCCTTGTTCTGTACCGGAGCAAATGCCTCTTCAAGCTGCCCGGCGATATTCTCAGCGACGATAACAAGTGCATATCCGGAAGAAATTATCTTCTGGGCTGTCTCCTGCAATCCAGCGTCATCAGCGGTAAATGTATCGAGTCCCATCGCCGAGAACGGCATGACAAAATCTGCATCACCAAGTACAGCAACTTTTCCTTCCATAAGTTGTATCTTTATAAAAAGTAATTTTCGGGTTTATCAAGTACTGCCGAGTCTGTCCGTTACGAGCCTGGTATCAAGATTATTTTTCTTCGCGGTTACGACCATTCTGATAGTACGAATTTCATCTTCCTTGAGCAGCAGATAGGCTATGACCGGCTGGGGACCAGCGGTAATTTCGAAGGTGCTTCGGAGAAATTCTTGAAGATGATTGTCGCACAGTGCTTCGAGTCGCAGGAACGAGTTGTGTCTCTGCAGGTAGTCGATACTGTTTTCAATTATGTATTCGTAAGGTGTCGGCATGAACACAGGGCCTATCGCTTCATAGTCAAGTTCAACACAATGCTCAAGCAGGGCAGGCTCGACATACCCGCCGTGGATGAAAACGTTGTTCTTTTGCCCCTGAGACCATTTTACGCGGAGCATTGTCCTGATGTTGGTAAGGTCAATCTGCATCAGGAAAAGCTCGGTCAAAAAGACGCTGTTAATTTGTTGTGCGACCTGCAGGTTGTACTGGGCTTGGGCGTCGTCAATACCGTAGTCGATGTGCGGGATATGTCTGTTTTCATAATATCGCAGGACTCCCTGTTCGACGGCATCTTGGACATATTCGGGCATGAGAACATAATCTTCCTGCTCGAAAACCTGCTCGAAAAGTTCCAGCGGGACATTTCCTTCGCTGCAGTAATCGGTGCCGATTGGTCGTTCGGTGAGTCTTCGCCGCAGGGCCAGCCGCATATTGGAAAAATCAACCCTGGCCTTGAATACCTCGATGATTTCTTCGTCGATGATGAGATTCTCAAAAAGTTTACGGGCTTCGGTTCGTTTTTGCGTGAGCACCTGTTCGACAGCCTGCAGGCTCTTTTCCTGCGGTGCGTATTCGGTGGAAAAAAGCTCATCCAGTGCTCGGTCGAAATCAGGCGCGTTGATAATATCCGTAAATACTGCTCTGGAGAGCATATTTGTTTCCAGCGACCGTACATAAGCAGTGGCGAAGGTGTATCGCCAGTCTTCCTGCCCGACAGACGGCAGGCGGCAAAACTGCATCACAGGTTTTGGACTGAAACTGTTTATCACTATTCAGACTGATCCTTTTAACAAGTAATATTATTCAAACAATTCTTTTGCCAATTTTGTTTCAAGGTTTTCCCTGGCCATCGTGACAAGTACTTTGGCACCTGCATTGATTCTCACCTTGTTTCGCTGAAGAATGAATCCCGCACCGATATTTGCGCGGTTACTGCTTAGCCTGAGATTGCCTTTGAGGGTGTTACCTTGTTTTTGGTTGATCTTTTGTACGAAAGACGCGTCAATGCGTTTTTCCTGCGGATCGACGATTATTTCCTCATCACCCGTTTCTATGGCTTTTTCCATCAGAGCTGTCATGAGGGCAATGTATCTGTCATCGGGCATTGTCTTTATCTTCTCTACAGCGGCGTCGAAAACTTCATCAAGGAGTTTTTTCTTCATTGTCAGGTCCGTCATGGCTGTATCCATTCGCGCAGCAGCCAGCGCCCGGGCTTTTGTATCTTCGGCAGCTTCGACAGCAAGCTGCTCGGTTCTATTGTTATATTCATCCAGTTGCCGGTTAAACTGCTCGTTTTTTGCATCGAGCTTCTTCTGGGCCTGGCGGGTTATCTTTTCAGCCTCGACGTTGGCGTCAGCTATTATTTTGTCTACAACTTGTTTGGCTTCCATGGCTGTTCACCAGAATATATGGTTTCAGGTTATTCGGAATTTAACGGACAGCGGCTTCGGCTGTAATCTGCACCGAAGGCCAATTGATGGCCATCAAAAGTAACAGTACACTTACAAGCATTCCGAACAATGCGTACAGTTCGACCATAACGGCATATACAGCACCGGCTTTGAAGGCCATTTCCGGCCGTTTCGCTGCCATGAGTATGCCGCCGGCGCAAACCTTGCCCTGATGGATCGCACTTACAAGGCCTGCAATTCCAACGGGAAGGCATGCTGCCAGCATCGTCAATCCCTGCCATACGTTCAGCGATACGGAGTATGCCTGTGTAAACAGGCCCATACTGTTCATGAGCATCATAGCCACGACCAGGCCGTATATGCCCTGTGTGCCCGGCAGAACGACCAGCATGAAGTTAAGGCCGTACCGTTCCGGTTTTTCGGTAAGAACACCCGCGGCAGCCCTTCCTGAGATGCCGATGCCGACAGATGAGCCTGAACCGGCCAGAAGTGCCGCCAAAGCTGCGCCTAAAAAGGCTAATGCATTACCCAATCCATCCATACCAAAACCTCATCTTTCTTGATTTGCTAGTTCTTCATAATTTTTACGTGTTTATAGTCAAGTTTAAGCGGTGTAAATTCCTTTCCACCGCCAATAAGGAATTTCGGGAAATACTCAACGAACTGAAGACGCATGGTATGTACAAACGCTCCAAGAGCAGACATGAGGGTGTTACCGATATGTCCGACAACCAAAAGAACTATCGCAAATAGCAGACCCACATAGGGTATACCTCTAACGGTTTTTGCGAGCACATTTATAGCCATCGCCACACCGCCGCTGGCCATGCCAAGTGCCATCAGCCTCAAATAACTTAATATGTCGCCCAGATAGAAGATGGTGCTAAAAAGGCTGTAAGCACCCATTGCGAGTCTTGTCGCTATTGTCCCTTCTCTCTGGCTGAAGAAAAGTATTCCCATCGCCGGTATGAAACTTATCCACCCGGAGACGGATCCGGCATGATGGGGCAGCAGGCCCATTTTACTGCCTGCCCAGATAGCGATGGAATTGAGCATTACGATCCATGTGAGCTGGTCGCAAATGGCGGCAGCGAATTCTTTTCTTCTCAGATTGTGTATGAAACCGATTGAAAGGCCGACGATAATCTGTATGTATCCCAGGGCTATAGCAAGTTTGAAGAAGGTCATGGGTTCCTTGAGGGGATCAAACCATATCGCCGAATCGAGAGCGTGCGCAACAACCGGCAGATTCCACATGACAGCCAGGTCGTGCAGACCGCTTCCAAACCAGCCCCCTGTTATTGCGCCAGCACCGATGGCAAGAAGCGAACAGACCAGCAGCAGCCACATAAGCTTTTTATCACCCTGCATTTTCCATATGAAAAATGACGAAAGGGCGATTATGATCAGGCCGTAACCCGCATCAGAAAGACACAGTGCAAAAAATATCGCAAAGAACGGTGCCAGCAGGGATGTGGGATCCACTTCGAAATACTGCGGCATGCCGTACAGGCGGGTTATCACCTCAAATGGTCGTATCAGTCTTTTGTTTTCGATATCTACCGGAACCTGTTCATCGGCAGCGGGCTCGATCTGAATCACATTTGACGCCGGATACTTCGTGACGATTTCCTTGAGCCGCAGCAGATCCTTTTTGCGAACCCAGCCTTCAAACAGCGTGCTGTGTTCCGTACCGGGGGCGCCGGTTCTTGCCCACTCCCTTCCCAGAAGGTTGTGGTAATGATCAAACAGGATACAAAGTTTCAATCTCTCCTTTGCAAGGTTGTGCGCCTTTCGGCGTTGCTCCTGCAAATCATTTTTGATCACCTCAATTTTGTCATTTATTTCCTTGAGCATTTCGGCCGGTGTACCCTGCATTTCTTCAAAGCTAACGTGCTCAAAATCGGCGGTGCGAAGAATTTTCTGGACGTCGGCAAAATTTTCTTTTAACACCGCTACCACAACGGCAATACGGTTGTGTGACAAGCCGATCTTCTCGACGACGGCGCCCGCTGAGGAAATCTGAGCCAGTGTTTCTTCGAAATGGGCAGCGGTGAGGAAGCCCGCAACTGCTGAAGCCTGCTGAAGCTCGCTAAACTGCTCAACGGGAACCGCAAGCTCCTTCCAGGGCTCAAGCGTCGCAGCTTTATTTGAATTGCTTTCCAGCTCACCAAGGAGATGATCGATCTGCTTTTCGCATTTTTCCGCTTCTTCAAGAAGCTTCAGGGCATCATCGGTGGTTACTACATTGCTGTACTGTTTCTGCTCTATTACAGTCAAAGGCGCAAGAACCTTAAGTAAACCGCCTTTTTCTGCGGTATAAGTTTTGAGGAATCTTATCCCCCGTTCCAGGCGAATCACAATATCTTCGATATTTCTGGCCTTGTTGTCCTCCACAAGCAGTTCAGGCCATTCCTTGCTGATCATTGCTTCCTGAGCATTGAGAACCTGAAGTATGCCTTGTTGCTGAAGTTGCTCAAGCAGCGCAGCAGCTTCACTTTTATGCGATGCAAGCAGAACTTTGGTCATTGCTGCAATTGCCATCTTCAGTCTTTCACAATTAAAGTGAGCTTTTCAGGTAATCAAGAATCTTCGCAACGGCGCTATCCATTCGTGGTCGAGCTCTGCGATCCAGCTTCTCTAGCTGTTGTTGTGTGGAGTTTTTCATTTGAGCGACCTGCTTTTCAACATCCGCTTGTGCAGCAGTTATAGCTTTCGCTATTTTTGTTTTTCGCTGCTGCTCAGCCTCACTAAGCTGCTGCTTTCGGACAGTGTCTGCCTGCTGTTCGAGTTTAGCAACATTCTGTTTGGCCTGTTCGACGATTTCCCGGCCCTTGTCTTCCGCTTCTTTTATCTCTTTTATCAATTTCATCAAATTGCCCTGAAACTAACTGCTGATTACTTCAAACTGATAACCAGTTCCATCTTGGCTTTTGTCAGTAAATTTCCTGAAAAGACTACAGCAAATGTATCAACCGAAATTTAAGCCGACTCGCTGGGAGCTACCGATACCCGGTGCTTCCGATGTGGCCGCGAGTCTATCAGGCCTAACAGGATACTTTGGCATGAATACCCCTTCGGTTCTATAAGGTGTTAATCAAGCCAAAATCGTATCAACTTTATTTACAAGGTACTTGACGTGGGCCAGTGACTCTTGGAATTCGGCACGTTCCCGGTCGTTCAAATCAAGTTCAATAATCTTTTCAACTCCGCCGGCACCAAGCACAGCCGGAACCCCAACGAAGTATCCGCCGGCATTATACTGCTTGAGGCAATAAGCACAACAGGGGATCAGGCTTTTCTTGTCCCTGATGATTGCTTCAGCCATTTTTACGGCGCCTGCCGCAGGCGCGTAGTAGGCGCTGTAGCCCAGAAGGTTGACAATTTCGATGCCTCCCTTTCTGGTTCTTTCAACGATACGCCTGATCGTGTTGCTGTCCATTAGCTCGGTAAGGGGTATTCCTCTGACAGATGTGTAGCGAGGCAGCGGAACCATATCATCTCCATGACCGCCCAGTAGAAGGCCTTGGATGTCCTCGACGCTGCAGCCCAGTTCAGCGGCAATGAAACAGTTGAACCTCGCGGAATCAAGGGCTCCTGCCATGCCCACGATCCGGTTTTTGTCAAAACCGGTTACTTTTGAAACAGCATAAACCATCGCATCGAGCGGGTTGCACACAACGATAACAAATGAATCCGGCGAATATCGTTTTATCTTTTCGGCAACGTCTCTGACGATAGCGGTATTTTTTGCCAGAAGATCATCGCGACTCATGCCGGGCTTCCGCGGCAAGCCGCTGGTAACTATTACTATATCACTTCCGGCAGTGTCGTCCCATTTGCTGTCGCCCGAAATTTTACAGTCATACAACTGGATCGGTGCTGCTTCAGCGAGGTCAAGTGCTTTTCCTGCAGCCAGTCCTTCAACAATATCCACCAGTACAATATCACCCAGGTGCTGTGTCGCGGCAATCTGTGTTGCGGCCGCTCCCACGTTGCCTGCACCTACTATAGTGAATTTAGGCCTCTTCACCGGTCATATCCCTCATAAAGCCATAATGCGGTCTGCTAATACAATTACCAGACATTATAGCTTGAGGACAGACTTTTGCCACCAAAAAGTTTTTTCATACTGCCGATAAAAACAGGGCCAGTCAGGTGATTAAGCTTATTTTTTTCAAAAAAAGGTCTGCCAAAACAAAACATTTGATTCGAACTTTTATCTGGGGTATAATTATATCCGTTGACAGACGCATCGCAGTGAGGCGTCTGCTGTCTGATGGGGATTAAGAAAGCGACTTGCCGGTGGTGATGATTATCAGGAAACAAAACCTTTGCAAACCGTGGTATGTTTTTGTATCCGCTATATCGGCCTTAGCAGACATGCCGTCTTATTCAGGTGGCTTGCTATTTTTTATTTCATGCGACAATCAAATTGCCAAAGTCCGACACATTGCCTGGCAGTTTAACTTAAAATTGACGACATAGTAATTCCAGCAGGGCTGCAAGTGTTTGCCCCCCCGACCTTGCAGCCCTTTCCTTGTGAGGCAGTAAAGCAAGATCTGAAACGTATCGCCTTGGGTCAGACTGCATATTCTTCAAAACCGGAATAATAGCTGTTCAGACAGGCCTAAGTGGTGTTAAGAGCTTTTGGTCCATCATTTTCTCATCAGGCCGAATAGGGCGGCGGCTTCTTTTATCTTTTCCCAGCATTGCTCAATGCGGAGGCTTGCACCAAGCACCCCGATGTCCCGATCGATTCCTCCGGCAGTTCGTGCTGCTGCTACCTTTTCGGAAGCTTCTGCCAGCCTCCCCATCTGGGCGTATACTCTTGCACAGGTCTTAAGGATAGCGGGATTGTCCGGCTCAGCTTCGAGGGCATGTTCCAGGAAATCCGCCGCATCCTCGTATTGCTCGCGTGCTGCAAGGGCTATCCCGAGATAATAAAGTGCTTTTACATTCTCGTGGTCCTCATCGATTACGCGGAGAAAACAATGTACAGCGGCCTCAATCTCATCCATTTTTAGAAACATTGAGCCCATCGACAGCAGGGCGTCACAACTGGCAGGCTCGAGTTTGACCTCCGAAAGCAGCAGTTCTTTTGCTGTATTGATGTCCCCGGAGGCAAGTGCACATTGGGCCAGGCGATAACGGGGGCCGACAAGGTCTTTGTTTTTCTCAATTGCCTTACTGTACAATTCCTGCGCCAGTTTATATTTCCCACAGTTCAGCGCAATTTCGCCGAGATAATTAAACGCCGGTGCAAACTCCGGCGAAAATTCCAGCAGCCGGTTAAATTTCTCCTGCGCAGAAGAGATCTCGCCCTGCTCCAGGAGAAAAACGCCGTAGTCAAGAGTTGTGTCGACATCGCTCGGGTTTTTGCGCAGTTCTGCCAGGAAATATTCACGCGCGTTTTCAATGTTTTCATCGGCCCAGTAAGCCTGTGCTATACGGTAATTGATCTGAGGATGATTAGGTTCGAGCATCGCGGTACGCCCCCAGCACCATATCGCCTTTTTATATTCGCCGCGACTGAAAAGGGAATTTCCGATATTATAGTAGCAAAGTGGGCAATCCTCATTAATCTGCTGGGCGATATAGAACATTTCTTCTGCCTTGTCGTGTTCTTCTATCTCTGTATACGTTATTATCCTGTTGCAGTAACAAGGCTCAAAAGAAGGATCAAGTTGTTCGATCCGCTCGAATATCTCCAGGGACAGGTCGTAAAAGCCCGTCCGTGTATAATCGACTGCAAGACAGTTTAGTATTTCCAGATCATCTCCCTCAAGCTCCAGCGCGAGTTTGTACTCCTCTATCGCTTCGTCGAAACGGTCAAGCGCGTCGAGTGTAAGTGCCTTATTGAAATGCCATGAGCTATTGGTGGGATTAATCTTAATCGCCTCTTCCAGATTCTCAAGTGCCTGCCCCAACTGCCCAGCCTCGTACAGTTCAAATGCCGTTTGGGCCTTCTGCTCGGCATTGTCCCAGCAGCCATACTCATCATCTTCGAAATACATCAATCCATCCTCTGCAACCCTTGTTGTTGTAAACTGCTGCAGGTGTCCTGCTGCATCCAGCCATATTCCCGGAAAAACCTCCGCCTGTGATACCTCCATTGTCAGACGCACCGGCTCACTCATTTTATCGGCACTTAATCAATGCACATTACCTGCTTTATGCCCATTTAGCAGGATTTGTCTGAAACCAAAGTTTTTTCTGGAAAAAGTAACATAATGGTCTTATAATATCCTGCAGCTTTGTAAAAGTGCCAAACGGTAATATTTGGAGTGATATAATATGGCAAAGCAGATAAAAGGTCAGCTTCTGGCGGGGGATAACCATTTCGCCATAGTTGTAAGCAGGTTTAATGAGTTTATCTCCTCAAAGCTGCTCGCAGGTGCCCTTGACTGCCTTGAACGGCATGGAGCCAAAGACGATCAAATTACGGTTGTCTGGGTTCCCGGCTCATGTGAGATAACCATCGCGGCAAAAAAACTCGCACAAAGCGGAAAATACAACGCCGTAATCTGTCTCGGAGCTGCAATCAGAGGGCATACAAGCCATTATGATTATGTCTGCCAGCAGGTTTCCAGGGGCATCGCACAGATAAATTACGATACCGCTGTGCCCACAATTTTCGGCGTTCTGACCTGTGAGACGATCGAACAGGCCATCGAAAGAGCCGGCACAAAGGCGGGAAATGCCGGGACAAGCGCTGCAATGTCAGCAATCGAAATGGCAAACGTTATCAAGCAGATTTGACAAGATTATGATAACCGGCACTGCAGGATGCACTTGAGCTGAGATACGCCATGGACAAAAGAACCAGAGCAAGAGAACTGGCTATGCAGGTGCTTTACCAGCTTGATGTGCAGGGTGACGGATTGCTCCAGCAGGATATAGATCGGTTCCTCGTAGAAAACTCACCTGATGAACATGTAAGAAAACTTGCCGATAGCTGGATCAGACAGACATGGGAAAACCTTCGACTGTGCGACGAGCTTATCAGTTCTGCAATGATAAAATGGGACCTGTCACGTCTTTCACGTGTCGACAAGAGCATATTGCGCCTGGCTGTCTTCCAGATGAGGTTCTGCTGTGATATTCCCCATAAAGTGGTTATAAATGAAGCGATCGAAATTGCCAAGAAGTTCAGCTCTCAGCAGGCACCTGGATTCGTAAATGGAGTGCTTGATGCGATACAGAAAAAGTTGCCTCAAAACAGTTCTGCAGAAAACGCTTTACCATAAGATATGCCAAGCGAGAAAAGGCCTTGAGAACAATAGCTGTAATTAACCAAAAAGGGGGTGTCGGAAAAACAACTACCGTGGCAAATGTCTCGGCTGCCCTGGCTATGGCAGGCGCAAAAGTCGCTGTGATCGACCTTGATCCGCAGGCGCACCTGACAATCCATTTCGGCCTTCAGCCGGAGCAGATAGAGCTAAGCACGTATCATGTTTTAACTCAGTCGACAGCTTTTGATGATGTCTTGACAGCCGCAAGAGAGAATTTATACATTTTGCCGGCAAACATAGACCTCGTGGGTGCTGAAACCGAACTGGTAAGCGTTGTCGGACGGGAGACAATATTGCGAGAGGCCATAAAACACTCCGCTGCAAAGCTGGACTATATTGTTATTGACTGTCCTCCTTCACTGGGCCTGCTGACGTTGAATGCGCTCGCGGCAGTAAACGAAATCATTATCCCGCTTCTTCCGCATTTCCTCGCCCTTCAGGGGCTTGGCAAACTCCTCCAGACAGTCGATCTGGTCGGCAAAAGGATAAACTCGAACTTAAAGGTAACTGCTATTCTGCTGTGCATGTTTGACAGGAGGACATCTCTGTCAAGCGAAATAAAAGCCGACATTGAGCAGTTTCTGAACAGCGCAAGAAATACCGACTTCCCCTGGGCCGACGCCCATATTATGCCCATACAGGTCCGGTGCAATGTTAAACTGGCCGAGGCTCCAAGCTATGGCAAAACAATCTTCGAATACGAGCAGGACTGTAACGGTGCTATAGATTATCAGCGGGTTGCTGAGTATATTCAAAATCCCGAACGGGTGATAGCGAAGCTTACGGAAGACAATGACCAGGACACAAGCAGGGAGAATTTCCGGCTCGCTGGGGAGCCGTTGCCTTCAACTTCTGCTATGCCGCAAGGTAGCACAGCTCATGACGATGTTAGTAAGCCTCTCGAATAGCATGAAAAAAGAAAAAGGCTGCTTCGTGGATGAAACTAATTAGAAGCAGCCTTGTAACATACCGTGTTGCCTGCAGCTAACCAACGGACAGCATTGTCCTCTATTCATTTGACGTTGTCAACTGCCTGGTTATACCGCTTAACGAGGTCCTCCGGAAGGACCTGCTTTTTGTCGCTGAGCGGCTTTTTCTTCCGCTTCGATAAGCAGCGTTGATTTTACAATGCGTCCCTCTGCCTGAGACTTCAGCGAGTTGATGAGTTCCTCAATAGCCTTGCCTTGCTCCTGTCGAGTAAGTGTCGAGCGTATATTCTCCTTGACATCGGCAAACGGCTTTACTGCAGCCGGTGTGATGCCCTCAAGAGCCGCAACTTCATACTGGCCGCGCTTATCCGTAGTCGGGCCGATTACGTCACCGACTTTAGCCTCTTTAAGCCCGTCAAGAAAGCTCTGGCCGAAGCGGTTGAGAACACCATTCTCTACGAAATTTTCGACCTTTCCGCCCTTTGCAGCATCGCGATCTTTCGACAGTTCCTTTGCAAGCTCATTTATATTAGCGCCGCCGGCGAGTCGCTCCCGTACTGCCTGAGCCTCTTTCAGTGTGTTCACCTTGACGTGTGAAAAACTCAGCCGAAGCGGGTCACTCAGCATCTGGCTTGTCTCTTTATTTTCATCATAATACTTCTCAACATCGGCGTCACTTACTGTTACCGAATCCCGAATCTGCTCAACAAGCTCCTTGGCGTAAACTTGTGCTAACTGGTAGTTCACAAGAAACTTCACCTTCTCGCTGTCGCCTAGCCCGCGCTTCACCGCCTCTTCATACAGTATCTGGCCGTCCAGCCAGTATTGTGCGAAACCACCCATCATATCTGCGTTCGCATTTGGGGGAACTACCCAGTTGATCTGCTCCAACGTAAGTTTTTTTCCGTTGAAACTGACCACAAACTCATTAGGATCGACACCCTTTTGTGTCATTTCCTCCGGCATTGCAGCCTCCTCACTGGCTGCCTCACTTTCCTGCGCCGGTTCGATAACTGCCGCCGGCTCAATAGCCTCTTGGGCTTCTTGTGTGGAGGGCTTGGCTTCTTTTGCAGCAGGTTCCTGCGACGAACAGGAAACAATACTTAAAAGCAGCACAAACAGCCCCGCCCGCAACAAAATTTTGTAAAACATGATTCAATCTCCCATAAAAAACATTTACATAACCATCTTTGAACCATTTAATATACAAGCTCTCTGACAGTCACACAAGTAAATTTTTGGTTGAGTACACCTGAAACAAATTGTGTTCGATTGCCCGTCAGGAACAACCCATGGAATTACCGCAGTTAAAGCACTTGTAGCATGTTCCGTTGCGAACCGTTATAGACCCGCAGATGTCACATGCCGGGGCATCGGACTGGAAATCCTCGAACTGGGAGTTGAACTGCTGCATTAGCGATGTGGTTGTCTGCAGGACGGTCTTGACTGCCGAAGAGGGGTTTACCAGGCTTGTCCTTCTGGGGATATAGCCCTGACCTGAAGATGCCCGAGGCAAAGCCCGGTCGTGCACCAGGCCTTCTGTAACTGAACTTTTTTCCTCAATCGCCTTTACTTCAGCTATCTTTTTGGCCAGATCCTTGGTTTTCTCGACGAGCTGCTTGGCTGTAGTAGCTGTTTTATTTACGGGTTTCGTCGCACCGCCGTGATTCGGGATGTTCTTTTCCGCATAGCCGGGGATAAACTGACAACCCAGCCAGCAGAAAATATAGTCAATGATACTCTTGGCGAATGGTATTTCCTTGTTTGAGGTCATACCTGCCGGCTCGAAGCGGGCGTGTCTGAATTTTTCAACCAGTGTTATCAGCGGCACACCATACTGAAGCGCCATTGATACACACGTGCCGATTACGTCCATCAGCCCTCCAACCGTGCTGCCTTCCTTGGCCATTGTGATAAATAGTTCACCAGGCTGTCCATCCTCATACAGACCCACTGTCAGGTATCCTTCATGGCTCACAACGGAAAACTTGTGGGTTATACTGTTTCTGGTTTCACTCAATCGTCGTCTGAACGGACGAGCCTGCTCGACTGCTTCTTTTGGGCCTTTAGCTTTGTTGTTGTCGTGCTTTTTTGTTTGCACCGGCTGGAGCCGCTTGGAACCGTCACGATAAATGGCTACCGCTTTGAGTCCGAGCTTCCACCCGTCCTTGTAGGCTTTGATAATATCTTCGGTTGTGCTTTCGTGCGGCATATTTATCGTTTTACTGATCGCACCGGAAATAAAAGGCTGTACGGCAGCCATCATCTTAAGATGAGCATCGTAATTGATAAATCTTTTTCCGTTTCGGGGCTTGAAGGAACAATCAAATATGGGTTGGTGATCAGGCAGAAGTTTCTTTGATGTCTCGATTGTTTCATCGCTGTCGATATCTTCGATGATTTGTTTAATATCTTCGGCGCCATAACCCAGCTTTTCCAAGGCCATTGGGACGGTCTTGTTGATGATTTTCAGCATGCCGCCACCGGCAAGCAGTTTGTATTTAACAAGGGCAATATCAGGCTCGATGCCTGTCGTATCACAGTCCATCATAAACCCGATTGTGCCTGTGGGAGCAATAACCGTTGCCTGAGCGTTGCGGAATCCGTGTTGACTGCCGGAATCCATCGCTGCGTCCCACGCATCCTTTGCTGCATGGATCAGATAGTCAGGACAATGTGATTCGGGGATATTACGTACGTGTTCGCAGTGCATATTGATAACTTTCAGTATCGGTTCACGATTCTTCTCGAATTCTTCAAAGGTCCCAAGGACCCATGCCAGTTCGGCACTTGCCTCGTATGCTGTGCCGGTCAGTATTGCCGTAATCGCCGAAGCCAGTGCCCTGGCTTCCTCTGAGTCATAAGGAAGCGCCAGGCTCATAACTAAACTGCCGAGATTGGCAAAACCCAGTCCCAGAGGACGGAATTTGTGGCTGTTGACGGTGATAAGTTTTTCCGGGTAACTGCCGTTATCAACCAGGATGTCCTGGGCGATAATGAATATTCTGACAGCCTTTTTGAAAGATTCGACATCAAAGCTGCCGTCCTCCCTGCGGAATTTCATCAGGTTCAACGATGCCAGGTTGCATGCTGAATCATCCAGAAACATGTATTCGCTGCATGGATTCGATGCATTGATTCTGCCGGAGTTCGGACAAGTGTGCCAGCGGTTGATTGTGCTGTCGTACTGGATACCGGGATCGCCGCAGATTCTCGTGCCTTCCGCGATCAGTTCCAGTAATTCTGAAGCTTGATATTCTACAGAATCCTTTCCGCTTGTTACTTCTCTGGTAGTCCAGGTCAGGTCCTTTTCAACTGCATTCATGAACTCGTCAGTAACACGGACCGACAGGTTTGAATTCTGGAACATAACGCTGCCGTACGCTTCGTTATTATAGTCACCGCCGTAACCTGCGTCGATCAGAGTCCACGCTTTTTTCTCCTCTTCGGCTTTACATGTTATAAACTCCCTGATATCGGGGTGATCTACCTTCAAAGACTGCATTTTCGCGGCACGGCGTGTCTTTCCGCCGGATTTTACGACAGCAGCTATCTGGTCGTAAACCCGCATGAAGCTCAACGGCCCCGAAGGTTTCCCGCCGCCTGCAAGCTTTTCCCGGCTGCTGCGAAGTGTCGAAAGATCGGTGCCTGTTCCCGAGCCGTGCTTGAAAAGCATCGCCTCACTCTGTGCAAGTCGCATGATGTCCCCCATGGTATCCTTAACCGATTGAATAAAGCACGCCGATGCCTGCGGATATTCGTAACTGTTTCTGCACAATACTGCCTCACCCTGTTGCTTGTCCCAATGAAAGTTGTGTGGACTGCCTTCAATGCCGTAAACATCATACAGGCCGACGTTGAACCACACCGGCGAATTAAACGCACCGTACTGATTAATACACAGCCAAGTCAGCTCATTGTAGAATGTCTCGGCATCTTCGTCCGTCATGAAGTAGCCGTCTTTTTTGCCCCTGTCGGCAATTGTACGGCATACACGGTGAATCAACTGCTTAGCAGAGTGTTCTCGCTGTCCCTCGGATTTATCACCGTAGAAATATTTGCTGACAACAACCTTGGTAGCCAGTTGGCTCCACTCGGCAGGTACTTCAATGTCGTTCTGTTCGAAGATCACCTCGCCGCTGTCGCTGGTAATCCTGGCAGAGCGCACCTCCCATTCGATCTGCTCAAAAGGGTGAACGCCTTTCCTGGTAAAATGACGCTCGATACTCAGACCTTTGGTTGCATAACTGCCTGCTGCAGATTCGGCGATTCCTTCGCCCTTTTTAGGCCCTACACTTGCCGACATTTCATACCTCCCTGTGAAATACTATCGCCTACACCATATATGGTATTATGAAAGTGAGTAATTCAACATATTGTTGAAAAACATATATCTTTAATATAGTCATATACACTCCAAAGTGAAAGAGAAAACCACAATTTTTTTTGCCGGCTTTTCTATTTTGCCCTTAATCCTTGTAGTAACTTGACCTGCGAAACAAAAAAATCCCGGCTTTATCTATGCATTTCTACGACACGGTTGCCATCCTTGTTAAATTAAGGACACCCCGCCCCAAAAAGGGGTTTCATTTAACTCCGGCTTTGACATAGACTTAGAAATAATACTACTAGGGTCCTGAACTGTTGGTGGTTTTAGAGTCGCCCCCGGTTCTATTAAAACAGTGTGAAGTAGGGCTGGTGAGGATAGGGTTGCCAGTCGCAAATCGCGGTTTTGGCAGGTTTTTCAGGATTTTAGCGGGATAGTACTCAGCCGGCTATTATTCATGCCGAAGGGCAATTATGGGATCTACTTTGGCTGCACGTATAGCAGGATATAATCCGAAAATAATACCCACAGCCAGACTGATAGCCAAAGGCAATGCGATGCTGCCTGATGTAATAACCGTGGGCATGCCGGCAAAATATGTTATCACCACCGGCATGAGAACTCCCAGGCCGATCCCGATAAACCCCCCGATTGTGGAAAGCACTACTGTCTCAATCAGGAACTGAAGGATAATCTGCTTCCTCTTGGCGCCGATTGCACGCCGGATGCCGATTTCGCGGGTTCGCTCTGTTACCGAAGCCAGCATGATATTCATAATCCCGATTCCACCGACGAGTAAGCTTATACAGGCAATCGAGCCCAGCACAATATTGAAAATTCGTTTGGTTTCTTCAGCCTGTTTCAGTAAAGCCAGAGGCACACTGATAATATAATCTTTTTTCTTGTGAAAACGCTTGATCATTTCTTCAATCCCTTTGGCGGTGGATTCGACTTTCTCTCTCGCATCAACCTGAACGATAATCTGGTGCAGCTCCACCATTTCCCGCTCGAACGAACCGGAAGTTATTCTGGTCATCACATCACCAAAATAGATGCGCGCCACATCTATTGGTATGTAAGCATCAACCTGCTGGTCCGGTATTTGAATGTTTCCTGCCTGTCCGCTTTCGCTCTTTATAATCCCGATAACCTCAAAATAGTCTCCCCCTATGCGAAGAAACTGCCCTATGGTGTTTTGAGTGGCCAGAAGCTTTCTCGCACCGAATTCGGTGAGAACTGCTACAGGTGCCCGATCTTTTTCGTCAGAACTTAAAAGTACTCGTCCTGCAATGATAGGCCTCCTTATCAGATCGAACCATGCCGAAGTCGTTCCAACTACGCGCAATTCAAGCACTCTGGTGCCAAGACGCCCTTCTTTGCGTATAAGTTTTACAGGAGCTGTTTGTTTTATAGTATTAAAGGTTTGAGCTATTCTGATGTGGTCCTGGTATGTCAAGCCATATATGCTCAGGTGGGAATGAGTCGTGGTCATAGCCTCTTCTTCCACAGATTTAATTGACGAGACAATTATGTTGTTGCTGCCGAGTTTTCGAATCTGTTCAAGGGCCTCTTTGCTGGCCCCTTCACCAACCGATAACATCGCAACGACACTTCCAACACCGAAGACAACACCCAGCATCGTCAGGAACGAGCGGAGCTTATGGAGCAGCAGGTTTTCAACACCTAATGAAATATTTCGGACAAACCTATTCCGCTTCATGACTGTCCCCGTCAATTTTATCAATCAATCCATCAAGCATATGGAGCCTCTGTTTAGCGTATGCGGCTATATGGGCTTCATGAGTCACCATGATGATTGTCTTGCCCTGCTCATTGAGCTTGGTCAGCAATTCCAGTATCTGTTCGCCTGTCGCAGTGTCAAGATTTCCTGTAGGCTCGTCGGCAAAAAGTATTTGCGGCTCGTTAGCAAGTGCTCTTGCGATAGCAACTCGCTGCATTTGACCTCCGGATAGTTCAGTTGGTCGGTGCTCCAGCCTGCCCTCAAGGCCGACTTGAGAGGCAAGTTCCCTGGCACGCTCAGCGCTGCGACCTGCATCCCATCCAAGATAGTATAAAGGAAGTTCAATGTTTCTCTGAACCGTCAATTGCGGTATAAGGTTAAAACTTTGAAAAATAAAACCCAGATGCCTGAGCCTAAGTTCGCTGAGACTATCGTCATCCACAGTGCTGACATCCTGCCCTTCGAGAATATAACGCCCCGCGGTTAAATGATCCAGACAGCCGAGGATATTCATCATGGTGCTTTTTCCGGAGCCGCTCGGACCCATGATTGCCCAAAAGCTGCCGCGTCTGAAAGATACTGTAACCCCTGCCAGGGCATTGACTTGTTGTCCCCCCATTTGATAGACTTTATGCGCATTTACAAGTTGGATTATTTCAGAATTACTCCCTGGCACTGGCCGATCATTCATCTTTGCATTTCCGGTTTATTCTCACCTCCCCGAACTCTATTTCGCATCTTTTCTCTTTCCTCGGGCGACATGCTTTCAAATCTTTGACGCATTTTTTCCACATCCTGCTCAGGCTTAAGTTCCTCCGGTGCTTTTTCCGCCGGGTTCTGTTCCACGGATTTATCTTCGGGCGTTTTTTCCTCGGCAGGAATCCTTTCGAGGGCGATGGCATTAGCATCCATGGAAAAGTCGGTGCCGGCAGTTTTCAACGGTGGGGTCAACAACACAATTTCGCCTTCTTTAAGACCGCTTATGATTCGTACCATATTATTATTGTCTAAGCCTATTTCAACCTTGCGAGGTTCCGGGCTTTTACCATTCAGGACATAAACAGTACTTTCTCCCCTGACTCGAAGAACGCATTGAACGGGGATATATACAGCGTCATCATATTGTTCTATTATAATTTCCGTCTGGCAGCTCATCCCTGTGCGAAGAGAGCTGTCATTGTTTTCCAGATAAATATCAGCATTATAAACCTTTAGGTCCGGATTCATCCACATACTCCGGGCATCGGGTAGAGGTGCAATGCGA
The DNA here is from genome assembly GCA_043816955.1 of Planctomycetota bacterium. GTDB lineage: Bacteria > Planctomycetota > Phycisphaerae > Sedimentisphaerales > CAYZTY01 > JBDRHL01. Next base: position 16,784 of record JBDRHL010000054.1, on the reverse strand, counting down.
GCAACGCTGCCATAAAACTTCTTTCCAGCTAGTGCGTCAACAGTTATTATTGCCGCCAGACCAGGCCGAATTCTTTCGAGACTGGATTCATGGATGTCTACTTCGACCTTCGACGACGCAGCGGTGGGAAGATATATCAATTCCTGACGTTCACGGACTTCCTGACCTTCATCCAGAGGTTCCACCCCTCGCCAGCCGGCTCTCTGAGCACTGGTAGCGTAAATCACCAACCCGTCAACCGGAGCATAAATTTTTGTCTTGTTAATCTGGTCTTCAATTTTCTCAAGCTTGCTCTGCTGACGTTTGTATTCTGCTTCTTTGGCCTTAAGATCGGCTTCAGCTTGTACAATATCCGCCTTGGCTTTTCGTGTTGTTCGCTCCAGAGCCATTTCCGCCTGACTTACATCACTTTCGAGTTGAGCTAAGTTTCTCTTGTAAGTGAAGTTTTTCAGTAATTCCAGGTTGCTTTGCGCCACTTGAAGTTTCAGATCCCATTTTTTAAAAGCTAGTTCGTACTCCTGTTGTTCAGTTTGTGAAATATACTTTTCTTTGAAAAGTTTGCTGGCCGAATCTCTTTCTTTTTCCGCACGAGTAAGTTCTTCATTCGCTAGTGTGATTTCTGATTGCATTTCTTTCAATTGATTTTCATATTCACCATTCGGGTCTATATATTTTTTCAGGTCAAGCTTGGCAAATTGAAAGGTCAATTGGGCTTTATCATTATCACTCTTGGCCTGATTCTCCACAACGGCAAGATTCTCTTTGGAACTGACGTAAGAAGCTTCCGCATTTTGTGCCCGTATCTCCTGGTCAATTTTGCTATCCAGCAATGAACTGGCATCCAGCTCAACCAGCAGATCGCCTTTTTTGACTGCTGCACCTTCCGGTATGAGCGAAATGATAGACGTTCTGCCTTCAACCTCGCTTTTGAGGATGACCTGGTCTCTGGCTTTAATAGTGCCGGACTCGGTTATGCTGATTTTCAATGGCCCGCGCTTTGCGGCAAACGTTACCGATTCCCCGATGGGATCAGCGCCTGTTTTTGATTTATCTAACCATAAGATAATACCGCCGATAATGACCGCTGAAGTAACAGCTATTATTATTTTTGAAGTTTTACCCTTGATAAATCCGGATTTTGTATTATTCATTGACATCTTCGATTTCCTCCGGCTTATACTCCTGCCATAAGCCTTTTTCATCGATTTTAAGTAATCCCATATCACGTTGTAATTGTAACTCGGCTATTCTGTAATCCGCTACTGCTCTGGTTAACTCGTTTTGTGCCGAAAGTAATGCTTCCTGAGCTTCCAGCAGATCACGTATTTGTGCTTTACCGGCGCCAAGATCAAGAAACAGGTTAACACTTTTAACCCGCTTTTGAGCAACATTTACTGCTCTTGCTTGAATGTAAAGGCTCTCACGCGACTGGAGCAGATCACGAAGTTCATTGAGAACGGAAAGCTTGATTTTGTCCTCCATCGCTTGTACGTCCCGTACAGCACGTTCCAGCGTAATGAAGCTGTTGCGGTAGATATTACGCTCCTTGGTCCTTTCAAATGGAAGGTCGACAGTTAAAAGAGCGGAATACTTTGCCTTATCTGTGCGAAAGTGTGCATCGTCCAGATTAGCCTTGCCGATCGTCCTTGCCTCGCCCAGTTCAGCAGACCCAAGGAAAGTAAGTTCTGCGCCTAATGCGTCAGCGGCAACAATAACCGCCCTTTGTGTGTCGTAAACCTTGCCCTGTGCAACACGCAAGTCCAGGCGGTTATCCAGAGCCAATCGCATGGCTGATGATTCTGCTATTTCCAGCGGGCCGGCGTTGTCACGGCTTGGTTCAACTAACTCTATTAGTGCATCTGCCGGCAGTATTTCCTGCTTTTCCTGTGATGCTTCCTGCTGTGCTATTTCTTTCATAATTTCTGATGTTGGGGCAAGCAGTTTGTCTAGTTCTGATCTATCCAGCTCAATCACAGCATCCGGGGGCAGTCCTAAAAGACTCTTGAACGAGTCCAGGCTTTTCTTGTATGATTCCTTGGCGCGTATCCACCGTTCCCTGGCTTTCAATTCATTTTGAATAGCCTGGTCAACCTGTATTTGAACCAACCAGCCTTCTTCGGCTAACCTGCGAGAACGGCGAGCTGAAGTGATAGAACTTCGATAATTTTCTTCGCTGTTTTTTATACCGTCAAGTTGCCTTAGTACCGCTAAATATTCCGTCGCAATATCAACAGCAAAAGTCTTCTTAAATCGTTCGAATTCGTAAATCGCATAGACAACGTCTCTCTCAGCCTGGGTCAGAGGCTCGGTAATAATGTGTTTTCCCGACCCCCTCAGCAAAGGTATCGAAATCGTTGCGTCACCGGAAATTCCAAGAGATGAAGCGCCGCCTGCGGTTATTAAATTTGCCAGGTCTATCGCCAGTGCCGTACTCAAATCAACACCTGTCTCAAGTTTTTTGCTGATGCCGAAGTTGCCGCTGTACAGCGTCCCGCTCTGGGCTCTTTCGCCCGTGGTATCACTGCTGATAAGACTTTCCACCTGGCCGACAAAAATATTTCGGAATTCATTACGCTCCAGATCAAGAGCTAGGGCCTTTCTGAATACTTCTTCCTTCTGCGTCTGATAATCAAAACTATTCCGGGCGCCCACTTCCAATGCCTGCAAAAGCGAAAGTTTAGGCGGCTTGTCTTCTTCCAGAAATAAAACCGCATCTGGCAATGACGACTTCGCCTCCGGGTAATTCTCTTCAGGCCAGTGTTCAACAGGGTCAAGCTGGTCACTTCCCAGCGAAGCCTTGGTTGAATATGTAAGTTTCTGTTCCTGTAAAAGTCTTCGGCGGAGAATATCGCTTGGACGCTCAATGTCAAGTTTCTGTGCCTGACCTAAGGCCTGTTTGGTCTTTTCTTGTATTATGCTTTCAGCCACCTTATCGGCTTCAAGGCGATATTCCGCAGGAGACTTGCATCCCGTTTCGGTAAATAACGTTAAAAACAGCAGACAAAACAGTGCGAAGAATTCAAACCTTGGTATTTCCCGTAAAAATATTATCTTTGTGTATATTGCCGCGAACCATTTGTTTAGCTGTATATACATAAGGTTAAGCTTCATCCAAAACTCAGAAATCAATTTACTTTCTTCACAGCCATCTGCCGTAGAGACAACTTGTCAGCCGGTACACTTACTCCATGCATAAACAAGTCGACTAATAATTTATCGCTTCTTGTATTATCAACAGCGGGACCAAGCTCTCTTGCTTGTGTTCGTAATAGTTCCAGCAGAAAAACTGCTGAAACTTCAACGGGAATATCAGATCTGACCGCTCCCTCCGCGATACCGTCTGAAAGTATCTCTGCAAGGGTGTTGATAAGCAGTTTACGTTTAGCCACCCATTGCTGACGAATCTTGCCTTGGCGCCAATAAATAAGGCATCCCTCGCTTTGCATCATTTGCAGCAGTTGTCGCCTGGTGCGAAAGAACCTTATGATTTGTTTACATACACTCAGGAGCTTCTCAGAAAATAAGGTATTGCACGGAACTGTTTGCCTTAACAATTCGCAAAGTTCGTCAAAGCCGGAAGTTGCCGTCTGGAAAAACAAATCCTCCTTATCCTTGAAGTAATGGTAAATTGTTCCCTTGCCGATTTCTGCAGCCTCGGCGACTTCGTCCAGTGTAATCTCATGGAATCTTCGGTTAGCAGCCAGCTCTTCGACCACCCGCATAATCTGTTTTCGTTTATCATTATTAAACATCATCTGCTTCCTGAATATGGACATTACTCCTCGCATCCATACGGTTAGCTCCTCCGTATACAGAACTGACCGGTCAGTATTATATTATTATAGACGGATTTGCGCCGATTTTATTGCATTTTCCTGAAAAAAACGCCAAATACCGCGATAAAAGGTAGTTAACCAATAACTGACTTCAAATTTTTTTCCCAGGCTTCGTTAAGAGACCCCCTCCTGCCCTTAATCCTGCATGCATGCCCGAAAAATCAACTTACCCTCCTTTAAAGATCACTCAGCCCCCTGCACCGCAGGCTGCCTGCTCATCTGTCACTGACAATCAGCAGCTCACGAGAAATTCATATATATTCTGGTAGGCCGGCAAAAGCACCGGCGTAATCTTGCAGCCCCTGCATGCCCAGTGAAAAAGGATTTTCTGTTGCTCGCACGGAAGATCATTTTTTGCATACGAATGTCGAATAAACGCATCAACGCAGCATGGAGGAAATCCAAACAAGAAGCCCTCAAAACGCACCGCCCCGGCAGACTTGTCTATCGGCCTTCCCCCAAATCGTTTCTCATACAGTTCGATGTAACCGCCCACCGTACTGAAAATGGTTTCTGATACTGCCCTGCCCGTCTTCACTGTTCGCCGGATTTGATTCGTAAGCAGCCCCATTCTCCCCAGCAATTTGAGTCCGTCATTATCTAAAGGTTTTTCCCACCGGCTTAACGGCTTGAGTCCTCCGCGAGTGAGCAGTCCGAGGTATGCCAGTTCAACATCAATTTCCTTTAGCTTTCTGACGCAGGCCTTTAGTTCCTGTGATTCAAAATCCAAATCCACATTCACGGGCATTTATAGTTTTGCCTCTTCAGTTCTCATTCGGGTCAGTAGACCCCAGCCATTCGGCCGCGAACTCTGCAAAGTCCTTGAAATCTGCATTGCAGTCTTTATTAAGATCGCCCGGTAGGTATATTGTCCCCAAATCGCTGCAATATACCGGCATTTCCAGGACTTTCGCCAAAAACGCAATATCGATTCTGCCATTATGTAGCGGTTCACCAATATCAAGATTACGCCCGTCATAGCTGAATGAGCCGTGTTCCATGTAATGGATGCAAATCAGCGGACAATCAATCTCCAGACCCAGCTCCGGATTTACTATGCCGGCAGGACCCATATTGACCGTTGCCCCGCATATGTGGCATTGTTCCAGACCGCGCTGGAACTGACACCATCTGTAAGTTTCTTTTGGTGGCGGATCTCCTCCAAAAGGATCGTACCATGGTAACTTGTTGATAACTGCCGCGCACTGACGAGCCAGTTCCACCCCGTCGGTGTTCAGGTCCTCGTCCTGATCAGGATTGTATACATTATAACCACCCGAAAGCTCTTCACTATCCGCCATAAGATCACCGTCAAGGTCGTTCACATCCCTTGCAAGCGGCGCAGCATTTGGATCATTCGGATCAATAACATAATCCAGCGGCAACTGATGCTCGTTTAGCTCATAAGGCAGCCGAAGTTCCAGAACTCTCATCAGCCGTTGCAGATTCACTCTTCCGGCATGTACACTTCCATAGCAATCGAAAGAACCGTGTGCCATATAATGCAAAGCCAGATCAGGTAAAAACACCCCCTCCAGTGGATCGTTTGGGTCAGGATAACGCAGACCAAGATTCGGGTTGATAATCTCCCACCCGCCCATGTGAATCCACTGACCGCAAACATGGCACTGTTCCAATCCATCCAGCGCATGCTCAATTTTATACGTTTCCTCAGGCGGTTCACCACTGGGATCATAAACCGGCAATTCCTCAACAACAACTGCGCAGCGCTCAGCCAACTCCACTCCGTCAGGAACTTCATTGCGGTTCTGATCAGGCTCAAAAGGCCGATACCCGATCGCGAGTTCTTCGCTATTGGAAAGTAGGTCTTCGTCTGCATCATTCTCAACCGGCAGCCGATGACTATTCGGTTCAAACGGAAAATTCAAACCAATGGCCCTGATTAATGCAGGTACATCTGCCCTACCTTCAACCGGCTCTTGTCCATAGTGCCCTGCATAACTGAACGAACCATGCTCCATATAATGTAGAGTCAGATTAAAGTCAAACTGAACAGCTATTCCCAGTTCAGGATTCGTAACCCCTCCCGGCCCCATAGCCATTGTTTCCCCACAAATGTCGCACGTATGCAGCCCATACTGTGGAGCATACCACTTGTATGTTGCATTCGGATCAACTACCTCGTTGGCCCAGGGAAGCAGGTCAATCCGTTCTTTACACTGTGCAGCAAGTTCAACTCCGTCGCGGATTTCATTTTCATTCTGGTCAGGATTACACGGATCAGACCCCATCGCAGCTTCCTCCGAATCCGCAAGCAAATCCGCATCTGCATCCTGACTCACTACCAACTCATGCGGGTCTGGAACATTCACAGCCAAAGCTTTGTTGATACCCGCTACCGCTCCCAATGTAATCACAGCCGTAGTACCAGCCGTAACTGCTCGTCGTTTGAACTTTGCTTGACGTCTGGCTTGTTCTCTGGCGTGTCTTTGATAAGCTCTTCTTATTCTTCGCATTTTCCTTCTCCCCGAAAAGCCGGAATAAATATTGAAAGCCTCAGAAATATTTTACCAGGTTAGTCATCGTCTAGGCAAGATTTTTCCTCGAATTTTTATTTGCCTTTTCCGCTTTATAATCAGAATAATTTATTGTAACATATTGTCAGGCTGGAGGATAGGACTCTGCAGGCGTGCAATCCAAGCGCCGAGCCTTGCGGCTATACAGCAGTATGGTGCCGGATTACCCGGCCCTATTCTTTCTGCTGTTAGCCCGAAAGCGAAAAATGCAATCCGGACGAATAAGTATTCGCTCACAAACAAATGGGCGATACAGGACTCGAACCTGTGACCCGCTGATTAAGAGTCAGCTGCTCTGCCAGCTGAGCTAATCGCCCTTATTCCAAAAAGTGCCGTGAATATAACTTCTTACTCTGTTGTTGTCAACCGCGGCAAACCAAAAATAAGCGATCCCCGGCTAACCGTTGCAAGTCGCAGCAGAGTTGTTATACTATTCATATAAGATCACAACAAAAAAGGAGTTTTGCCTATGTGCCATGCCAAAATCACAATCCCGCTTGCTACGATCGTTCTGTTCCTTGCTGCTGCCTGTCATGGCGGATTCGGGTCCGCAAGAGCCGAAACCACAGACCCTGAAACGAAGCTTATCATCTGGGGAGGAATACCGGCTTCGGTCGGAGGCCAACCCGCACCCAGCGAACTGGTGCGCAACCTGCTCAAGGTTACGGCACTTCCGGCAGATGGAATAGTCTTTAATCTGACGAATAACGGCGGTTATTTCCCGGACGAGGCTTTCGGTCGATCACCCAAACTCTTCACGTACCCCCAGATGAAGCAGGAAGTTGAGCTTTTCAGATCTCTGAAGCTGGGCAGGATTCGCAGCAACTTCGTGCGGATCAATATAGGTATGCTTCCCGATTTTCCCGGCAATGACAAGGCTTGGTCAATCGTGTTGAAAAACGCATCCCTTGCTGCCATGGGGGCGAAAAAGTGCGGCGCCGAGGGTATTGTCCTTGACAGCGAAATGTACGGCTGTTACAGCGCCGGCATCGCGCCTTTCAGATACAGTGGCGATGCTGAGATGATGTTTGACGATTACAGGAAAGCTGCCCGCAGCCGGGGACGAGAGTTCATGACTGCCATAAATTCGCAGATGCCGGATGCGAAGATTCTTTTGACTTTCGCAACATCCTCTGTCTGCTGGCCCGGAAGTAACCTGAAAAATCCGGAGCACTACAGCATAATGGCGCTTATGTCGGCCTTTCTCGACGGTATGATGGATGCCGCAACAGCGGGCAATGAATTCATAGACGGGTTTGAATACTCATATTACTTCAAAAGCCGCGAACAGTTCGCGCACGCCCGTGACGTCATAAAGAACAAGGCCGCTGAGCTTTCTGCCGACCCGCAGCGATACAGGAAATTGATAAAGGTCGGCTTTGGAATTTTCCCCCGCACAGAAAAACAGGGTGAATACTCGCTCAGCAGAAACATTGCTGACAATTCGCTCACGCCCCAGCAGCTTTATGATGTCCTGCGATGGGCTGCTGAATACAGCGACGGCTATGTCTGGCTTTACGGATTGCCATGGATGGATATGCCTGCAGCGTATCTCGGCACGATCGAAAGCTTCCAGGCCCAAAAGAAAAACCTGAAGAATTCCCTGTTCTTCTATGCAAAGCAAATGAACATAACAAACACAACTGATCCCAATTCGAGCCGAGTCGGCGGCAAAAACTGGCAACTCGACGGTGATTATGTAGCGGTCTCTTCAGATTCTGCTGCCGGAGATATGGTCAACGGCGTCGGTTCGGCAGGTTTGCGACCGGCAGGTTCTAAGCAGATCGCAGACGGCTTTTACGAAGTTCTTATCGATATCATGCACAGCAACATAAAGAAGAACAACGCCGGCAGCCCGCCTCAGGACAGAGGCGGAACGCTTTCTTACCGGCTGTTGCTTGCTGACGGTTCTGCCGGCAGGATTTCATTTATGGCCGGCTCAGGAGAAGGCTTTGTTACCTATCATCCGACAGACGATGACAACTGCAATCCGGGCGGCGTCGGGCCGGTCGCCCTTACCGATTTTGTTGCATACGGCCCGTCATCGCCTGCAGGGGCAACCGGCTATGTGATGCTCAGGGGCGTTGAACAGCGGGACCTTGTCTTTGAGATACGTGACGATGTAGTCCAGAACTATGGCACGGTTGGAATAAAATCGATAAAACTTATTCCGGTAAGGTTTCTCAATGCAGGTAAGGATTAACAATTCTCTGCTGGAACTGGTGCAAGGCGATATCACCGAGCAGGATACCGATGCCATTGTGAACGCGGCTAACGCTCAGCTTGTGATGGGCGGCGGTGTAGCTGGTGCCATCCGCAAAAAAGGCGGTCCCTCAATACAGGATCAGTGCGACAGGATCGGCGGAACCTTTGTTGGTGGTGCGGTTATTACTACCGGAGGAAAACTCAAAGCAAAATATGTTATCCACGCTGTAGGCCCGCGAATGGGCGAAGGGGATGAAGACAACAAACTACGGAACGCTGCGCTCAATTCGCTGAAAGTCGCGGACAAGAACCACCTGGCATCGATTGCCTTTTGTGCCGTAAGCACAGGCATCTTCGGCTACCCGATCGACAGATGCGCAAAGATCATGCTGCGAACGACGATTGATTATCTCGCAAAACAAACCTGTTTGACTCGGGTAGTGTTTTGCCTCTTCGGGCATGATAGTTATGAGGTCTTCGCCAGGCAGCTAAAAGAGGAAACAGAATAATGAAAGCTGTTCTGCTGCGCGATATTGCACCGATAGAAAATAAACCCCTCACTCTAACCAACCTGCCCGATCCGGAACCAAAACAAGGCCAGATTCTTATCAGGGTATCAGTCTGTGGATTGTGCCATACCGAACTTGACGAAATCGAGGGCAGACTTGCGCTCGGCAGGGTCCCCATTGTGCTCGGCCATCAGGCAGTAGGCACCGTGGCTGGATTAGGAACCGGCGCAAACAAATTCAGGCTGGGCGATCGAGTCGGTGTTACATGGTTATACTCAAGCTGCGGAACGTGTAAATTCTGCACCTGCAGCCGGGAGAACCTGTGTCCCGATGCAAAATGGACAGGCAAAGATGCCCACGGCGGCTATGCCGAGTACATGGTAATCGGCCAGAATTATGCTCATCCTGTCCCCTCGGAATTTTCTGATGTACAGGCTGCACCGCTTCTCTGCGCAGGCGTTATCGGATACAGGGCATTGAAACTGGCAGGCTTGCGCGACGGGCAGGTGATAGGCCTGTTCGGATTCGGAGCTTCTGCCCACATCGTAATACAGATTATCAGGCACAAATTCCCCCGCACCGAAGTTTTTGTGTTCACCAGGAGCGAGCATCATCGCCAATTAGCTCAACGCCTTGGCGCCTCCTGGACCGGCTCTTGTGACCAGCACCCGCCTTCTATGCTTGATCGGGCCATAGACTTCACGCCGGCCGGCGAATCGGTCAAAGCAGCGTTGCGAAAACTTGCCCCCGGCGGCAGATTGGTCATCAACACAATCCGCAAGGAAACCCCGATACCGCAACTGGACTACACAGAGGACCTCTGGCATGAAAAAGAAATTAAAACTGTTGCCAATGTAACCCGTAACGATGCAGCAGAGTTCCTGCCGATAGCTGCACAGATTCCCATTAACTCGGAGGTTCAGGAATTTCCCTTCACAGAGGCAAATAAGGCACTTTTAATGCTTAAGCAGGGCAGGCTTAAGGCAGCAGGAGTACTGCGGATAACCAATTGAGCAATCAACGGGAGCTTTGTCATATAGTCCCATGCAATTTTGTCATGGTGTACATCTATCGTATATGCCGGCACCGGCTGCGGCGACTTCACATTGCGATATCGGAAACTTGATGGTAAACTCGGCCCCCCCCTCGGTCCTGTTGCGAGCGTCGATTTGACCATCGTGGCTTTCCATGATTTTTTTTGCAGTCGCTAAACCCAGTCCTGTCCCTCTTCCGACCGCTTTTGTTGTAAAGAACGGCTTCCAGATATTGCTGAAGTCTGCTTCTGCTATACCCGGCCCCGTATCACTGACTACTACAGTTACACTGTCATCTGTACTTGCCGTTTCAATCGTCAGCCGGCGGGTTTCACTTTTTTCCATTGCATCTGCTGCGTTTGCGATCAGGTTAATAATCACCTGTTCAATCTGAACAGGATCTCCCTTCACTAAAGGCAGATTCTCTGCCAATCTTGTCTCAATATTGAGATATTGTATAGTTCTGCTGCACAGATCAAGCGAATGTTGAACACATCTGTTTATATGGCAGTAGCGGTGCTCGTCTTTGCCGTAACTGGCAAAGGCCTTTAGGCCGTTGATAATACGGACGATACGCTCCACTCCGCTCTGGATGCTCTCCAGATTATTGCGCACCTTCTCTCGAATCTGATCTACCTTCTTCATGTCTTGACATCGAATGTTTCGCAAAAGCAGGGCTTCTGCTTCCTGCCAGTATATTTCGAGATTTTGTGCATTGCCGAGAATGTAGCTGATCGGGTTGCTGATCTCGTGCGCGATTCCTGCTGACAATCGCCCAAGTTCTGTTATCCGGTTTGTATGAAATTGCCGCAGCGCCGTTTCCCTCGCGGCTTTGATCATCTCGTTTTCATAACGCTCTATTACTTCCTCTTTGTTCCTGCCGCCGGTTCGATAACTTGCCCCGTCTTTAGTGAATGTCCGTTTGACCGCCTGATCTATACGTTTCTTTAAGTCTTCTTTATTGAATGGTTTTAAAATATAATCATCGGCGCCGCTTTCAAGAGCTTTGATTACGTCATCTTTGCGTTTTCTGCAGGTAAGTAAAATTACATAGATATAGGGCAGACCGGTCTGGCTGCGTATCTTCTCGCACAGCTCCAGCCCGTTCATCTCCGGCATCACCCAGTCAAGAATAACCACACGAGGCATATCGGGTTCTTGAAGCTCTTGCCATGCCTTCTGTCCGTCTTCGGCTATGATAACATCGTAACCCCACTGCTCCAGGATGGCTTCAAGTGCCATCCGGCAGGTTGCATCATCCTCAGCGATTAAAACTTTGATTTTTTCGTCGTTTTGGCCCATAAACGTTTCGAATAACTTTTCTTGCAGAAAATGGTTTCTTCTCAGATGTTTTGGCTTATCCTGATAACAGTGCGCGATCAATCACTCTCCTGCCGGGGCTCTTCATTGTCATAACTGTTTTCCTGTTCTTCCTGACGTTTAACCACCTCCACCCAGTCCGGCCTGCTAAGCAGCGCGGTTAACTCTTCAAACTTCTCCTTGATTTGACCCAAAGCCGCCTCGGCTTCAGTAAAGTCATTCCTGGTTACCATGCTTTCAAGTGCAAATGCTGCTTCAGCAAGTGCAGATGCGCCAATTGTCGCTGCAGCGCCTTTCAAAGAGTGAGAATGTGTTTCGATGTTTTTGCTATCTTTGTCATGTACTGCCCGGCTCAACTGCTCCAGCCGCCCAGGCGTATCTACCAGAAAACACTGCACGATACGTATGACAATATCATCATCGCCAAGGCGCGTTGTAACATCTGCCCAGTCAAATATTTTTTCATCATAATCGGTTTTCAGGAAACTTGTTCTTTCGGTATACATGCTGGCCCTCCGGTTTTCTTTTTTCAGCGGCATCAGCAACACTTAGCCGCCGGATTATTTATTTTTCATAGTTATTCTATCTTGCTCGATAAATAATCTATCGGCAGAGTTGTTCGAAAGCACAACTGAGAGAATTTGAAATGCTGACAAATACCGCGGATAATGTTAAAAACCCCGATTTCACACATAATAGCAATTGCTGCGGTCCGATAATTTCTGCCGCTGGATAGAGCCGCTGCGCCGGATGTAACCTGATCAGCGATGCTGTTTTCGTATACCCGTAATTAGGAATGTTTCGTTATGCCCTGTGTTGAGCGCAAAAGGCAAAGGGCCGAAGATGTCGGCGTAAAAGCCCGAGCCGGTCCGGATACTCATGGTTGTAACAAACCGGTAAGGCGATAAGTTCAGAGTTTGTCTTACCTCAAATACATCCTGCGGCATCGAATATATATTCGTATTGTTCAATGGAATGATAATAAGATCACTGAGGCCCAGGTCCGTCCCTGCTCTGTTTAACGCCTTTGCACCTGCTTCTTCCATGTAATATTGAAAACCCCAGTGCCCTTGAAACCACAATGTTCTGTCAGTTGCCGCGAATTGTTTATGGATTTGCGCTGCTGCGCACCGAACGCTGTTTGCTAATCTGTAATCAGCATAGCTGACCATCAGCGCAAGAGCAGCAGCGGGAATTAACGGGTAAATAATCCTGCCTCTCTTTAGCACCCTTATACCCGCAAAATGCTCGTCAATTCGCCTGGCTAGAAGAATCCCGACAGCAGGCGCCATTGGCAGTATGCTGCGCCCGCTAACTGTCCAGTTGACAAAAGAGGCAAAAACAAAAGTCCCTCCAACCCATAGAAAAAGCAGAACACTCTGAGCATCCCTTCTTTCACACAGTTCAACGCAGGCAAGTGCCACAATGCTTAAGCCGCCGGTAACAAAAACTGCAAGTTGAATGACAAGTAACCAGCGTATCTGGCCGCCGCTATGTATGTCTATACCATGAATCCTCTGGAGGCATAGCAGGAGCTTAATCAGTATTACAATAACAACCATCCAGCCGATACACGTCCTGCGGGACCATAGAAACGGCATGTAGAAAAACACAACAAATACACATCCGCCTGTAAAACTCAGTCCCGTTATTAACTGTTTACCCTGCCTATTCCCCAACCCCTGGAATCTCATAGCGTATGCAGCAGCATCCAGGAGCAAGCCTCTTCCATAACGAGCAAAAGTGTACCACTGATAGCAGGCAAGAATAAACAGAGGCACCAGGAAATAAACAAGCCACATCCCGGCTCGGCGCTTCTGCCAAAGCGGGCATAGCGCAAGTAACGGCAGCAGGCAGATGCCGTAATACTTGGTAAGAGCGCAAGCCGCGGCAAGTATGCTGGCCGCGGTTAGCATAAGCCGGTTTTCCCTTTCTATCCCGCGGATCCACAGGAACATCGACCAGACCCACAGCGCCAGCATCATCACATCACACATAGCCGTCGTTGCTGAAAGGATAAACACCGGTGTTAATATACCGGCAAGTGCGGCAAGCAAAGGCCTCGGGCAAAACTCTGCGGAAAGATAATAAATTCCCGCCGCCGCTGCTGCCGCCCAGAACAGAAAACCCAGATGTATTGCTGCCTCACTGAAACCGAACAGCCACCCCACAAGAGCGGTATAGTAACACGCCAGCGGCGGGTTCTTCGCGATATCCGACACCGGCATGGGACTATAATACCAATTTACATTAAACCCATAGAAATCAGCGGGAGCCTGAAGGATATGTTTCGCAGACCAGATAAATAGCGGGTCGTCAATATGAAAAGCTTTATTTACAAACGGGATCAAACACACAACGGTAATAGCAATTACAACAATAACGTTACGATGTGTGCCTGCCAGAACTTTCATGGATCCCTCTGACAACTCCACTCAAACAACCATCTTGCCTGTGATATTCGCCCGCAAAGCTTAACCAATAAAAGCGTCGTTGTCAATTCCACCCGCATCTGCGCAACAATCCATATAAGTTAGTCGAAAACAGTTTCATAATCGCCATACTCTCCGGTTAGCAGACACCCCAAGGTTTATAAATGAGTCAGATTCTGCCGTCTGAAAAACCATTTTCTCGCCAACTTCTTGACACTTCGTCAGAATTTGTTATTATACCACCCCTGTCGTCAATTATTGAAAAAATCACAATAAATCGGAGGTACACGATTATGCAGGACGAACTGTTTGCCAAAAGACTTCGAACCTGGAAATCTCTGGGCGAATTAACCGCCTTTAACCTCGCTTGTGTCGCTGAAGCCAATGATACCATAAAAAGGCTCAGCGATGAAAACGTCGGCTGGGAAACTGTTGAAAAGCGAATCGGAGAGTACAAAAACTGGGACCCGGACATCCTCAAAGTCGATAAAGATACCGAAAACGGCTACTTCAAAAGACTCCAGGAAAAAGGCACGCCGTTCCTCTTTCTTTCCGAGGAAGCCGGAACCGTTGAAATAAACCCCGACGCCGATGGAGAAAAATACTACGTTGTATGCGATCCCTTTGACGGCAGTTACCTTTTCAAGCACGGCATACCCGCCTTCTGGTACACAAGCCTGGCTCTTTACAGACAGGACTGCACGGCTGCCTGCTGTGCAGTAGTGGATTCTTTCCCCAAGATAGTGGCTTGGGCAAATGAATCCGGTGCATATATTGGTAATCTTGCAGGTGAAGGCATTGAGCACCAGGCAAAACTAAACAAAGAGTACCGTCAGCAGATGGGCAGGCCTGACGTTACCGATACGAAAGGCGCAAGCATCGAATCCTACGCCATGAAACCCGCCAAATTCCTCATGCCTCTGGTCGATGAATACCGTGACCTCCTGGCGCCATTCAAATTCATCAATCCAAACGGCGGGCCATACGGCTTTGTAGATGTAGCGGAGGGAAAAATCGATTGCTACTTCGCCCGCAAACAGCCTTTCGTCGATGTTTTCAGCGGTATCTACATCGCCCAGCAGGCCGGCACCGTCGTTACAGACTTCAACGGCAACGAAGTTAAATTTGTCCCTGACGAGGAAACCGTATGGGATGTAGTCGCCTCCACTAATCAGACACTGCACGACAAAATCCTCCAGGCCGTCGCAGATTGCAAAAAGAAAATTAAGTAAATCGTTTGTTAACTCGAATATACAAGGAACAAAAAATGCAGGAAGTAATAAAACTCAGAGACCTCGACAAAAAAGATGTACCTACGGACCTCAGGGCTGAAACCTATTTTGACTTCGAAGCACACCCTTTCGAGCACAAGCCCCTGTTCGACCAGACCAACTCGGTCTACAGCGCGATACTCGCTATAAACAAATACGCCACAAAATGGCTCGCAGACACCATCGCCTCCAGGCGATCCGCTGCTAAAGTCTATAAAAACCAAACACCAAAACCCGCCCACACCATAGGCAGTTTTGAAGTCCTTCTTGAAAACGGCGCGGTTTTCGAACCCGCCAGGGTCATAGGTTCTTCAAAACCCGACACCTGCTGCACGATTTATCTTGCCGCCGGCGCAAAGCTCATCGGCGCCGATGTCTATCTCGACAAGGCAAATATCTTCCTCGGCCCGAAAACCACTGTCGAGCCTTGCGTCGGCCTTAAAGGACCAATCATCGTCGGAAGTGATACCGAAATTCGTCAGGGCGCCTATCTTCGCGGAGACGTAATCCTCGGCAACGGCTGCATCATCCGAGGCGAAATCAAAAACTCCGTACTCATGGACAAGGCAAACTTCCCGCATCCTTCATATCTCGGCGATTCGCTGTGCGGTTATATGACCCACTTCGGCAATCAGGCAACTTCGGCAAACGTGGGGATCTTTGCCGGCCTGGTTGACTCCGACAAGAGAAAACCAATCATAGTAAATTGTGATGGCAAAAGCTATGATCTGGGCAAGCCTAAAATGGGTATCTGCATGGGCGACTTCAGCCAGTGCGGCTGCAACAGCGTCTCCGACCCGGCAACCTTCCTCAAGCCATATACAATCACTTATTCACTTACACGTATCACAAAAGGCTTTTACGGACCAAACGAAATACTTAAGAACAAGCCTCTCGAACACGGCATTATTGAAAGAAGCCTCTACGATCCGTCAAAAGCTTGAAAATCTTCAAGTGGGTTTGGAATAAATCCGGTACACAGTGATGATCGGTGAAAAAACTCGGTCAATAGTTTTCGGAACCCGTCGTTTACACAAAACTACTTGCATTTTCTCCGTGATTATTGCAGAATAGCCTTATCTGCAATTTTTGTTACTCTTTTGTCAGGAATCAAATTTGGCTGTTAACATCGGACAAGACCAGAAATCACTCATAGCACAGACAGGGCAGCTACAATGAAGTACGAAGGAAAGTATAATATCTTCAACCCTCGTTCTATCAAAACCTATCCGATAAGTTCACGCATCAATAAGGTCAAACTCGAAGACCTTGTAACTCCTGATGACGTCCTCAACACAGATTACCATGCCCCGTCGCCAACCGCCGAAAAAATCAGCGAAGTAGCCGCAGCCATTGTCGAATCAGCCAAAACCGGCAAACCCGTTATCTTCTTCACCGGCGCGCACCTGATAAAAAACGGCCTGGGCCCCCTGCTCATCGACCTTGTCAGACGCAGCATTGTCACTCTCGTTGCCGGAAACGGCGCAACCGCTATCCACGACTTTGAGCTTGCTCTTATCGGCCAGACAAGCGAGTATGTTCCGCAGGCCCTCGAAGAAGGACAGTTCGGCATGGCATATGAATTCGCCTGCCAGAATATCGCCATACGACTTGGCAACAGGTACAATCTTGGTTACGGT
>JBDRHL010000053.1:0-2368 GCA_043816955.1 Planctomycetota bacterium | reverse complement strand
ACGGGCTCTTGTACGGGCTAAACTCAATCCAGCCTTTAAGGGATCTCATTTGCTAAGGCATTCTTTAGCAACTCAGATGCTTCGCGGGGGCGCTTCACTGGCGGAAATTGGAGAAATTTTGAGACATCAAAGACTAAATACCACTCAAATCTATGCAAAGGTCGACCTTGTAGCGCTAAGAGCTCTTGCTGAGCCTTGGCCGGGAGGTGAGATATGAATGAATTACGAAAAACTCTTGAAGAATATCTGAGTATACGCCGGAAACTAGGCTTTAAGCTGCAGCGGGCTGGCAAACTGTTACACGACTTCGTTCTTTTCACAGAGAAAGAAGGTGTATCTTTCATCACAACGAAGTTAGCACTGCGCTGGGCCACACGATCGTTAGGTTGTCAAACGGCATGGTCGGCAGCGCGACTTGGTATAGTACGAGGATTTGCACAGTATCAAAGTGTGATGGACCCCCGAACCGAGGTTCCTTCACAAGAACTGCTTCCATATCGTTATCAGCGGAGGCCACCATATATTTATAGCAACGATGAGGTTAAAAGGTTGATTAAGGCGGCTCAACAGCTCCAGTCTCCACTGAGATTGCGGGCCGCTACTTACAGCATGGTTTTTGGATTACTTGTAGTTACCGGTATGCGAATAAGTGAGCCGATCGGACTTAACCGGAAAGATGTTGATCTGATCAATGGCATACTCACTGTTTATAAAACCAAATTTGGCAAGTCGAGATTGGTTCCGATACATCCGTCCACTCAGAAATCATTACAGCAGTATGAAAGCTTGCACAGTAGGATTTTTCCAAAACCGAAAACCGAGAGTTTTTTTATCTCAGAACAAGGCACCCGCCTAACGGATTGGACGGTGCGTAGAACGTTTGTCAAATTGTCACGACAGATTGGGCTGCGAGGTCCACATGACAGTCATGGACCATGTCTCCAGGATTTTCGCCACAGCTTCGCTACCAGAACGCTATTGGCTTGGTACCGTAACGGTATGAATGTTGATCGACATATGCCGGAACTTAGTGCTTATCTCGGGCATGCACGCGTGACCGATACCTATTGGTATCTATCGGCGGTTCCCGAACTAATGCAACTGGCCGCTATGCGTTTGGAACAAACACAAAAAGGAATGTTGCCATGAAAACCAACAACAATTTTCCCGGATTGATAGAAGCTTTCTTCACAGACCGTCTGATGCGACAGCGCCAGGCGAGCCCGAACACCATTGCCAGTTACCGTGATTCTTTCTGCTTGCTACTCAAATTTGCTAAACAGCGTTTGAATAAAGAACCATCGACCCTGTCAATTGAAGATTTGAACGCAGCTTTTGTTGGCGCCTTTCTTAACCATATTGAAAGCGATCGTGGTAACTGTGCTCGTAGTAGAAATGTCCGATTGGCAGCGATTCATTCGTTTTTCAAATATATCGCATTGCAGGACCCAAGTCACAGTGCATTGATACAGCGTGTATTGGCAATACCGACAAAAAGATATGGGCGTAAGCTAATCGACTTTTTAACCAGGCCAGAAATAAAAGCTTTGCTGGCTGCACCTGATCAAAGTACGTGGAGCGGACGTCGAGACAGCACACTTTTATATTTAGCAATTCAAACCGGCTTACGCGTCTCTGAGTTGATTGGACTCACTTGTAAAGACATTGTACTGGATAGCGGAGCCCACGTTCGATGCAAAGGTAAGGGGCGCAAAGACCGATGTACCCCGCTACGCAAAGAATTGGTGGCAATATTACGCAGTTGGCTGCGAGAACGATCCGGCCATCCCGATGATCCTCTTTTCCCTAATACACGCGGCGGTTTTCTGAGCAGAGACGGCGTTGAATATCTGCTGGCTAAACATGTGGCAGTTGCCAGCCAAAAATGCCCGTCCATTCAAAAAAAACGCGTTTCTCCGCATGTGCTTCGCCACACAGCGGCTATGGAATTACTTCAGCATGGGGTGGATATTACTGTGATCGCTCTATGGCTTGGACATGAGTCCCCAGAGACGACACAGGTTTATGTGCAAGCCAATCTTAAGATGAAAGAAAAAGCTCTGGCTAAAACAACATCTGTAACTGTAAAGCCAGGACGATATCAGCCAGGTGACCAACTTTTAGCCTTCCTTAAAAGCCTATAATTATGCCGAGTCAGTTAGATTATAAAGCCAGAGAGCCTCCAAGGTTAAAGGTGTTACTCGGCATAATTTTCAACTCGGCATAATGTCGCAAACAATGCAACGTGTATCTTTTATCTGCCAACCCGGCTTTGTCCAAATAATCGATAAACCGTTGGCGGCTTGATGTATAGCCTAAAGGGCCTTTGTGCCCGTAAAAAAGATAGGATTTGCGGGGGTTGCGCTCT
>JBDRHL010000052.1:0-54175 GCA_043816955.1 Planctomycetota bacterium | reverse complement strand
GACAAGCTTAAGATGGATTTGCCGAAACAGCCGCCGCCAAAGATATACGGCCGCCAGCTAAATGATAGGTTTTGTGGTGGAAACTAACCCCGCTGGCACTATCAAAACCGCCGATTTTAATGCCTATCTGCGAAAGTTGGGTTAGAAACTCTACTATCGAAAACCGGGACTTCCAACCCCCAACTGATAAAACCTCCTCGCCGCTGCCCCCTCCCCTGATCACGTCTGCAGTACCGGCCCCATATCATCAATTGCTTTGCGAGCCTCAGCACTCATGCCTTTGTGCTTGCTTTCAGCTTTTTCCAGTAGCGCACCCGGCTGCCTGGCCTTGTCAAGCATCTCCTCCATCGTTATACGATCAGCCTCAAATAAATCCCACAGATGCTCGTCAAGAAGCTGCATACCAACTCTTTTACCCGTCTGAATACTTGAATCGAGCCGGTAGGTCTTGTTCTCGCGAATAAGGTTCGATATCGCCGGAGTTACCACCATGAATTCATACGCCGCCACCCTGCCCTTACCATTCGCAAGCGGGCACAGTGCCTGGCTTAAAACCGCTATAAGATTTGTGCTCAACTGAACCCGGATCTGCTCCTGCTGGTCAACAGGAAAAGCATCGATAATCCGGTTAATCGTTCCCTGACAGCCCGTTGTGTGAACCGTACTGAACACCAGATGCCCCGTTTCTGCCGCCCGGATCGCGTTTTCCATCGTCTCAAGGTCGCGAAGCTCACCCACCAGGATCACATCCGGGTCCTGCCGTAACACACGCCGAAGCGCCTCCGAAAACGAAGGCACATCTATACCAACCTCACGTTGGTTCACTATCGACTTCTTGTGCTGGTGATAGTACTCTATCGGCTCTTCCACCGTCACTATATGCCGATCAAAATTCTCATTTATATAGTTGATCATGCTTGCTAGCGTCGTCGTTTTCCCGCAGCCCGTCGGACCGGTTACCAGGAACAGCCCCCTGGGACGACGGCACAACGCCGTACATATCTTCGGAAGGCCTATCTCTTCAAACGACAGAAGCTTAGATGGAATAAGACGCAAGACCAGCGAAAGACTTCCCTTCTGACGTAGAATCGCAACACGAAACCGGCCTGCATCGCCAAAAGCAAACCCAAAATCCGTTCCACCTACCTCCTGAAGCTCCTGCTGGTTCTTCTCCGGAGTAATGCTCTTCATCAGTGCCGCTGTATTCTCCGCATCAAGAACCTTCGTCTCAAGTGAACGCAGCCGACCATGCAGCCGCATAACTGGCGGACGCCCGACAACAAGATGCAAATCTGAACCGCCCTGCTTGATACACGCTTCCAATAATCTGTCAATATGAACCGTTGCCATCTCTTATTCCTGATTATAACTACTTTTCCTGCAAATGATTACAAAACCAGACCTTCCGCCTGAGTAAGTCTGGCCACCTCCTCCGGCGTGGTTATACCATTGAATATCTTTACCTTACCGTCCCCAAGGAGCGGACGCATACCGGATGCTTTCGCTACCTTGCGGATCTCATTTGTTGGTGCCTTGCTGAACGCCAATTCTCGCAACTCCGTATTCATCTGCATCAACTCAAAAATCCCTATTCGACCACGATACCCTTTATTCTGGCATCTGGTACAGCCGGTACCTTTATAAACCGGCTTCTTACGCACATCCTCAGGGGTTATACCCAATAACCGCAAATATCGCGGGTCAGGATGGTCATCCACAGCCTTACACTCCTCGCAGATTACACGCACTAAACGCTGTGCCATTACTGCTTGAATCGCACTGGCCACCAGAAACGGCTTCACATTCATATCAATTAATCGGGTAATCGCACTTGGAGCATCATTTGTATGAAGAGTACTAAATACCAGGTGTCCCGTCAAAGCTGCCTGGATCGCAATGTCCGCAACAATTCCGTCACGAATCTCACCCACAAGGATGATATTTGGAGCCTGACGCAACATCGACCGCAGGATCCTTTCAAATGTCAGTCCGATCTCGACATTAACCTGACACTGATTCATGCCCGTAAAACTGTACTCAACCGGATCCTCCGCCGTGATTATCTTTTTATCCGGACGGTTCAGCTCCTGCAAAGCTGCATAGAGCGTTGTCGTTTTACCGCTGCCTGTCGGCCCAGTAACAAGAAAAATACCGTTAGGTCTTTTTATTATCTTCTGAAACCTTTCGTAGTCATCCCCCTCAAAACCCAGCGATTGAATACCAACGTTCACCGCATCCGAACGCAGAATACGAAGAACAACGCTTTCTCCATGATACCCTGGCAGCGCCGAAACACGGAAATCTACATCCTGGTTGCCTATCATCCGTCTTATTCGCCCGTCCTGCGGCAGCCGCTTTTCCGCCATGTCCATTCCGGAAAGAATCTTCAGACGCGCAATCACCGGTGCCTGCATATTCTTGGGAATATTGTCCCGCTCCATACATACACCATCAATACGATACCGAACACGAACACGGTTGGACATCGGCTCGATATGAATATCACTCGCCCGCATGTGATACGCCTCGTCAATTATCAGGTTAACAAGCCGGATAACAGGCCCTTCCTCATCTTCCTCAACATCTTCGGCACGTCGTATCTCTGCTTCAATAGTATGCCCCGCTGCCGTAAGCTCCGCCGCCGTCGCGTCGATGCTGCTTCGAACCTGGTCTGTCTTGCGAATAATATAATTCCGAATCTTCGAAGGGCTTGCAAGATAACAGTCCAGCTCTGTGTTCAGCCGAAACCGTAAAAGATCCAGCGTGTCCAAATCCTGTGGATCACTGATCGCAATTCTCATCCGCCCGTTGCTCATCCCAAGAGGAAGCACATTGTATTTCGTCATCAGTTCCTTGGGTATCAGCTTCATCGTGGTATCTGAAGGCGGGTTCTCATCGATATCAACGTACCCCATCTTGAACTGCCTGGCGATCCCCCGCGTGACATCATCTTCACTTACCAGGCCCAGTTCCACAAGCGTCTCACCAAGACGTTTGTTGTTCGCCTTGGCGTTCCTGATCGCATCTATCAGAGGCTCTTTTCCGATCAGCCCGGCTTTGTAAAGAATCTCACCTAAATGTCGTCGTTTTTTTGCCATAAACGTGGTCTTCACACATCTCCATCATGCCCATCCCGAAATTACCATTATACTATTTTCAGCCCAACGCGTCAAATTCACAGTATCTCTCTAACCATATTCAATGCCGTTTGGGCCGCTCTGAGACGAGTTATCTGCCGATCTGAAGAAAATACAAACCGCCGAACCATGCATCCTTTATCGGACTTTACTGCTATATATACCAGTCCGACCGGCTTTTGTTCACTTGCCCCTTCAGGCCCGGCAATCCCCGTAATGCCCACTGAAATATCCGCACCACCTTGTTCCGCCGCTCCTTTTGCCATCGCCTCAGCAACCTCCTTACTGACCGCACCATGCTTCTCGATTAACTTTCGATCTACCCCCAGCTCGCGGATCTTCGCTTCATTGCAGTAAGTAACCCACCCCTGCTTGAAATACCTGCTCGCACCCGGAACATCGGTAATCGTCTTGCCAAGCAGCCCGCCCGTGCAGGATTCTGCCGTCACAATACTGAGCCCACGCTCTGCAAGCTTTTTTCCTACAACCTCACTGAGCGTCTGTTCGTCCACACCAAAAACCAGTTTCCCAAGTATCCCTCTCAAAATCTTCTCATCCGCTTCCACCATCTTTACCGCTTGCTCTCTGCTCATAGCCGAAGCAACTATATGAAGCGTAATTATCCCCCCATCTACAGTGCAGTTAATCAAAGGATTCCTCTCCCGGCTCATCAGATCACCAAGCATCTCTGCAATGCTCGACTCGCCCGCCCCGAAACACCGAAGTCTCCTTGTCAGCACTACCTGGCCCGCCGCAAATCCCTCCAGCAGCCCCATAACCGACCGCTCGAACATCTCCTTCATTTCCCTTGGTACACCCGGCATCGAAGCGAAAAGTTTCCCCTCACGCACAATTACAAAACCAGCAGCGGTCCCCAACTCGTTCAGCAAAGCTGTCGAACCCCGCGGAATATACGCCTGGATGCGATTTTTTTCCGGCATAATATAATTACGACGGGTGAAAAATGTTTCCATCCGATCCAGCAGCTCCTGCCGGAATTCAAGCTCGACACCAAGAAACTCGCCAAATCCCTGCCGCGTCAGGTCATCATCAGTAGGCCCAAGCCCACCTGTCACAAGCACAATATCCCCATCTTCAGACGCTCTCTCAAGAGCCTTGACAATATCCGGCAGACTGTCCCCGGCTACATGAACCGCTGCCGTACCGACACCGACAGACAGCAGCCGCTCACTCAGATACGCCGCATTTGTATCGACAACCTCGCCTGACAGCAGTTCATTACCAATACTCACAATCGCTGCTTTTTTCATACTTATAAGATACCCGCTAATCCGCCCTGCCGGCAAGGAGATAGTAAAATTATTGTCGGGCAAAGCAGACCTCATAAGTTTCCGATTCTGCTGGTAGCTGATAAAGCGATAAACGCAATTGGTTGCTCAGAAAGTGAACAACCAGGTCACCGCAACTTTTGGGAGGGCACTAGTTTTTTTGGAATTAAGAAATTTTTTTTGAAAATATGGTTGACATTACATATTTTGTAGTACATAATATGCAGGTCAAACTATTCTAAAGGAGCATATATGAAATTCGAAAAAGAGCTTTTGAAAGGTATCGCCCCGATAGTCGTCCTTGAGATTCTGTCTCGCGGCGCGATGTACGGCTACGAACTCAGTAGCGCGCTCGAGCAGCGAAGCAGAAACATCCTGACGCTGGGAAAGGGCACACTTTATCCGCTTCTTTATAATCTTGAGGCCAAAAAGCTTATCCGCGGCAGGTGGGAAACCGCACAGTCAGGCAGGAAAAGGCGGTATTATTCCATCACGAGCAAAGGCAAAACCCAGTTGAGCACCGACAAAACACAACTGAGCGATCTGTTTGCCGGGCTTAAACTTGTCTTCGGGTCGGGGTTCGCCACAGCATCGTGAGAAATGCCTGCCGCTTTGGTGTCCAAATGAGGGTTTGAAAATGGATCGGGAACAAAAATTTGATTTTGGGAATCTGCCTTGCTGTGGCATTGAGTTTATCAAGCTGATTATAAAAAAGATGCGGTATCGGCGAAAGGTTCGGCAGGAGGTGCAGGCTGAATTAATCGCCCATTTTGAAGATGCGCTGCGGGATTGTCATACTGACGAGGAAAAACAACAGACAGCCGAAAAAATCATCGCGGATTTCGGCAACCCGAACATTTTAGCCAGGCTGCTGCGCCGCGGCAAAAAACGTTGTCGGCCTGTCTGGGCAAAAGCGCTGGTTCGAGCTGGTCAGGTAATCGGGATTTTCATACTCTTTTTGGCTCTTCGGATCGGTTATCTTGCAAGTGGAACGGCTACGATGAGCATTGATTATGCTGAATGGCTCAATGAAAAGGTGCGAGCGGGCAGAGATCCTAATCTAAACGCGATGCCCCTCTACGAAGAAGCTGCCGGGCTGCTTATCGAGATGCCGGAGACGATCAATACGATACATACAAAATGGCCTGGTGATGTCAATGAGCTCGGACGAGAGGAACTTGCCAAATGGATCGCAGCCAATGAAAAAGCAATTGAAGTAATAAGAAAAGCATCACAATATCCATACTATTGGCGGTCATATAAAAGAGATGCCCCCGATTCTCCGCTCTCCGGAACTATGGGCGGTTTATTAGATTCGCTGCAAATTCATAAACAATTTGCTTATCTTTTGTCGCGAAAAAGCTCTAATGAGGCGTACTCAGGAGATACAGAGGAAGCGTTAGAAGACTGCCTGGTCATGTTGAAATTCGCCAGGCATCACCAGGCAAGGCTGCTTCTTGTTGAGCAACTGGTGGGCGTTGCGATTGAAGCTTTAGCTCTGGGCAGCGCTTATGAAGTGCTGGACCGTTCGGCAATTTCCAAAAAAACGTTGCGGAAATTCAGTATAGAGCTTAATGAAATACTCGTGCCTCGTAATCAGGTGTTTGATTATGAGCTTGAGAAAGCCTTTCTTTATGAGAAGGTTCAAAAGAGCTTTACTGATGATGGAAGCGGAAACGGAAGGATGCTGCTTAAAGGCATTCCATTCGCCGGATCTGATGCCAAATCCATTTTGTGGAATTTTTTGACTATGAATCTGCCGGACAGGCTGGAGATAATCGAAAAGATCGATGAATACTTTACCTTGATAGATGAGCAGTTGCAGGAAAGTCCCTGGCAAATCAGGCAAACAGATACCGAAGCAAATGACAAAAAGCAGATTCGATCAGGCATAGCACTGGTTGACCTTATGGCGCCTGCGCTCGGAAGAATTAACGAATTGTCTCAAAGACTTCTGGGTGATGAACGGGGTCTGGTTACTGTTGCAGCAGTTCTGCTGTATGATAAGGAAAAAGGGAAATTGCCTGAGAGCCTGGATGATCTGGTCGCCAGTGGCTATATGGAGCAGATTCCGAAAGATCCTTATGGGGGTAAACCACTGATTTACAAGAAAACAGCAGATGGTTTTACGCTTTATGGCGTCGGCCTGAATTTTGTCGACGACGGGGGCAAAATGGGGACAAAAAATGGCAGGCCTTTCAAATGGGCCGAGAGCGGCGATACGGTACATTGGCCCGTAGCCAGACGAACCGATTAAAACGCAGACTGTTGCATTTCGTTTACAAGTCAGTATACTATTTATTTCCGTGGTTTGCGTTTAAGAGCGGGTATTCATGGACTACTTCAATTACAAAGCCGGCAGATTGTTCGCGGAAGACGTCGCGGTTGAGGATATCGCCGCCAAGGTCGGGACGCCGGTCTATATCTACAGCAAGGCAACGTTTCTGGATCACCTGCGGAAGATGCAGCAGGCCTATTCCGCTATTGATGCAACGGTCTGTTATTCGGTAAAGGCTTGCGGCAATATCAATATCCTGCGGTTTCTTGCCCAGGCAGGCAGCGGCTTTGACATCGTAAGCGGAGGCGAGCTGTACCGTGTGCTTGAGGCAGGGGCAGATGCCGGAAAAGTTGTCTACGCAGGTGTCGGCAAAACAGATCAGGAGATTCGTGAAGCACTGAAGGCGGAGATATCATACTTCAATATCGAATCCGAAGCCGAGCTTGACAACCTGATTCGCATCTGCAAAAACCTCGGCAAAAAAACCAGGGCAGCCCTTCGGGTCAATCCCGATGTGGACCCTAAAACACATCGTTATATTACAACAGGCACAAAAGAAACCAAGTTCGGGGTCGATATCGAACGTGCCGAAAAGGTCTTCGATGATTACAACGACAACAGATTGGTAAAACTCTGTGCAATTCATGTGCACCTTGGCTCAGGGGGAAAAACAATAGACCCCTACTGCCGGGCAGTCGAAAAGATACTGCCCCTCATTGAGAAGCTGCGACAGAAAGGTTATGCCGTCGAAATGCTCGACCTGGGAGGGGGATACGGCGCCGATTATGAGAGCGATACGGTCCCATGTTCTGCTGATTATGCAGCGGGCATGGTGCCTCTGCTTAAGGATAAGAATTTGAAGCTTATTCTCGAGCCGGGTAAAAGTATTGCCGCAAATGCCGGCATACTCGTTACAAAGGTGCTTTATCTGAAAACGGGGGGAGAAAAAAAATTCGTAATTGTCGATGCCGGAATGAACGACCTTATTCGGCCCTCGCTTTATGATGCGTTTCACTTTATCTGGCCATGCACCGTTGAAGAAAAATTTGTCCCCCGGGTACGATGGCTTGACATGAAGCTGGCCGAACTTGAGATATTTGACGTGGTCGGGCCTATCTGTGAAGGAGCAGATTTTTTTGCGAAAGGCCGCGCGCTTCCCCCCGTAACCCGCGGAGATTTACTGTCGATCTTTACTGCCGGAGCTTATGGCTATACGATGGCCAGCAATTACAACTCGAGGCTTCTGCCTGCTGAGGTTCTGGTAGAGGGAAAAAACTTCACTCTGATCCGGAAACGCCAAAACTACGAAGACCTTGTCGCACTGGAAAAGTAACCAGGCAGAGGTTTTAGAAATGGCGCTCGACGAATCCCGTATCAATCTTGCTTTTGATAAACAGGTTGTGCGATAAAATTTCCATGCACACCGGGATGGTAGTCTTGATCGGACTTATCACAAATTCCTGCAGCGCTCTTTTCATGGTGCTTATCGCATCTTCCCGGGTGTCCTTGTGAACGATTATTTTGCTTATCATCGAATCGTAATAAGGTGAGATTACCATTCCCTGGCACAAATATGTATCGACTCGTACCCCGGGGCCGCCCGGGAAAATACAAGTTTCGATTTTTCCGGGGCAGGGTGCAAACTTGCGCTGAGGATCTTCGGCATTTATTCTGCACTCAATGGCAACACCGCTATGTCGAATGTCGCGTTGTTTGATATCGATATTCTGTCCGCTTGCGATCTTAAGCTGCCACTTAATCAGATCGTGGCCGGTTACCATTTCAGTTACCGGATGTTCAACCTGAATACGCGTGTTGACCTCGATAAAATAATAATTTTTGTCCTTATCGAGAAGGAATTCAACAGTGGCGGCGTTTACATAATTAGCGTGCTTGATAAGCCGCAGCGCTGCCTTGCAAAGCTCTTCCCTGGTATTCTCATCCAGGACGGGGCAAGGGGACTCTTCAATCAGTTTCTGATGCCTGCGCTGTATTGAGCAATCTCTTTCATAGAAATGTACGGCATTGCCTGCCTTGTCTGCCATGACCTGGACTTCGACGTGCCGCGGCTCGACTATGTATTTTTCCAGGTAAACAGACCCATTCTTGAAGACCGCCTCGGCCTCGGCTTTAGCTGCTGTAAACGCTGATCGCAGGCTTATATCATTGTGCACGACGCGCATACCTCGTCCCCCGCCTCCTGCTGCAGCCTTGATTATTACAGGATAGCCGATTTTGTTTGCCAGATTGAGGGCCTCGCTATCATTCGGTATCTGGCCGTCGGAACCCGGCACAACGGGCACCCGCGCCTTTTTTGCAAGCTCACGGGCGGCAACCTTGTCGCCAAGCAACTGCATGGCTTTGGCAGGAGGACCTATGAAAGTTATGCCGCATTCCTGGCATATCTCGGCGAAATGGGCGTTCTCGGCAAGGAAACCGTAGCCGGGATGAATGGCTTCAACATCAGCAATCTCCGCAGCGCTGATTATCCGCGGTATATTCAAGTAACTTTCCGCAGGCGAAGGGGGACCTATGCAGATAGCTTCGTCAGCCAGTTTCAGATAGGGGGCATCCCGGTCAGCCTGGGAGTAAACAGCTACAGCCTCTACCCCAAGCTCCCTGCACGCCCGAATGATTCTCAGTGCTATCTCCCCACGGTTGGCTATAAGTATTCTTGAAAACATGCAAATACATCCAGATTAAAAATCAAAAGGCCGGACAGGCAGCGGATACACGAATCATTTACCCCGCTGTAATTCAGTGAGGTTTGACTTTGAACAAGACTTGGCCGTATTCGACTGCCTGACCGCTGGAGGCCACAATCTTTGCAATCGTCCCGCTTGTTTCGGCTTTGATCTCATTCATGACTTTCATCGCCTCGATTATGCACACAACCGTCTCCGGATTTACGTCGCTTCCAACCCGCACATAGGGCTCAGAATCAGGACTTGGGCCAGTGTAAAAAGTTCCGACAATCGGTGAAGTAATATCGACAAGTTCTTCGTCCTTGTCCTGCCGGAGGGCGGGCGATTCCTGAGCAGCCGAAGCTGGCAAAGGCACAGCCCCCGAAACAGGCGAGGTAACTATGGGTATGGTAGATATGGCTGGCGCTTGTTGGATCTGCGGACGTTTCAAGAGGATTTTGTTGTTACCGTCGACTATTTCGACCTCAACAAGATCGTTTGCAACCATGATCTCAATCAGTTCTCGAACTTTATCGAGGTTCGTCTCTTTGTTTTCTGCCATGTATTATTCCTTTCCGGCTGAACAGCAGAATTGTTGATAAGTATAGTAACTGTCCGCTGTTTTGCAAACATTTTTTGCTTACAGGTTTACATCATAGCACCGCTTAACCCGACCGGTAATGGGTATATGATTGATCAGGGTGCAAGCGGCTTACTCAGCAGTTGCAGGCAGGCTTGCGTTTGGCTCCCCCGCGTGCATTTCGTGGCAGTCAACACATCTCAGGTTGTATTTTCTGGCAGTGCCCGAAGCCAGCGATTCCCGGTGAGCGATTCGCGACCCTGCGGAGGCCGGCTTGGCCAGCAGATTGCTGTGGCAGTAAACGCAAAGCTCATCCGGCATATTCTCCTTGATCCTGGCGCGGACCTCCTGCGCGTTATATTCGTCTCCAAAGTAATGTTTGTAAATATCTCTGGCCCCGAGAATACTCTTCGCGGTCATGTGTTTGAAATAATCTTCTCTGGGCGGCAGGTGACAATCGATGCACTCTACCACGATGCCGTTGCTGTTTATCACATGGGTCGAAAGCTGCCAGTTGCGGTATACTTCCTTCATTTCATGACACCTGCTTCCGCAGTACGCCGAAGCGGATAATGCCCGGCTGATTCGATCTATAACAAAAAAACAGACGATCGCTGCGATAACACCAAAAATAAATGCAACCGTGTATTTCCTGACGATGCAATAGCATTTTTTGAAAGTGTTGATGAGAAAACAAACCATCACCTATATCCGCTTAGAGCCTCTGATTAGCCGGCCATCGCTCAACGATGGCAGTAGTGTAACCATTTTAGGCTCAACTGCCAAGAAATTTTTGTTGATGAACAATAGTTCTACAGGATTGCATCGGCAGGCGTCAGAGAATTTCAAGTCCGATAGCCGTTATGTCGTCGTGTTCAGCGAAATCGAATGTGTGATTTTCAACAAGGTTTTTGAATTTCTGCATCATCTCTTCGACAGGCTGATTCATAATCTCACAGAATTTTTCGTTGAAAGACAATCGGCCCGTGGAATCCGGGCTCCCAACTACAGTATCTGCGCCGTCTGAGTACAGAAATATCTTATCTTTGCTGTGAAGCTGCACAGTTTCCTGTGTAAATTCACCGTTCCTGAACACGCCGAGCAGAGCGCCTCGTGACTCAAGCTGGCATGGTTCACAGCCGTTACGTATCAAAACCGGATACGGATGGCCTGCACGGGCGTATGTCATTTGCAGTGTTTTAGTATTCAAAAGGCAATAACAACAGGTTGCAAACTGACAGCCTGAGAGCTTCTGTTCGGCCATACGTATGTTAAGGTCCCTGACGACATCCACAGGCTCAAATATTCGGTATGTATCACCCGTTGTCTCTCTCATTCTTATGGCCTGTTTGAGAAAAATCGTCAGCAAGGCAGCCGGCATCGAATGGCCGACCGCGTCAATCAGATAGAAACCCGTGTAATTTTCATCGAGCCGTCTGATATCGTAGATGTCGCCGGAGACCCACTCTGCAGGAGCAAAAAACGCAGACCACCTTATTTTACTGCTGTTCGGCAACTGCCTTGGCAGAAAGTCACGCTGAACCTGGCCGGCCATCTTGAGTTGCTCAACGAATGTCCCCGGCAAGGAAGTACCACCCTGCCCGACTTGGCTATCCCATGTCCACGATGCCTCACAGGAACGACCGGGGCTTTGGCTATAGCGATGAAACAGATTCGCGGAGATTCTGCCCCATAATTCGTGAACGGGCGATGATTTTAGAATGGTAATCCGCGGCAAATCCATTTGCTCAGGCTCGCACCTGTCATCGAGCAGAATCACGCTGATGCCGTGCCTCTGCATGGACTGTATTATTCTGTTAAAGTCGAAAGGCTTCTCAGGAAGACCCTCCATGTCCAGCACCGCTGTACCAACCAAATCCAGCAGTTGCTCATCTTCGTTGATCTGTTCAGCAGTTAGCTCAAGCACCGACAGATTGTTCTCCCGGGCAATCCGGATGATTTCATGGGATGTTTTTTTGTCTCGTTGTGACAGAAAAAGCACATCTATCGCCTCTTTTGAAATATCCAATATCGAGGTTGGCGACCGTTCTGTCATTTTATGTTCGTTTTGCATTTCTGTTACCGGACCTTGACCTTATACGCCCTGTTGGAAGGCTTAACGTCATCAAAATCTACTTCGTCACTGAAACACAAGGACTTAACCGCTTTTTTGACGTGACTACCCAACCCCTGTCGATTGTAAACAAACCAAATTCGATCAACTTACCTTGTGAATATTGCTGAGCCGATACGAAGAATAGTCGCTCCTTCTTCTACCGCTATTTCGTAATCCTGGCTCATACCCATACTCAATTCGGTAAAGTCTTTACCCACAAGTTTGTTACCGCGGATTTCTTCAAACAGTTCCCTTGCACGAACAAAACAGGCTCGCACAGTATCTTTATCATGCGTAAGCGGTGCCATCGTCATCAAACCTCTTAGGCTGAGCTTTGGCAGAGTCTGAATCTGCTCAGCCATGTGAGTGGCGGCTCCAACCGGTACGCCGTACTTCTGCGGCTCGCCAGACGAATTTACCTGTAAAAGGACATCGGCTCTGACTCCAAGTTTTCCGGCTACTGAGTTTAATTCTTCAGCCAGCCGAAGGGTGTCAAGCGAATGAATCAGGCAGGCTATCGGCAGCACCTGACGAACTTTGTTGCGCTGTAGATGCCCGATCATATGCCAGTTTACTTTTTGCGGAATGTTCGGGGCACCATGGAATTCAGTGAGAAATTCGGCTATCTCGGAAGAAACTTTCTTCAACTGCCCGACGCGATTCTCGCCAAAGTCGCAGAACCCAAGGCGAATAACTTCCTTGATGCTGTCAGTGTCGGTGGACTTTGTGACGATAATAAGTTTAATACGGCTTATATCCCGGCCGCTTCGCTCGGCTGCCGCTTGTATATTGTCACGCACCTGCCCGATTTTTTCAGCAATTGTAGCCATCGCTCCCATTGATTCTTCTGTTTGTTAACCTCAGGATACCATTGCAGCATGTTCCGTTCCAGACAAAAATTATCAGGGCAGAAATTCTGACGGATTCTTCAGCTTGTC
The DNA here is from genome assembly GCA_043816955.1 of Planctomycetota bacterium. GTDB lineage: Bacteria > Planctomycetota > Phycisphaerae > Sedimentisphaerales > CAYZTY01 > JBDRHL01. The sequence continues at coordinate 41,153 of JBDRHL010000052.1, read as the reverse complement.
CGGCAGATACCGGTTGACTACAAAGTCCAAACCGTGTTTCGCAAATGCCTGCTGTTCGACACGAACACCCATTTTAAGCATCTGGTTTATCGCGGCCTGCCAGGGTTTGTGGTGTTTGACGAATGGATCGTTCTTCAGGGCGTCTTTCGCCCGTTTTATATCCACTTCTTTAAGCGGATGCGTCGGCAGCTTGTAGTCTATTACATCCTGCGGCGTAACGCCGAGGAAACTTACCGACGGAACACAAAAAAACTGGTTCAGATGGGCTGCGTTGCCTGAGCCGACCTTCAGCGTTCTGTAGATATTAAAGTACCCGTACGGATCACCGTCAACGAATGCGTAGACAGGAATCCTGAGTGAATCGGCCAGCCTGCGAATAAAACGTCTGCACGCCCGTGTTGGAACGCCTCCCATGCTTATAAGTATGCAGTCTTTCTTTGCCCAGTAGTCGTACTTGACAAGTCTTTGAAACATACCCGCCGTTTCAATCGCAAGAATAAATTTCGCATTACTCTTGAATTTGAGTTCTTCCACTTCGATGGGTATCGAATAGGCCCCGCTGCCGAATTTTGTACAGTCAATTTGCAGCTTTTTGCCCTTCGAATCTGTATCGATCACTATGAGCCTGCCTGCGACGTCTCCTCCTTTTTCTTCCGGTATGAATTTGAGCTGTTCACGATTGACGCGAAACATTGCTTCAACATCGTCCATGATAGTGTCCGATTCAGCCTGTTCGCAAAATCCTGCCTTGTCCCAGTTCTTGGAGATGTAGTAGGCTTCCCGTTTCGTTGCCATGTCATCGGTATCTATCAGCTCTTTGGCAAGAGCCATCATCTTGAGGGTCTGTGCGAATGTTTTTACGGTAAGTACCGTCAGTGTTCGCTTTTTTTCTTTTCCCAGTATTTCGAAATAACCCTTCTTCGCCTGATATTTCACGTTAGACAGCGCTCGGATGGGAGTGCTCATAGTAGGCTTTTGCTTTTTGAGAATCTTTGTCTGCACATCCTCGGCGGTATCGACAATCTTCTTTGACACGCTGGCGCTTCTTGTTGTTTTAGGCATTTGCTCACTCCATGTTAAATGTTAATGTCACAAAACAGTATCCGCATAATTTACTGCCTAAAAAGCAAATATACAAGTTATCTACAATGATGTGGATATATCTCAAAGTGGATATGTAATGTCTCATAGTGTGTCTTATGTGCAATTTCCTGGTCCGAATAAAACAGCCTCTCCGCAGCAAAAAAAAATCTGATTCTTCTATTTTTTGCCCTTGACAGTGCTGGCGCAAACTGCTAGAATCAGGGTTGCTTTTTGCATTGTACGTTGCGAGAGCAACTTACGATCCTCGGCGAGGCAGCGTGGTCCACCGGTTTCCCCCCCAGCCGGTTCCACCACCTCGCCATTTTTATGCGCATGCCCCCCTTACAGTACCATCCTCGGGGTCATTTTGCTTCGTTCAGAGTCCAGTCGTATTTTCGGTACAATACGGAATAATTTTTTCTCGCCAGGTAGTCAACGTCTTTTCGGTCGATATACCCGCAGATGAAATTAAGTATTGCTCTCAACTCAGGGGCCTTGTCGCCGAATTGCGTGGTTGTGCCGAACTTTTCTACAAAGCTGTCACTGTACCACTTGAAAACCGCTGACAAATAGACGCGCGCTTCCTGGGTATCAATAGCAAATCCCTCTCGATTGGATAGAAATTCGATGATTTGGCTGTTAAGCTGTGTCTGGAGTTTCTGGCCTGTGTATGCTTCATTCCGCAATCGGGCTCCGCTGACACTGGCATAAGTCAGGGCAAAACATGTTCGTACGTCGGCAAATTCCCGAAGAAAAATGTTGCGTTCTATTTCTCGCAGCGTGTATTTAACTTTCATGACAGAAAAAGTGTATCTGTTCCACGGACTGGCAATCTGCATGATGCTGTTTGGTGGATAGAGTATGGTCTTAAAGGGATTTGGCTTTATTGGATAGTTGTCAATGATGATTTTCAACGTACAAAGATTATAGGTGTTTATCCAGAACGCAATCTGGTCGTTTCTGGGCCAAACGCTGTAGTCGTTCGGGTCGAGTGAAGCAAAGGCAGCCAGTATTTCCTTCAGGTCTTCACGACCCACGTTGAGCGCCTTATAATTGACGTTGCCGGCTGCATCAACATATTTTTGCAGGAGTCGACCACACTTGCCAAAAAGCCTTTCTGTTGTACTCGGCCCTGCAGGGCTGCTTTGCTGCTGTATCTTATTAGGCTCCTCGGGCGGTATACTTAACTCCGCCTGCAACCCCGGCAAGGCAGGCTGATTAGGTTCTGCCAGGCGAAGAGCGGCTGTATTCGGCTCAAGGCTTTCGGCGGGAATTGTTTCAGCCTGTACATCGATCACCTCTCGCCGCTTTTCAGGCTTACAGCCTCCGAGCACTGCCAGGATAAAAGCAGTAATAATAAAATACTTCTTCATCCGCCAATACCGTATTTTGTTGCAAAAACACAAATTCATATGATTATATATCGGCTTTTTCCGCCTTGAACCTGACTTTTGAGCGTTATGATGATTAGCCGGCAATTTGGGGCCGATTATCCTTTCAAGACAGCTAGCGGAACCATTCTTGCAACTGCTTTTGCCCAGCCCGAGGCAACAACGATTCGGACGACTTCATCAATATCCTTGTAAGCACCCGGGGCCTCTTCCTTTATACCTTTTTTATTCGCCGTGATGAGTTTTACGCCTGACATGGATCGTTTGAATTCGTCATCGCTTATCAGCGGTGGTTTTACGGTTTTGCCCCGGCGGGATTTTCCCGTTGCCGCGCTTCTGCTCATTACCCTGCCTGCTCCGTGGTTCACCGAGCAGAGTGATTCGTCGGAATCTCCTGTACCAACCATCAGATAGCTCGCGGTTCCCATGGAGCCTGGTGTAATAATAGGCTGGCCTGTCCGGGCAAAGTCGGTGCCTCTCATACGGTCCGGACCGAATGCTCTTGTTGCCCCTTTGCGATGTACCCACAGTTGTTTTCCGCCGTGTTGTTCAAGCTTGGCCATGTTGTGGGGAACGTCATAGATAAGCTGCAGGGGTGTTTTGCCGAACATATAGTTAAAGCATCTTCGGACCAGCAGCGTCATAATCTGCCGATTGACAAAGGCGAAATTTGCCGCTGCATACATCGCATCTATGTATTTGCTGCCCAGTTTGGCATCGGTGCTGAGGTATGAAAGCATCGGCGGACGGCCCTGCATTTGCGGACTGGCAGCAGCAGCACGCATGTATTCATCCGCGACTTCGTATCCGAACCGGCGCGACCCGGAGTGAATCATCACAACAATCTGGTTGCAGGACAGACCGAACAAACGCGCCAGATCGTTATCGAGTATCTGCTGAATGGCCTGGATTTCAATAAAATGGTTTCCTCCGCCGAGGGTCCCCAACTGGTCGGCACCTTTCTGTATAGCAAGAGCGGGAACGGCAGCGAAATTGCCGGGCATACTGCCGCTTTCTTCGATACAGCGGGTATCGTCGTGAAATTCAGCGGGATCGAATGCGTCCCACGCCCTGTGGCTGGTTTTTTGAGCGAGCATGGCAATTGTACCGACTCCCCGCGAAACGACGGCTTCCAGGCTGTCTTTGGAAAGGGCAAGATTGCTTTTGCCTTCGCCAAGCGGTATTTCTCTGGCAATTGAATTGGCAATTTTTTCAATGTCGATCTGGCCTTTGAAAAACGGCGTGCGAAGAAGCCGCATGCCGCAGTTTACATCGTATCCGACAGCAGCGGGCATAATCGCGTTGTCCATTCCAATGACCGAGCCGATCGGAACACCGAATCCTACGTGTAAATCAGCCGTGGCGAGAACCTTTCGGGCAGGCGGCAGGCAGGCAGCATCATAAAGCTGGCTGATGGCATCGGGTTCGAGCTTTATCTTGTCGGAGGCGAAGATTGTGGCATCGGTGATCATCTGTCCGGTCCTGTCCAGTGACAGACGTATCTCATCAATCCGCGTTGTTTTGTACTCTCTTTCGGCCATTATTACCAGCAGTTCGATTGGCTATTATATTTCCAGTTTATCACAAAAGTGATGTTCTATCCACAAGTTTGTCCCATAACAAAGGGTATTTACCGGCAAAACACCTTGACAGCAGGCAGGTGAAAGTATATTCTGATGCTCGATTTAAGCGGTTTAAGTTGAGGATGTGCAAAATATGATCAGAAAACTTCCATGGCTTGTATGTTTTGGTGCCGCCTTTGCAATACTGACTCTGCAAGGCTGGGGGCTTGACACTTACCGAATTGACAAGACACGAAAAAACACCACTCTGCAGGAAGCTGATTTTGCGGTTATCGATGATTTTGTCGCAGAGAGTATAAAGGAAATACTTGCCGCCGAAGAAATCTCCGACATCATCGAGCTGCGACAAATGCTTTTTGAACGACGAAATCCTCTTGAGCAGGCGGTACAAGCCCGGTATGAGGCGCAGTTTGTCGCATCGATAAAAAAGAACCTGCCGGAAGGGCTGGCACAAGCCGATAAGATTACCCCGCGGAGTAAAGCAAAAAAGATTGTCGCAAATCTTCTGATTCTGCTGGACAGCCTGGCAAAGGAGGAGCTTGGTGAAGTGGCGCTGCCTTTGCTGGACGATGATAATGCCATGGTCAGGTACTGGGCGGCTCATGCGGTCATGAATAAGACGATCATATCGCAGTTGAATGCACTCGGGCCGGCCTCTTCCAAACTGTTCCGGGAGGTTGTCAGCAGCATGACTAAGCGCATCGGGACGGAAAGTTCCCCCGCGGTGATGGGTCTGTTTGTGGATTTCTGCATAAATGTCAAGACAAGTGAGACTCGCAGGCTGCTTGTCGAAATAGGTAATGCGCGAATAAATGAGTATAAGGCATGGAACGTTCAGGATGAGCTGCTCGATGGAGCCATACTGGCTGGCCTGGCTGAGGTGATCGGCGAGACTCAGGGTGAGCAAAAACAGGCCGCAGCGAGATGTTTCGGGCAGTTATACGCCTCTGTGGTTCAGAAATACCTCATGGGCGCACAGTTTATCGGGACCGACTCAAAACGCCAACTGGTCTCGACAATGGTGGAGATCGAACAGATCGTGCTGCCGAAACTTCTTGGTGTTCAGCAGGCAACGATTAAGAACGCGATTGAGAAAGAAAATCTTGCGGTTTTACGTGCGGAATATGAATCTCTTTTCGGCACCGCCGATAAAACCGGCCGGCTTGGTGAGGCGCTGGGCTTCAATTATGGCCCGCAGGGAAACGCTCCTGCCGCCCTGCCGGAGCCTCCAAAACCTCAAAAAGACAAATAAGCCGGCCCCTGACGCCTGCCTTAAAAAGAACGGATTCTTCAGACTGAACACGACTGGTAGAACAGACTGCTGCCGAACACGGGAGGTTTGGGATAATGAATAGGCACAGGGGGCCTTTTATTGTCTTTGTGTTTTTGCTTCTTGGGGTGATTGTTCTGCTTCAATACAAGCTGATGCGCAGGAATGAACGTTTTTTTGAGGCGATAGATCGGTTGGGAGAAACTATAACGAATGTTCATCTGTTGCCTGACAGAGATAAATCTTCGACTTTATCGGTGGGTGGATATGGTGATGATGAAGGAGACTGGCTGATCTGGGCTTTTCGCGTCGAACCGAAGACATTGAATCCGATCTCGGTTGACAGGGATATATACGGGCGGTGGATAACGGTTCCATATATATTCGAGCCGTTACTCGACTACGATCATGACCGGATAAGACTGATGCCCCGGCTGGCGGAAACCTATGATATATCAGCCGATGGGTTGGAAATCACTTTCCATTTGAGGAAGGGTGTATATTTTTCAGATGGGGCCTCTCTCACTGCTGACGACGTGGTTTTTACATACGAAACAATCATGAATCCTGGTGTGGACGCAGCTAATATAGCCAACCTTTACGTTGATGTTGATCATGTCGAGAAGGTTGATGACCGTCTCGTGAAATTTTACATGAAAAGGCCGTACTTCAAAGCACTGGAGAACCTTTGTTTCTGGGATATAGGAATTCTGCCAAGGCATGTATATGCATTTGATGATGCGGCGAAATTTAACAGGCACATTTCGAATCCGGTGGGCAGCGGGCCTTATGTTTTCGAAAAATGGGAAATGGGCAGAGAGGTCGTTCTTCGTCGCAATGAGAATTATTGGGGTGCCAAGCCGAAAATAAAAAAAATTATTTATCGTTTCATACCCAATGATATAGCAAGCGTTCAGGCGCTGCGGGCCGGGAATGTTGACCTCGTAATTCCGGACCCTGAACAGTTTGCCGAATTACAGAAGGACGAACAGTTCAATCAGGACTTTTACTGCCTCTCGTACTGGAACCCTGGCGCGCCGTTTTATTACATAGGGTGGAATCAGGACACCCGGTTCTTTTCAGACCGGCTGGTTCGCCTGGCTATGACGCACGTTATCGACAGAGATAAGATAGTAACCCATCTTCTTCGCGGCAACGCCAGAACAATTACAGGCCCGTTTTATATTTACGGACCGCAGAACGACCCGAATATCGAGCCATGGCCTTACGATCCGGCAAGGGCCGCCCGGTTGCTCGATCAGGCCGGATGGATGGATAGTGACGGGGACGGGTTGCGGGACAAGGACGGCAATCCCTTCAGGTTCAAGTTCATGTATTCAAGCGCATCGACATTTTACCAGCGGCTTGCAAAGCTCATCAAGGACGAAGCGGCAAAGGTGGGCATTGAGGTTGTACCGGACCCTTATGAGTGGTCGGTTGTGATTACAAGACTTAATGATCGGAATTTTGAAGCAATGGTGATGGGCTGGGGAGGTGATATACTTGAAGATCCGTACCAGTTATGGCACTCGTCGCAGATCGGCAACCGCGGGTCGAATTATGTAGGCTTTCGCAACAACCAGGCAGATGAACTGATCACCCTTGCAAGGCGAACAATGGATGATGACCAGCGAAACAGACTTTACCACAGGCTGCACCGGATCCTCCATGAGCAGCAGCCTTATACATTTCTGTACGCTCGGCCAACCTTCCGTTTACTTGACCGGCGTTTCAAAAATGTTATCATTCACAAGCTCGGCTTGAAATACGAAGAATGGTATGTCCCCACGGAATTACAGAAATATAAATAGATAAAGTCGATTAGAATTTGACGCTGGAGTACTTTTATGAACAGCCGATCAGGACTGGTTACATTCCTGCTTTTTGTGTTGCTTGCGGTGATGATGCTGTTTCAGGCCCTTGCGATGATACAGTCGGACCGGTTGTACGAACGTCTGAATCAGCTTGACAGGTTATTGAAAGAAACGCTCGGTGTCAGGGCTAAGGCAGAGGATTACCGGCAGCGCGTCGAGGACAAATACCCGGGCGATGAGGGCGACTGGCTTGTGTGGTGCCTGTCTGGCGAACCGGCAACACTTTATGATATCTTGTCGATTTCGTCGTGGTCAACACGGTGGATTGTAAGCGGGAATATTTTTGAGAGTTTACTGGAATATAAGCATGATGCCTTTGAATACAGGGGTAAACTTGCGGAAAACTTTTCAATTTCCGATAATGGTCTTGAAATTTATTTCAAGCTGAAGAGCAATATTTATTTTTCTGACGGACATCCTATAACAACGGATGATGTCATTTTTACTTTTGAGTTGATAACCAACCCAGGGGTGGATGCCGCCAGCTATGCAAACTATTTCAAGGATGTTGAGCGATATGAAAAAATCAATGATAGAGAAATCAAGTTTTACATGAAGAGAGTTTATTTTTTGTCGCTCGGTCTTCTTGGCGGCATGCCGATTCACCCCAAGCATGTCTATGAATTCAACGACCCTGCTGAATTTAACAAGCAGCGAACCAACCCCATAAGCAGCGGCCCGTACATTTTTGAAAAATGGAACGTAGGCAGGAACATTGTGTTAAGCCGAAATGAGAACTACTGGGGCAACAAACCCAAGATAAGGAAAATCGTGTACCGATTTATTACAAATGATGTGGCGGCATTACAAGCTTTACAGGCTGGGGAGGTTGATTATTTAAGGCCTGTGCCTGACCAGTTTGCCGAGAAGAACAAAGATAAGCAATTCAAGGAAAGGTTCTACTGCCTGTCTTATTGGGATGCGGGTAACACAGGTTACTTCTGGATAGGCTGGAATCAAGCAAGGCCCTTTTTTGCAGATAAAAGAGTCAGACTGGCCATGACTCATTTGATCGATAGAGAGGCTATACGGGATTACATACTTCGAAATCCTGATGCCCAGATTCCTACAGGGCCGTTTTATATTTATGGCCTACAAAGTGACCCCAACATTAAGCCCTGGCCTTATGACCCGGAAAAAGCAAAGCAGTTGCTTGATGAGGCTGGATGGGTAGATACGGATGGCGACGGAATAAGAGACAAAAATGGGGTTCCGTTCAGGTTCAAATATATGATAGTCAGCGGTATGTATCTGCATGAACAGATAGCAAAACTTTTGAAGGATGAGGCGGCAAAAGCCGGTATTGAAGTTATAGCTGAGCCTTATGAGTGGTCGATATTCAGCGAACGTGTTACCGATCGCAAATTTGATGCCGTCAGCATGGCCTGGGGAGGAGGGGTGGAAAGTGACCCTTATCAAATATGGCATTCATCACAAATCGGGAACCGAGGTTCAAATTATGTCGGGTTCAACAACTCCGAAGCTGATGCTGTTATTGAGCAGGCAAGAGAAACTTTGGATGAGAAGGCAAGGAACAAACTTTATCATCGATTTCACCAGATCATTCATGAAGAACAGCCTTATACATTTATATATACTCGTCCGGAACAGAGGCTCCTGGACAGGCGTTTTGAAAACGTGATAATCCACAAGCTGGGCATAGATGAACACGAATGGTATGTGCCTACATCGAAACAAAAGTATAAGTAAGCGTACATGTGACAAACAGGTGGCAGGCAGGTTATAAATGATAACTTACATAGCCAGGCGATTGTTATTGATGATACCGACGCTGTTTGGCATAACTGTAATGGTTTTTGCCATCAGCAGAATTGCACCGGGTGATCCGGTAAGCCTGAGTATGGGACCAGGGGGTCAATTGGACACGCAGCGAGCAACTGATGTTCGCCAGGCCCGGATGAAGCTTTATGGGCTTGATAAGCCTGTCCCGGTACAGTATGCGATCTGGCTTGGTCGGATAGTGAAGCTGGATTTTGGGGATTCAATCAAGCATCATCGGGCAGTCATTGATCTAATCAAAGAGAGAGTGCCGATCACGCTTATGCTGAATTTGATCGCTTTTGTTGTAATTTATGTGATATCTGTTCCTTTGGGGATTTTGACGGCGGTACATCACAAAAGATTTTTGGACCGTGCAACGACGGTGATAGTTTTTATGCTGTGGTCCCTGCCCAGCATGTGGGTCGGCCAGATGCTCATCGGATATTTCTGCGGGCCGACTTTCAAAAACTGGTTTCCCCCTGCCGGTTTAAGCAGTAATTACGCCGACAGCCTTGCATTCTTTCCATGGCTTGCTGATCGGATGTGGCATCTTGTCCTGCCGGTAATATGTCTTACCTACGCCGGCTTTGCTTATCTTACAAAACAGGTAAGGGCGGGAATGCTTGATAATCTTCGGGCGGATTATGTGCGCACTGCCAGGGCAAAGGGACTGTCAAACTGGACTGTGATATTCAGACACGCCTTTCGTAACAGTATAATTCCCGTGATAACGATAATGGCCACCTTGCTGCCGGCGATGTTTGGAGGTTCAGTAATTATCGAAAGTATATTCAGCATTCCCGGGATGGGCCTTCTTGCATTTGAGGCGGTGACAACACGCGACTACAACGTTGTAATGGCAGTGGCGACAATAGCGGGAGTTTTGAATCTGGCCGGACTTCTGCTGGGTGATATCGCTTACGGCATAGCAGACCCAAGGATAACTTTTGAAAGCGCGGTTTGACTATCATGGTAAAGTCAGTGCCACAAAAACAGATCTGGGGACTGTCATATGGCGAACTTGTGTGGAGGGAATTCTCTAAAAACATAATCAATATTGTTTGCATGGCTTCTGTTGTGGTTTTGTTTGCGCTGGCGGTACTTGCACCATTTCTTGCAAATGACAAGCCTTTTGTGATTCGAGTTGACGGCGTGTTGAGTTTTCCCCTTTTCCGCGATCTTGGAGCAACCGATTACAGTGTGTTTCTGGCCGGAGTGATCGGGCTGGTGCTGACGGTGCTTGTTCGACGCAATACCAGGCGGGTCGATCCTTCAGCCAGGTCGGCTGTGTTGTGGCGCCAGGTGGGAATAAGTTCAGTGATTCTCCTGGTCGGCGTGATCTTGATTTTTGTTTTTACTCCTCACAGGCTTGACGCTGCAGACTACAAGGCAATGGTTGCTTCAGGCAAGGCGGATTTGGGGATATTTGCACCCGTCCCTTATGGATATGCCAGAACCGATTTGAGTGTCCGCGAACAACCGCCAAGCAAAGAGCACTGGCTGGGCACAGACGATGTTGGTTCGGATGTGCTGTGCAGGCTGATACACGGCAGCAGGATATCGCTTTCAGTCGGGTTTGTTGCTGTCGGAATATCTTGTGTCATTGGCATTTTTGTTGGGGCTGTACTGGGTTACTTCGGCGGCAAGGTGGATTTTTTCGGCATGCGCATTATAGAGATAATGATGGCGATACCGGTATTCTTTTTGATTATTACAATTGTGGCGTTTTTCCCGCGAAGTCTTTTGAATATTATGATTATCATCGGCATTACAAGCTGGACGGGAGACGCAAGATTTATCCGAGCGGAGTTTCTCAAGCTGCGCAACCAGGACTTCGTTCAAGCGGCTTTGTCACAGGGATTGCCTCTTCGAAGCATATTATTCAGGCACATGCTGCCTAATGGGATTGCCCCGGTGCTTGTAAACGCAACGTTCGGGATAGCCGGAGCGATTTTTGTAGAGGCTGCGTTAAGCTTTCTTGGTTTTGGTGTCGCTCCCCCGACGCCCAGTTGGGGCCAGATGCTGAGCCTTGGGGTGGGAACCACGGGAAGATTTTTGTGGTGGCTCACTTTGTTTCCGGGACTGGCGATTTTTTTTACTGTGATGTCCTACAATCTTGTGGGAGAGGCTCTGCGAGACGCGATTGATCCAAAACTGAGGAAAGCCACATGAGCGAAGAGATTTTGCTTTCCGTGAATAATCTCAGCGTCAGCTTTTTCATGGAACAAGGCGTTGCCAAGGCGGTACAGGATGTAAGCCTTTCTATAAGAAAGGCACATACCTTTGCGCTTGTCGGGGAAAGCGGCTGCGGCAAAAGCGTAACCGCTCTATCGATAATGCGGCTGATATCCCAGCCGCCCGGCCGAATCATCGGTGGAAAAATAATCCTTAACGGCCGGAATCTGCTGGAACTGAGCGAAAAGCAGATGCGCAGCATTCGCGGCAATGCAGTCGCGATGATCTTTCAGGAGCCTATGACCAGCCTTAACCCCGTCTTTACGGTTGGCAGCCAGATTGTCGAAGCGATAAAGCTGCATCAGAAAAAAACTGATGACCAGGCCTGGGCTGACGCCGTCGAAGTTCTGCGGAAAGTTGGCATAGCCGACCCGCAGCGCCGCGTCCATGAGTATCCGCATCAGATGTCCGGCGGCATGAGGCAGCGAGTGATGATCGCAATGGCGATAAGCTGCAAGCCTTCACTGCTTATCGCGGATGAACCGACAACCGCGCTTGATGTTACCATCCAGGCACAGATACTTGACCTGCTGGATGAACTAAGAACCGGTGAGGCAATGAGCATTTTGCTGATAACTCATGACCTCGGTATCGTGGCTGAGCGCGCCGAGTGGATAGCGGTGATGTACGCTTCGAGGATTGTTGAGACCGGCCCCTGCAGGGCACTTCTGGATCAGCCTTTACATCCTTATACGAAGGGACTGTTGAGATCTCTCCCACAGCTTGGCGCAAAGAAGCACAGGCTGGAGACTATACCTGGTACGGTTCCCAACCCTCTTAATTTCCCTGAAGGTTGTAAGTTTCATCCGCGCTGTCCGGTCGGGCATGACGACAAAAAGTGCTGCTGTCAGGAACCTCTGCTGCGCGAGGTTTCAGCGGGCCGTTCTGTGGCCTGCTGGCATGCGCCGGGATATGAAACAGCAGAAAATTTCGAGCAACACAAGGCAAACTATGGCTAAGACAAACATGAATCTGCTGACAGTCGAGAATCTCAAAACCCATTTTCCGATCAGGCGAGGCCTGCTTCGGCAAATTGTCGGATATGTTAAGGCAGTCGATGGGATCAGCTTTGCAATTGCACCGGGCAAAACACTGGGGCTTGTGGGAGAAAGCGGCTGCGGCAAGACAACAGCAGCAAGGACAATAATCCGTCTGATCCCGGCAACGTCAGGAAATATTGAGTTTGAAGGCCGGGATGTCCTCGCCATGCCTGCTGGTAAGCTGCAATCGATTCGCAGCAGGATGTCGATTATCTTTCAGGACCCCTACGGCTCACTCAACCCGAGGATGACGGTTACCAACATTGTCGGGGAGGCACTGAAGGTGCACAAAAAGGTTGTCGGAAGCGAACTGGCAGAGCAGGTAGCCGAGCTTCTGATCAAGGTCGGCCTTTCGCCGGATCATATGAACCGCTACCCGCATGAATTTTCCGGTGGACAAAGGCAGCGAATCGGCATCGCCCGGGCATTGGTGCTGAGGCCGAAACTGGTAATATGTGATGAGCCTGTAAGCGCCCTGGACGTCTCGATACAGTCCCAGATTCTAAACCTTTTGAAGGACCTGCAGGATGAGTTTGATCTTACATATCTTTTTATCGCCCACGATCTTGCGGTCGTGGAGCACATCAGCGATGCAGTGGCGGTGATGTATCTTGGCAGGATCGTGGAACAGGCGCCTGCCCAGGCTCTGTACGATAACCCCCTGCACCCGTATACCCAGGCACTGATCAGGGCGATTCCATGCGTAAAAACGGTTCCCCAGAAGAAATCCCGATCTGTAGCAGGTGAAATCCCCAGTCCCGCTGATCCGCCTCCGGGCTGTCCATTTCACACAAGATGCCCATTAGCGGAAAATCGCTGCAAACTGGAGATTCAAACACTCCAGACCAAAGACAAACAATATGACCATTTTGTTGCATGCTGGAAGGCATAAAGTCACAGACAGGAAAAGTGTATCGACGGTTCCCCGGATAGCCGATATAATGATAGCCTGAAAGATCAGAAGCTTTATTGCAATTATCCAGGAAAAATGGAAGAAAAAAACCATATAAAAATAACAGAAGACCAGGGAATTGTGATAATTACGTTTATGGATCAAACCATCAGCGGAGTCTCCGACGTCGAGAACCTCTCAGGGCAGATCAAGGCGTATATCAGCGATAATTATCCGCGCAAAGTTGTTGTGAACTTCCAGAATGTAAAGTTTTTCTCCTCCCAGACACTCGGTATGCTTCTTGATCTCTGGAGGAAGATGCAGGGGTATAATGGAAGAATAGTAATAAGCGGAATAAATCCGCAGCTCCATAGGGTATTCAAGATCACAAATCTTGACAAAATATTTTCTTTTTATCCTGACATCGAAAGTGCCTGTGGAGCTCTTAAAGAAAATTAACCGCAATTATTCGTAAGGGGCTGACTTATGCGTATTGAAAAGCAGTTTTCGGTTTTTATGGTGAACAAACCGGGGGCTTTGGCACAGGTTCTTCGCGAATTTGCCAGGGCAAAACTCAATATTCAGGCAATGACAATGGTTGATTCGGTCGAGCACGGTGTGATGCGCCTCGTTGTCGACAGCCGGGAAAAGGTCAAATCAGTGCTTGGCAATCTGAACATGCCTTACAACGAGACAGACGTTTTGTGTGTGACGCTTTCGAATAAGCCGGGCGCCCTTGCAGATGTAGTCGAGGAACTTTCCAAAAATCATATCAATATCTCATACGCCTACTGCACCGCTGGAGCAAAGGGGGGAAAAGCCACCGGTGTGCTGAAAGTAGCCGACGTCAAGAAAGCGATGAAGGTACTGCAGGATAAACCGGCCCTAAAGGTAAAGACACAGCCGAATCTCAGACGGACGCCGACAGCACAAAAGCGGTAATTGCTAAGTTTCTTATAACATGCTGTCGCAAAGCATCCGCCGACGGTATTCTTATTCAGGGAGCTTGACGGATTCATTAAAAACCGCAACCCTGTTCTTTCCGGCCCTCTTGGCGGCGTAAAGAGCTTCGTCAGACCGTGCTATGATGTCCTCAGGTGAGTTGCTGATGTTGTATTGCCCTACACCGACGCTTATGGACAGAACAATTTGCTCATCTTCCCAGACCATCGGCGAAGCGGAGACGGTATCAACGATTCTTTTACCTACTATAAACGCGTCCAGCAGGGGTGTGTTCGGGAGGATCACGGCGAATTCGTCTCCGGCGTATCTTGCAGCCGTGTCGATAGTTCTGATGCATTCGATGATCTGTCTGCTGATCTGCCTGATGGCCAGGTCCCCCGCACGGTGGCCGTATTTGTCATTTATCTGCTTCAGGTTGTCCATGTCAGCCATAATCAGCGATAATTGCTCGCCGTATCGCTGGGTCCTGCGCAGTTCCTTTTCGAATGCCTCGTAAAAAGTTCGGTGATTCAATAGGCCTGTTAGACCGTCGGTTTGGGCCTGCTGCTGTATTCTTTCGAAGAGTTTTATGTTGCCGACTGAAGCCCCTATCAATTGGCGAAAAAGCTCAACGACGGCAATATCGACATTGCTGAATTGATCCGTGCCGATCTTCCCTGCAAAATTAAGCACCCCCTCTACCCTGTCATGGCAGACCAATGGTGCGATAATGCATGAATTTGAGGAATAGTTTTGTGCGTACGGCCGCTGGGATTTTTTTATGACGGGCTTTCGGTGTGTATCGACATTTTCGATAACCATTAGCTCCCTGGTCTTCACAGCAGCAGCCATCAGGGGGGCAGGTGTCTGATTGAGAGATACTATTTTGTTTATGGGGTTGCTGCGATTGTGCTTCTGAAGGTGCAAAATTCCGTTTGTTTCATCCAGTATGTAGAGTGATGCCATACCCGCGCCTATGAGTCCGGGGATTCTTTCGACACAAATATCGGCGATTCTTTTTATGTCGAGGCAATTTATCTGCTGAGCCAGAGAGGTTATTGCCCTAAGCACAGTCTCGTCGATTTTCTCGGACGTTAAGTGGTTTATATCACTCATACTATACTCAGCCTTTCCACATTCTGCCGCAGGCGCAGAGCAGGTTTTGTCAATTCTGCCAGCTTTTGTAT
Organism: Planctomycetota bacterium; assembly: GCA_043816955.1. GTDB lineage: Bacteria > Planctomycetota > Phycisphaerae > Sedimentisphaerales > CAYZTY01 > JBDRHL01. The sequence continues at coordinate 25,874 of JBDRHL010000052.1, read as the reverse complement.
CGGATATTTTGCAAGACAGGTTTCGAGAAGCATGAGTTTTAATGAAAAATCTGAAAAATATTTGAAAAATTTGGTTGACATCCGATAAAATGCATTTTACATTTTGCAAAACGTAAAATATATTTTATCGGATGCTATGACTGGGAAATCTGGTATGATAATCCCAAAAAAGCTTTATCGAATTGGCGAACTTATCAAATACACCCCATTTTCCAGACAAACATTGCACAATTACACAATCATGGGGCTGATTCAGGAATCTGAATGGACCAATGGCGGTCATCGGCTATATGACGAGTCGGTTTTCATGCGGTTGTCTGCGATTATGGAACTTCGCAAGACAAAGAGCCTCACAGAAATTAAGAAAATTCTGAACAGGACGGAGAAATAAGCAAATCTTCTTTTTTGCTGGTTAAATGGTAATGATGCCTGACAGGTCAAGGATGACTGAAAGAGCGAGCAAGTGGATGTTAGCCTCGTCGCGTGTGCAAGGCCGACAAGGCTGGGGTGGATTGTCAGGGGAGGGACCGCAAGTATGAGACCTGAAGCACAAAGAATCTGCTATGATCTGCCCTTCCTGCTCAGACAGAAACACAATCTTTATCATCAGTTATACAGCCTGACAGAAAAACAAAAACAACTGTCATCAGACAGTTCCCCGGAGACAGCATTAATAATCGCTGCCGGACACCGCAAATTGATCGAGAAGCTTCATCACGTGCAAAGCAGACTTTCCCCTATCCTTACAAACCGCTGTAAGCTCCATAATCAGGCAGATTCATACCGTGAGGAAAATTTGTAACTCCTGTTTTCAAAATAAGATATCAGGTATTGAAGGGTCAGCTATGATTTCACAAAGGCTTGTTACAGACAACGTTACAGAAGTACTTCTGAAGATAATACGCTTTACCGAGATGAGACATGAGCTTCTCGTCAACAATATCACCCGCTTCGGGGGTGATGAGTTTGAACCGAAGGACCTTGACAATGTAAATTTTGCCGCTGTGCTCGGTGAAGCGGTTGAAGAACATAGCCGCACCAGGAGGCTTTTACTGCGTGATACCGGTAACATCAAGTTTGGATGTGACGGCTCTTTCAGTGCCGAGCCGATACTGGATCAATACGCAAATGAGCTTCTTGAAAAAGACATAAACAAATACATTGTCTTTGAGGTGAGCAAGATTTCAGAAAATCTGTTGAATTATCAGCTGGCTGTTAAGCTGCTCAAAGCAAAGGATGGCGTTATGTCGGCTTTTACAACCCGGCTTTAGCGCCAGCCGGCGCCAACCAGACGCCTGAAGTATTGGAATTTTCAGGGAAAAACTATGCCGAACAACAGTGTTTTGCCCCTTGGCATGATGGTGCAGAATCAGCCGTCCAAGGCAATCGTACTTGCGGTAACAAGCGGCAAGGGCGGTGTGGGGAAAAGCAATATCGCGCTAAACCTTGCGATATGCCTTGCTTCTGCCGGCAAGCGGATCGTGCTGATCGATGCAGACCTTTCAACCGGAAATCTTGACATCCTGATGAATATCAAAAGCAAGTATAACATTTCACATATAATCAGCGGTGTGCGCACCATCAAAGAGATCACCCATGTCGGGCTGAACGGCATGGAAGTTATCTGCGGAGTATCAGGCCTGGAAAGCATCGCAAACCTGAATCAGTTTCAGCATCAGCGGCTGATAAATGAATTCGAACAGTTGGAGAGCGATTGCGACACTATAATTATCGACACAGGCGCGGGAATAGACAAAAAGGTGGTGGGCTTCTGTCTTGCCTGCGACAACGCTATAGTCGTAACAACCCCCGAGCCTACAGCCATGACAGATGCCTATTCAATGATCAAGGTGCTGGTGAACAATGATTTTCTGGGCCGTATAAGTCTGGTGGTAAATATGGCCTATTCGATGGAGGAAGGCAAAAAAGTGCACAAACAGATCGCCACCGTAGCAAGGCATTTTCTCAATACAGATATTTACGAGGCCGGCACCGTTCTTCAGGACGAAAAACTAAGATCAGCGGTTCGCAGGCGAAGACCCGTAGTGATTGAATATCCGCGCTCGGCAGCTTCTTCGGCGTTTATTGCTATGGCTTCGCGACTTTCACGCACCAATGTAACACCCGATAACAAAAAAGGATTCATGGCAAAGGTCGTTAACTGGTTTTTCTAAAGTACTGTTATTGAATGACCGATGTGCTGGTATTAACAACAGCGTTTTTTCACCAGCACCGCCGAGAAACATCGGTAAATGGCCGTTTTATAGGACCTGAATCTGATTTATGGAGATTGACAAGCAGCAGCATGGAGGTTTGTTCGATGAAAACCGCACAAAGTGCTAACATATCACAACTATGGGAGGAATTTTTCGAGACCCGCAGCGAAGATTGCCGCAACAGGCTGATGGAGCATTACCTTCCATTGGTAAAGTATACCGCAGAGCGTATCTATTCCAAGCTTCCGGACAAAGTCGAGCTCGATGACTTAATAAGTGCCGGAATCTTCGGCTTGATGGATGCTATTGATGCCTATGATCCGCACAGAGGCGTCAAGTTCGAAACTTACTGTGCTCCGCGAGTAAGGGGCGCTATCCTTGACGAACTGCGAAACATGGACTGGGTGCCAAGGCTGGTTCGCGCTCGCGCTCATCAGCTTGAAAGAGCTACGAGAGTCTTGGCGGCCCATCTGGGAAGGCTTCCGACAGATAAGGAAACCGCCAGGGAGTTGGACCTTGACCTTGAGGAATTTCGACGTCTCCAGCGAGATGCCAACGCCATTGGACTGATCTCTCTTAATAACAAGTACGCCGATTCGGACGCGGATAAAGAGATCCGAGAAATAGACATAATCGAGGACAGAAAAAGCCAGGACCCCGAGATAGAGGCCCAGAAGCGGGATGTTAAAAATCTCCTTACAAAAGGTTTGACGCGAGCCGAAAGGCTGATTGTTGTGCTGTACTACTATGAAGAAATGACAATGAAGGAAATTGGTGCAACTCTCGATCTGTCCGAATCCAGGGTCTCGCAGATGCACTCTTCAATAATTGCAAGGCTCAAGGCACAACTCAACACCCGCAAGAAAGAATTCACGATGCCGCTATAGTTTATTTGACCGCTTTATTCGAGTACCTCATCATCTGTATCGAGCCGCCGCCGCGTCGACTTGCGTTCCTTCAAACCGCTGAAACATCTAGGATAATTGCCTCGCTCACCTGCAGCAACGTTATCGTCGCCCGCCGACCGTTTGCCGGGTTTGTCAGACCATGGCTTTTACTCAATAAGCTTGCTTTTTGTCTGTTGAAGATTATACTTGTCTCCTGATTCAGGGAGACTTCCATGCGGTTTACGAAAATGCACGGCATAGGCAATGACTATGTCTATGTCAACTGTTTCGAAGAGACGGTTGAGGACCCCGCTGTTCTTGCACCCGTTGTCAGCGACCGGCACAGAGGAATCGGTGCAGATGGTCTGATATTGATATGTCCTTCGGCGATAGCGGATGTGCGAATGCGGATGTTCAATGCCGACGGCTCTGAGGCCCGGATGTGCGGCAACGGAATTCGATGTGTTGCCAAATATACCTATGAGCACAACCTGGCTGAACCGGGCGGTCAATTCCGCGTCCCCGGCCGGGTAACATTCGATTCGTCATTGCGCATTGAAACTGGCAATGGCATCCTGACGGTTGGACTGGATATTGATGACCGCAACAAGGTCAAAAGCGTCTGTGTTAACATGGGTCAGCCGATTCTGCGGGCCGATGAAATTCCTGTGGCAATGGATGCAGAAACAGTCATTGACAAAACAATCGAAGTTGACAGCGGCAGGTTTGTAATGACATGTGTGTCAATGGGTAACCCGCATGCGGTGTTTTTCCGGGAAAACCTCAGTGAAATTGATCTGGCAAGGCTGGGACCTGCGATAGAGAATCACAGGCTTTTCCCTGAACGAGTAAACGTTCATTTTGTTCGTGTCGATGGGCTAAATGAGTTTACAATGTTGACATGGGAACGAGGCAGTGGTATAACGCTGGCCTGCGGCACGGGGGCATGTGCATGCTGCGTAGCAGCGGTTCTGACCGGCCGTTGCGAACGGGCGGTAGCGGCTCATCTTCCAGGAGGCGATTTGTCCCTGAACTGGTGCCGGAACGATAACTGCGTGTATATGACCGGCCCTGCAGAAGAGGTCTTTACCGGTGTATGGGGCTGATTGCCAGGCAGCACCCGGCTCTTTTTCTTGACAGTCGGCAAGTATTTTTTCGCAGCAGAAATAACAGCCTGCAGGTTGAATCGAAGTGCTGCAGACGGTGATTTAGCTGTTGACAAACCAGCCTGCGAAAGTAGGATATATACTGTTTTTTCACCCTCAGAGTGGTAATTATGAGCAGGACAGATATTGACAGCGAAACAGCACTTTCCAAAGCAATAGCTTTCTTTGAGCGAGCGGCGGAAGTGGCTGTAACGGACAATTTCGACTATGCGATTGAAATGTATCTGGAAGGTCTGCGCCTGTCTCCGGACGCTCTTGTTGAGGGCCATGGGCCCTTGAGACACATGGCTCTGATCCGCCACGGCAAAGGAGGCAAAAAGCCTTCGATGGTTGAAAAGGTTAAGTTTTCGCGGAGCAAAACTCCTCTTGAGCAGATGCTCAATGCCGAATATCTCCTGGCAAAGGACCCTGACAATCTTGCCTATGCCGAAGCAATGTTGAAAGCCGCCGTTGCGGGAGGATATAAACGCACTGCCGAATGGATTGCCGATCTTATCTTTGAGGCCAACCGCACATCAGACAAACCATCATTGCCTGCCTTTCTCCTTTTGCGGGACAGTTACGCCGCTTTAGAGCTTTTTTCCAAGGCCATCGCTGCCTGTCGCTGGGCGGTAAAACTGAAACCGGATGACGGCAGCCTTGCCGATGATGTGAGAGATTTATCAGCACAGCTTGCCGTCCAGAAGGGCAAATATGCCCAGAAAGGCAAATACGGCGATTTTCGCGATTCATTGAAAAACCAGGAACAGCAGCGAAAGCTCCACGATCAGCAGCGCATTGTAAAAACCGAACAGTTTCGTACCGACGCTGTCGAACAAGCCAGGCAAAAACTGGCTGAAGATCCGAGCAATACGACAAAGATTCTGAATCTTGCTTCTGCCCTGTCGGATATGGAAACCGACCCGGCCGCAGGCGAGGCGCTGGACCTGCTGGAAAAATCATACCTGAAAAATCATGATTTTACATTCAAACGGCACCAGGGACAGATACAGCTAAAGCAGGTACGCCGAAAAATTAGACAGGCTCGCGAAGCGGTTGAAAGTGAGCCCGGGAACATGGAAGCAAAGCAGCGGGTAGCCGATCTGGTCACTCAGTTGCATAAGGCCGAACTGGAGCACTACAGACTTTGTGTGGAACATTATCCCACAGATGCTCGACTTAAGTATGAGCTTGGGCTTTGTTATATGCGAAACAAGCTTTTTGATGAGGCGATACCCCTTCTTCAGGAAGCCAGAAAAGATCCTCACAATCGGTTCCTGGCGATGGAAAAAATCGGCATCTGTTTTATTATGAAGGCCTGGCTTAATGATGCAATCGACGTCTTTACCCAGGCAGTAGACCAGTACGAAATTAAGGATGACGATCTCGCCAAGGAATTGCGATATAATCTTGCCAGGTGCTATGAGCAGAAAGGCGATATGGATTCGGCAATAGAACTTTATCGCAGGCTCGCACAGATAGATTTCGGCTTCAAAGACGTAAGCCGGCGAATTGAAAGACTGCGAAACAATGGTAGACAAAACGCAGAAAGTTGATTATCATACAGTTTTTAGAGTGAAGTTTTCAGGAGACGGTTGTGGCACATTCGTTATCGGCAAAAAAGAGAGTCAGGCAGAATCTGAAAAGTAGGGCAATTAATCGTGCACGGAAAAGCATGATTAAGAGCCAGACCAGATATTTCGAAGAGGCACTGGAAGCGGGCGACGTTGCAGCAGCGCAAAACCAGTACAGGATTGTAGCAAGGAAACTCGATAAAGTTGCAGCGACCAGCACAATGCACAAGAACACTGCGGCACGCAGAAAATCCAGACTGGCAAGACGATTAAACGCTACAAAAGCCCAAAAAAGCTGATCTGAGCATGATTTTTCACGTTTAATTCAAAGACGCGTCCGGTCGATAGTTTTATCGACTGGACGTTTTTGCTGGGTAGAATTTCTACGACCGATAATATATGTCAGAAATCCTCAAAAAACAACTGCTCAATGTTCTCTGCAGGCGCGACTATAAGCCGTTGAAGGTAAGGGCTCTGGCCAATGCTCTGGAGATAGACCCTGCTGAATACTCCGGTTTCAAGGAAGCAGTCGCCGATCTTCGGCAAACCGGACGCGTCGTAATAGGCACTGGCAATCTGATAAGCCTGCCTGCAATACCCAATCGTGTTACCGGCATATTTCGCTCGAATCCGAAAGGCTTTGGTTTTGTCACTCCGCTGGAACCCAATTCGCACGGCGATCTGTTCATCCCCCCCAGGGGTATAGCTGATGCGATCACCGGTGACACCGTTATAGCTCGGATTGTTAAACGCGGCAGAAAAGCGGGGCAAATGCAGCTTTCCGGGAAAATCATCGAAATTCTGCAGCGAGGCAGGAACCGCTTTGTCGGCACATTGGTACAGGAAAAAAAACTCTGGTTTGTTGAGCCGGATGGAAGGGAGGGAATGGATGCGATCGTAGTTGAAGACATCACTGCAAAAAACGCAAAGGCCAAAGACAAGGTCGTTGTGGAAATCGTTAGCTACCCAACCCGCAATAGTCCGGCAAGGGGTGTCATTGTAGAGGTTCTCGGTAGAGCGGGCTGCTACGACGGCGAAATTGCTTCGGTAATCCGGCAGTTTCAGTTGCCGGGTGAATTTAATGATGAATGTCTCGATCAGGCACGCCATGCTGCTGAAAAATTTAACGCTGCCTCTTCCGGCAGAAAAGACAATATCACAGCCGAGACTGTCATTACCATCGATCCGCCCGATGCGAAGGATTTTGATGATGCTATCAGCCTGGTCAGAGACAGAGACAACAACTGGCTGCTTGGCGTTCATATCGCCGACGTGAGCAGCTTTATCGAAATGGGTTCGCCGCTTGACTCCGAGGCACGCAATCGCGGCAACAGTGTCTACCTGCCGGGAAAAACAATACCCATGCTGCCGGAACTATTGAGCAATGGAATATGCTCTCTGCAGCCCGACCAGAAGCGTTTTGTAAAAAGCGTGTACGTTACCTATGATGATCAGGGCAACGTACTTGACCGCAACTTTGCTAACAGCGTGATTTGCTCCAGGGCAAGACTCACTTATGAAGAGACCGACAGGATCCTGCGGGGAAAGGCAGGCGGCTACCCCGGCGAAGTCGTCGCTCTTCTTAAGGACATGGAGACACTTGCCCGTGCTGTCGAGCAGCGACGCACAAAGAACGGCATGCTTCACCTGGAGCTTCCCGAAATAGAGCTTGTGTTTGACAAAGCAGGCCGGGTTTGCGACGCTCACCCTGCCGATGACAGCTATCCGCATACGATAATTGAAATGTTCATGGTTGAAGCAAATGAAGCGGTCGCGTCGCTTTTTGATCGGTTTAACCTGCCGTTTATGCGGCGAATTCATCCCGACCCGGACGCCGTCGCAAGGAAGAATGTGTCGCGTTTCGTTCAGATTTGCGGCTTCAAAGTCCCTCGTCAACTGGATCGAAGGGCTATGCAGGACCTGCTCGAAGCGGTGAAAGGAACTCCTTATTCATTTGCGGTCAATATGATGGTCCTGCGCAGTCTGGAACGGGCGGAGTACTCGCCGCTCGACATCGGACACTTCGCACTGGCTTCACGACAGTATTGCCACTTTACATCCCCCATCCGACGTTACGCCGATCTTCTCGTTCACAGGATTTTGCACTGCTATCTCGAGCAGCAGCTGAACCTGATTGGTCTTGAAGAGGTCTTACCTGTCCACGAACTTGAGCCGATCGGTAGGCACATCAGCTTTACCGAACAACTCGCCGAAGATGCGGAGAAAGAGCTCAAAACCGTGCTGATCCTGCAGATGCTCAGCAGCAGAATCGGTGACGAGCTGGACTGTGTTGTTACCGGCCTGGCAAACTTCGGCGTATTCGCTCAGTGCCAAAGATTCGGTATCGAAGGGCTTATACCCCTCGAGGCGCTGGGCTTGGACGAGTGGAAATATAACGAGCGAACACAAACTATCTATGGTGTCTTCTCCGGTAAAAGCGTGCATCTCGGCCAGCCGCTTAAGGCAACAATTGCCTCGGTGCACGTAGCAAGCAGACGGCTGACTCTTGCCCCTGCCGAACCTCTTGTAACTACCCGCGATCAGCTCAGGACACGTAAACACTACCGCCGCAACAAACCCCGTACACAAAAAACACCGCCTCATAGAAGACGCTGAGAACAGATACCTGCTGGAGCATGATAAAAAATGCAGGCACACACATTTTGGCATTCCTTGCAAATGCGATAGACATAGTCATTATGCGTCCGTTGCGGGAGAGTAGATTGCTGGGAGGTTTGAATCAGTATTTTTGTCTGCGCGGGCGTTCTGTCCTGGGTCTTGCCTGGTTTACAGTTAGACTGCGACCCTGGAATTCCTGACCATTGAGCTGCTCGATAGCTTTCTCAGCATCCTCATCGTTTGCAATTTCCACAAAACCGAAACCCCTTGACCTTCCTGTGGCTCGATCTCTGACGACAGAAGCGTTCGTTACCTCGCCGAACTGGGCGAAGAGCGTCTGTAATTCTTCGTCTTTGGCCGAATACGACAAATTCCCTACATAAATGTTCATGCCCGAACCTCAAAAAAACCCACGAAACGAACCTCGCTGTCAAATCCGGCTCCGAGCCGGACTCAATTAAAACCAGCCGAGACGTTTCTTCAAATTTCCTGGATTCTACCCAAACTGTCTGACAATTGCAACTAAAAAAGTGGATCAGGGTATATTATTTGAAATCTTGACTTCACAGACGGCTTTTGTGATACTGTTGATCTTGAAGTTACCCGGACACCGGGCAAATCACTGAGACGCTATGCCTGTAAGCAAAATTGGCGAAATACTGGTTAGGATTTTCGGCTCCCGCAATGAGCGCCTGATAAAGGGCTATTCTGTTATTGCCCAAACAGCGGGCCGGTTCGAGTCCGCTGTCCGGGAATTGTCGGACGATCAACTGCGGGCAAAGACAGACCAATTCAAAGCCGCACTTGCACAAGGGACAAAACCCGAGCAGATTTTACCTGAAGCTTTTGCGGTTGTCCGCGAAGCGGCCCGGCGAAACGTCGTCATGAGACATTTCGATGTCCAGCTTATCGGCGGAAACGTACTTTACCAGGGTAAAATCGCCGAAATGGCTACCGGCGAGGGTAAAACACTTGCCGCCACCCTCGCTGCGTATCTGGTCTACCTTACCGGCAGAAAAGTACACGTTGTAACGGTAAATGATTATCTGGCAAAACGTGATGCCGAATGGATGGGGCCGATCTATAACGCTCTGGGTCTTACAGTGGGCGCAATCCAGGCCGATATGGATACAGTAGGCGACCAGCGAAAGCAGCAGTACAAATGCGATATTACCTACGGAACGAACAACGAATTCGGATTCGACTACCTCCGCGACAACATGAAGCTGTCCCTTGAGCAGATGGTACAGGGAAATCTGCAATACGCTATCATCGACGAAGTCGACTCGATACTTATCGACGAAGCCAGGACGCCTCTTATCATCTCCGGCCCTGCCTTTGACGATGTAACCAGGTACAAAAAAGCCGACTCCGTGGCGCGCGAGCTTCTGAGAATGCAAAGCAGCTATGATCATCTGAAAAAGCAGATAGAAGAAGCTGAACACATTATCGCAAACGCCCGCGGCGAGCTTGCAGAAGCCAAACAGCAAAAAGATGCCGACCGAATCGAAAAGGCCCTTAAGGTCATCAACAAAACAGAAGCGGATCTCCCGCACAAGAAGGCCCGTCTGGAGACGATGACACAATACTACGAAGTAGAGTACGAGCACAAAGCGGTTCACCTCACGCACGAAGGTATCGGCGCCGCACAGAATATTGCCGCTGTAGGCTCGTTCTTCACAGGCTCAAATATGGAATGGCCCCATCTGCTTGAGCAGAGTCTCCGGGCTCACATTACATTTGAACGGGAAAAGGATTATGTCGTCATGGACGACAAGGTTGTCATCGTTGATGAGTTCACCGGAAGGCTGATGCACGGCAGGCAGTGGTCCGACGGCCTTCATCAGGCTGTGGAAGCCAAAGAAGCTGTTACAGTCAAGGAAGAGACCCAGACACTCGCTACTATCACACTGCAGAACTTCTTTAAGCTCTATGGGCAAATCGCGGGAATGACCGGCACAGCGGCTACTGAAGCTGAAGAATTTATGAAAATTTACGGCCTGGATGTGATAACAATCCCTACAAACGAACCATGCATCAGACAGGACCAAGACGATGTCATCTATAAGACAATGCGTGAAAAATCCGCCGCCATCGTGGATGAAATCCATGAAGTCAGCCAGTCAGGCCAGCCTGTACTTGTCGGCACCGTCAGCGTGGAAAAGAATGAGGCCCTCTCACAGGCGCTCACCGGAAAATACGGCATAGAGCACGAGGTCCTCAACGCCAAACATCATGCTCGTGAAGCAACAATAGTTGCAAAGGCTGGCCAGCAGTATACCGGACGCGACGGCAGAATGAAGGGAAACGTCACAATATCAACAAATATGGCTGGACGAGGAACGGATATAAAACTCGGGCCGGGAGTCGCCGATATCGGCGGCCTTCACGTAATCGGAACCGAACGCCACGAGGCCCGGCGGATCGATAATCAGCTTCGCGGAAGATCGGGACGACAGGGAGATGCCGGTTCCAGCCAGTTCTTCCTCAGCTTTGACGATGACCTCCTGCGCATCTTCACCCCTGATTTTATGGTCAAGGCTCTTACGCGCGTCGGATGGCAGGAAGGCGAACCTATATACCACAAATGGATAACCCGAAATATCGAAAAGGCTCAGAAAAAGGTCGAAGAAAGGAACTTCGAGCGGCGAAAAAGCCTGCTGGAGTATGATGAGGTGATGGATTACCAGCGGAAGATTTTTTATTCAAGGAGACGAACGATCCTCAGCGGCCGAGGTCTGAAGCAGCTTGTGGAAAAGATGATAGATTCGGTAATCACCAAAAATTGTGATACGATTCTCGGCAAAGAATACCCGCTTCAATGCCTCTGTGAATGGGCAGGGACAACTTTCAAAGTCGACCTGCAGCCTGCTGATATTATGGACCTTGAACCCGACGAGATCGAAGAAATCATCAAAGAGCGAGGAAAAAATGAGGCCGCCGCCCAGATAACCTTATCTCTCGGCGAATACCTGGAAAACTATGAGGATCCACAAACCTGGGACCTGCAGGGACTTTGTAAATGGGCAATGAGCGCCTTCAGCGTTTCCCTCTCTGCCGGCAAGCTCAAAAATGAAACCTATCAACAGATCGAAGAACATCTCGTGAATGCAGCCGCCGAACAGATCGCTTCGAAAGACTGCTCACAGATCCGCCGGTTTCTAAAAGAAGATTTTGCCCTCAAAACGTTCGCCGACTGGGCAAGAGCAAAGTTCGACATAAAACTTGAGCCGGACCAGTTAAAGCAGCCAACCAGACAGATTGACGAATATCTCCGCCAAAAAGTAGCGGAAAAATATAAGCAGCGAGAAATTGAATACCCCGTGGAATTTGCCATGAATATGATACACGGCCCTGCAGGGGAAAACATATACGGCTTTGAAGAACTGGCTGCCTGGGCAAACAGAAAATACAATGCGAATCTGACCGCTAGCGATATACAGAACAGCAAACTCAGCCGGATACAAAAGCAACTGCTCGACCTCAGCCGAAGTTATAACGACGGTCAGCTTTTAGAGGAAATAAATGAACACGCTCAAAGCCTCAAAGGACGCGACTTCCTGAATTGGGCAAATCAGAGGTTCGATACTTCAATAAACCCCGACGAGTTTGAGCAGGACGATACAGACCTCAGGCAAATTGTTGAACAGGCAGGCCGTGAATTCCTGCGAAAAGAACTCACACAGCTTGAAAAATATGTGCTCCTGCAGATTTATGACAGCACATGGAAAGACCACCTCTATGCGATGGACCACCTCAAGGAGAGTATTTTCCTGCGGGCCTTCGCTGAGAAAGACCCGAAGGTCGAGTACAAACAGGAAGGCTATCGGATGTTCGGTGAGATGCTTGATACGATCGAAGAACGAGTCAGCGATATAATCTTTAAGGTTCGTCTGGAAGCCGGAGCACGTGCTCGAAGCGTGTGGAACGTCAGCAGGACGCAGCATGAGCAGGTCGACCAGTTTGCCATGGCCGAACGTCAGCGGGCAGCGGCAACAGCCGCTCAGCCCGGCGAGACAAAAGTCAGGCAAATCAGACTCGATCAGCCCAAGGTGGGCAGAAATGAACCCTGCCCTTGTGGCAGTGGAAAGAAATATAAGAAATGTTGCGGGCTAAATAAATAATTCCATACCCCGATGGTGCTGTGGCTCGCAAATACCCTCTGATTGATAATTTGAGCAGTTTATTGGATCTTTTTTCGTGGGCAGGCAAAAAAACAAACCACTCATCGGTATAGTTGGTGGAATCTGTTCGGGAAAATCCATAGTCGCTGCCGAATTCGCAAAGCTCGGCTGTGCAATTATCGATGCCGACCGGATCGTCCGCGATTTGTATTTAACCGATGCCGTCAGGCAGCAGCTGCTGAGCATCTTTGGCAGGGATGTACTTGACCAGGCCGGCCAGATAGACCACAGAAAGCTTTCGAAGCGAATCTTCAAAAACAGCAAAAATGTGCAGAAAATTAATTCTATCGTTCATCCTCTCGTGCTTTCACGGGCAGAAGCTCTGATAGAAACATATAATATTCAGGATAACATAGTTGCAATAGTGCTTGATATACCACTTCTTCTGGAAGTTGGATGGCAGAATAGGTGTGACAAAATCGTTTTCGTCAGTTGTGACGAAGAAAAACGTCTTGAAAGATCTGGGAAAAAAGGGCAAATAACGCCGGAATCTCTGAAAATTCGCGAAAATTTTCAAATTTCTCTGGACAAAAAAACAAAGATAGCGCATTATATAGTCGATAACAATTCTGACCTCTCGACATTAGCTGGTCAGGTCTCAAACGTATTTTCCAGAATTATGAGCGGTGGGTGAGGTTGCTTTACTGCAGTCTTTTTGCCCGGCGACAATTAAGTTTTTGAAAAAAACCCATTTAATAGGCAAATCCTGTAGTTCCTTCGTAACCTGAGGCCCTTAATGGGCTTGTAAATACTTTAGAGCAAAAAAGGAGCATTTATGGCTAAGGCCGAGAAAAAAAACGGAGATGAGGTAATAACCACCAAGAAAAAACGCAGAACAAGAAAATCCCCCGAAGAACAGGTTGCTCAGCCGGATACCACGGCAACAGCAGTCATCGAGCCTGAGGAGCCCAAAGCCGAAGATACCGAGCTACAGGACGCCGAAAAGAAAAAATCTCTCGAAGAATCAACACATGCCAAATACGAGAGAGTCAAAAAAGGCAGCCTTCATTTGACCGAATTGCAGACTCTGACAGTTTCGGAACTGCACGATATCGCCAAAAAAGAAGGCATGACCGAATACAGCGCCTTGAAAAAGCAGAGCCTTATCTTCCGCATCATTAAGGAACGTATTCGCCAGAATGGCCTGCTCTACGGCGAAGGCGTCCTCGAAGTGCTGCCGGACGGCTTCGGTTTCCTGAGGAACCCGAACTATCATTACCTTTCCTCACCGGACGACATTTATGTCTCTCCCTCTCAGATACGTCGTTTCGGACTGCGAAAGGGCCATACTGTTGCAGGCCAGATTCGACCTCCAAAAGAATCGGAAAAGTATTTTGCGCTCTTGAGGGTCGAAGCAATCAACTTCCAGGAACCGGATCGGCTTTTGGAGAAAGTGGTTTTCAGTGACCTGACGCCGCTGCACCCCGACGAAAGATTTGTCATGGAGACAATACCGGAAGAATTAAACATGCGGATCATTGATCTGGTTACCCCTGTTGGAAAGGGCCAGCGAGGCCTGATCGTCGCTCCCCCGCGTACCGGCAAGACTATCCTCCTGCAGAAAATGGCCAACGCCATCAGTGCCAATTATCCGCAGGTAAGACTGATAGTACTGTTGATCGACGAACGCCCTGAAGAAGTTACGGAAATGGAGCGAAAAACCGCCGATGATGTTGAAGTCATCAGTTCCACGTTTGATGAGCCCGCATCCCGGCACTGTCAGGTCGCCGAAATGGTCATCGAAAAAGCCAAGCGGCTTGTGGAATACGGAGAGGATGTCGTCATTCTGCTGGATTCCATTACCCGTCTGGCAAGAGCATACAACACGGAAATGCCTCACTCCGGCAAGATTCTGACCGGCGGCGTGGATGCAGGAGCGATGCAGATGCCCAAGCAGTTTTTTGGTGCAGCCAGAAACATCGAAGAAGGCGGATCTCTCACGATTTTTGCAACCGCCCTGATCGACACAGGCTCCAGAATGGATGAGGTGATTTTCGAAGAGTTCAAGGCAACCGGCAACATGGAGCTTCACCTTGATCGGCGAATGGTGGAAAAACGCATATTCCCTGCAATCGACATCGGGCGAAGCGGGACTCGCCGGGAAGAGCTGCTTCTGGACAAAAAGGAACTCGAACTTACTTACAGGCTGCGAAAAGTGCTCAGCGAGTTAAACCCCACCGAAGCCATAGAATTGCTTAAAAGCAGGCTGAGCAAGGTCAGGACAAACGCCGAATTCCTGATGACAATGTCATTGGATTAGAAAAATACCGCCTCTCGCCGCCGGGGTTTACATTAACAACAGATTTTATTAACATAATGTTCCGGCAACTCCCTAAGGAGCCGGAGCATTTTCTTTAGTGACCATGGTGCTATGGTGAAAGAACAAATGTCCGAGGCAATCTCGAAAAGCTATGACAGCAAGGCAGCCGAGGCAGCAGCCGCAAAGGTATGGGAGCAGGGGGATTATTTTCATACTTCTGTACCTGCCGACGGAGGAAGAAACACCAAACCCTATACGATTGTAATTCCTCCCCCAAATATCACCGGCGCTTTACATATGGGCCATGCCATAGACAATACCCTCCAGGACATTCTCATCCGCTACAAGCGGATGCAGGGATTCAACACACTTTGGCTTCCGGGCACTGACCATGCGGGAATAGCCACACAGTCGGTTGTGGAAAAGGCTCTTTATCAGGAAAAAGGCCTGAACCGGCATGACCTCGGACGCCGCAAGCTCGTGGAGATGATCTGGCAGTGGAAGGATGAGTATGGCAACAGAATCCTGGATCAGCTAAAAAGAATCGGCGCAAGCTGTGACTGGAAGCGAACCCGCTTCACACTGGATCAGATATGCGCCAAGGCCGTGCGACACACTTTTGTCAATCTGTTCAGAAAAGAACTTATTTACAGGGGCAAAAGGCTGGTTAACTGGGATCCGCTCCTGCAGACTGCTGTGGCGGATGACGAGGTCGAGCACAAAACAATTCAGGGCAGTTTCTACTATATAAAATACCCGCTGGTCGGGGGCACCGGCCATATCACCGTGGCGACAACCCGACCGGAGACTATGCTGGGCGATACCGCAGTTGCGATCAATCCAAAAGACCCAAGGGCTTCCTCCCTGCTCGGAAAGATGGTTTCCCTGCCGCTGACCGACAGACAGATAAAAATCATCGCCGATGACTATGTCAAAAAAGGCGAGGGAACCGGATTCCTCAAAGTCACGCCAGCTCACGATCCAAATGATTACGAGATAGGCCTTCGACACAATCTCGAGCAGATAAATATCCTTACCCCTGATGCCAGAATAAATGAAAATGGTGGCAGATATAAGGGCATGGATCGGTACGAGGCACGACAGGCCGTCGTCAGGGACCTTCAAACGCTGGGACTGCTCGAAAAAATAGAAGCAATGGAACATCAGGTCGGCCATTCCGATCGAAGCGGAACACCCATCGAACCATATCTTTCCGATCAGTGGTTTGTCAAGGTAAAGCCCCTGGCAAAACGGGCTATCGAAGTCGTTGAAAACGGTACGATCCGATTCCATCCCGATCGCTACGCAGCCGGCTACCTTGACTGGCTCTATGGAATCCGGGATTGGTGCATCAGCCGGCAGCTCTGGTGGGGACACAGGATTCCGATCTGGTATTGTCGCGACTGTGGCCAAATCTCCACTGGCATGGAAGACCCCGCTGTATGCGAAAAATGCCGCAGCGACAATATCCAGCAGGACCCCGATGTCCTCGACACATGGTTCAGCTCGGCCCTGTGGCCTCACAGCACCCTGGGCTGGCCTGAGCAGACCAAAGAGCTGGCTTTTTACTATCCCACAAACACACTCGTCACCGCCAGAGACATCATCACCCTGTGGGTTTCAAGGATGGTAATGATGGGGCTGGAAAACATGGGCAGCGTTCCTTTCACCGATGTGTTTATTCATGGGACAATCCTTGACGGCAAGGGAGAGCGAATGAGCAAAAGCAAAGGCAACGGCATTGATCCTATCGATATAATCGATACATACGGAGCCGATGCGATGCGGTTCAGCCTGGCAAATATGACAACCGAAAGCCAGGATATGCGCCTGCCGGTTACAAAAGACGAACAGGGCCGCAACGTCTCCGAAAAGTTTGATATAGGCCGTAACTTCTGCAATAAGCTCTGGAATGCCTCACGCTTTGTTATGATGAACCTCCAAGGCCTTGAACCTGAAAAATTCGACCTCTCAAAAATGGATATCTCGGAAACCTGGATTCTCTCACGACTCGCTGCAGCCGCCACAGATACCACCAGACTGCTCGACGAATTCAAATTCAACGAACCTCTTTCTGCAATATACCGCTTCTTCTGGAACGATTTCTGCGACTGGTACCTCGAATGGGCAAAACCGAAACTCCTTGACGAACAGCGAAGATCAACCGTTCAGAATATCCTGGCCTTTGTCCTTGACCAGATACTGCGTCTGCTGCATCCTTATGTCCCGTTTGTCACCGAACAGATATTTCAAAACCTCAACGAAATTGCTCCCGTTCGCAGCTTGGCCGGATTGGTAGAACTGGATCGCTCACAGGCACTGGTAATCGCCCAATGGCCGAGCAATCTTGATCACTTGCACAACCCAGACGTTGAAACACAGCTACAAACAATACAGGCCGTTATCCGTGCAATTCGGGATATTCGCAGCCGGTACAATATCGTGTGGAGTCGTAAACTCCGGGCAGGTGCTGCCGGCCCTCCGGATACTTGTGAACTTTTGAACACAAACTGCTCTCTCATATGTGAACTGGCTGCATTGGAACAGTTCAATGCCTCGCCATCTACTGAGAAATCAAAAACCACAGCCGTCGTAATAGTTGACCATCTGCAGGTTTTTGTGCACGATATTGTGGATATCGACTCCCAGCGCAAAAGACTGGAAAAACAAAAAGAACAGATTACCGAATTTATCAAGGCAACGCAGAAAAAGCTGGATAACGAGAATTTCATCAGGCGAGCCAAGCCTGATGTCGTCCGGCAGACCAAAGAGAAATTCGCAGAGCTTGCACAACAGCTTGATACCGTCGAAAACCATCTAAGTGAACTGGAAAATTAAAATTATCCATGAGGCAAACCGATGGATATCCCTGTTGAGTTATCTCGTCTGATTATTAACGAGACCTCCGAAGAACAGATAATTGTTCTGAAAGAACGCGCAGGCAGGCGGACTCTTCCCATAGTCATAGGGATAGTGGAAATCTTCGCAATCGACCGCCGTCTCAAAGGCATCAAGCCCCCCCGCCCGATGACGCACGACCTGCTTGCCGCTGTGCTTGAAAAGGCAGGCGTAAAAGTCGACAAAATAGTAATCAAGGACTTGCACAATCACATATTCTACGCAGGCCTTTTCCTCAGTATCGACGGCAGGGTGATCGAGGTAGACGCCAGACCCTCCGATGCCATCGCCCTGTCTGTTGCATCAGGTGCGCCTATCTTTGTCGCAGAAGAAGTCTTCGAAAAAGCACAAAGCTAGTAAAATTATTTCCCTAACGCTTTAGTTCCGCTTTCTGCCGGCGATGCCCTTTGTTGCCTTGCTTACCTTTTTAGCCGACTCTCTCGGCCGCAGAGAACGCGTTGCCTTGCCTGCCTGCCACATCTCGCTGTTGCCGATGGCGTCAAGCTCCCTGCCCAACTGCTGCTGGTAATTCTTCTTGCCGCAGGAACTGAGGACCCGCCTGGTTTCCTTGCCCGAAGCAACGCTTCTGTAAAGCTCCTTAAAGACCGGCAGCACTGCTTTTTTGAACTTCGGCTTCCAGTCAAGAGCGCCTCGCTGCGCCGTGGCTGAGCAATTGGCGTACATCCAGTCCATCCCGTTCTCATCGACCAGCCGAATCAGACTTTGCGTCAGTTCTTCAACCGTCTCATTGAAAGCCTCACTCGGACTGTGGCCGTGACTGCGAAGTACACTATACTGTGCTTCCATCACCCCTGCTAGTGCGCCCATCAGTATGCCTCGCTCGCCTGTCAGGTCGCTGTACACTTCCTTCTCGAATGTGGTAGGAAACAGATACCCAGAACCGATCGCTATACCCAATGCGATGCATCGCTCCTCTGCCCTGCTGGTGGCGTCCTGGAACACGGCGTAACTCGCGTTAATCCCCGCCCCGCTTAGAAAATTCCGGCGCAACGACGTTCCTGAACCTTTAGGTGCCACCATAATCACATCTATATCACCTGGTGGTATAATCTTGGTCTGGTCTTTATACACGATTGAAAAACCGTGTGAAAAGTAAAGCGCATCACCAGCCTTCAGATGTTTCCTGATCGTCGGCCACAGAATCTTCTGCGCCGCGTCCGACACAAGATACTCGATGATCGTACCGCGATCACACGCCTCTTCGATATCGAAGAGTGTTTTGCCGGGCTTCCAGCCGTCCTTGACCGCCCTGTCCCAGTCCTTCTTGAACTGCCTTGACTGGCCCACGATAACATTAAAACCGTTGTCCTTCATGTTCAGTGACTGGGCCGGACCCTGTACGCCGTAGCCGATCACGGCAATGGTCTCCTTTTTCAACGCCTGGCGGGCCTTGGTCATCGGAAATTCTTTCCGCATTACAACTCTTTCCTTCACCCCGCCGAAATCAATAACTGCCATGATATTTCTCCTAATGTCAATTAACTGTTATCTCCTCTGCACTACTTGTCAGGTAATAATACCGGCAGGCTGCTCTGATTGCAAGGGTATTCTGCATTATAACGCCTGCACCGACGGCATTCAAGCCATTATAAAAGCCGTTTGACTTTTGCCTTTACTGCTCTTAGCATGTTGATTATGTTCACAGGGATAATACAGGCAGTCTGCGTTGTCAAAAACCTTGACAGCAGTTCAATTTCGATCGATCTTGCCGATCTGATTGATCATGTCCGAATCGGCGATAGTGTCGCTGTCAACGGCGCGTGCCTGACAGTTCGGCAGATCACCGCAGGCACAGCCCTTTTTGATATAAGCCCGGAAACCTTCAGCCGGACAACCTTAGGCCGTCTGCACACCGCAGACAAAGTCAATATAGAGCTTGCTATGCGCCCCGACGACAGGTTCGGGGGACATATCATGCAGGGCCACATCGACGGCATCGGCAAAATCACAGACATCCGCCGTAAAGGCAGCTTTGCCGAGATAACTTTTACCGCCCCCGCCGAGCTGCTTGATCAGATGCTTCCGAAAGGCTCGGTAGCGGTCGATGGCGTAAGCCTGACCATCGCACAGATGAACACCGATGGCTTTACCGTCGCTTTGATACCCGCAACCCTGAAGAATACAACGCTGGGACAGGCCCGGATCGGACATAACGTAAATATCGAGACGGATCTGATAGTAAAGTCGATCTCCAAATACATCGGCAGGATACTGGGATCTAAAAAATCCTTGACCGCCGAAGATCTCAGGCAGATGGGTTTTTAATCCGGCATGAACAAAAACCGCAACAACCACGCCGAAAAAGAGCTTGTCATCGGGATAACCATGGGTGATCCAGCCGGCATCGGCCCGGAAATCATTGTAAAAGCTCTCGAAGATCCCGCGATAAGACGCCAGGCAAAGTTCATTGTCTTCGGCATGAACGAGCAGTTGGTCTACGCCGCCGACAAGCTTGAAATAGAGCCCTTCTGGGGACGTCATCAGCACGAAAAACTCAGCCGCAACTATCCTCACAAGGTTATTGTCGCCGACTATGATGATTACTCCGTGCCCCCGTGGATAAAAGGCCCCAGCCGTATCGCTGGCGAAGCTTCCATGACCTTCTGCATCGACGCCGTCGATGCTGCTCTTGCAGGCATCATAGACGCTGTTGTAACCGCCCCTATAAGCAAAACAAGCTGGAATCTGGCGGGGAGTAAATGGCCGGGCCACACCGAAATGCTCGCCGAGCTTACCAAATCGCCGCGAAAGGCGATGATATTCGTTGCAGGCCCTTTGAAAATCGCCCTTGCCACGATACATGAGCCGCTTTTCGAACTTCGCAACAAGTTTACTATCGGCCGAGTCCATGAGCCGATCGATCTGCTGAATACCGCCCTGAAACAATATTTCGGCATCGCAAAACCGAGGATTGGAGTCGCCGCCCTAAATCCTCATGCCGGCGAGCAGGGCCAGTTCGGTGACGAGGAAATCCGCATCATAGCGCCCGCTGTCCGAATGGCACAGGATACCGGGATTGATTGCTCCGGCCCCTTTCCCGCAGATACTATCTTCACACGCGCCTGCAAAGGCGAATTTGAGGGCGTCGTCGCGATGTACCACGACCAGGCAATGATACCCGTAAAACTCCTGGCGTTCGATGAGGCGGTCAATATTACAATAGGCCTGCCCATAATCCGCACTTCGCCCGGCCACGGGACAGCGTTCGATATCGCAGGCAAAGGCCTCGCCAATCCCGCAGGCTTCAAAGCCGCTGTGCGCACAGCTATCGAAATGGCGAGAACGAAACGTTCCTGCCGGCTGACAGAAAACCCCGTCGAAAACTAACCGGGCCTCCAAAAAAATGCAAACCAGACATCAAATAGAGCAGCTTCTCGCTTCAGCGGCTCTTAGCCCCGCCAAACGCCTCGGTCAGCATTTCCTGATCGATCTTAACCTTATGCGGCTGCTTGTCGATTCGGCGAATATATCAAACCGCGACATTGTCCTGGAAGT
Source organism: Planctomycetota bacterium (assembly GCA_043816955.1). GTDB lineage: Bacteria > Planctomycetota > Phycisphaerae > Sedimentisphaerales > CAYZTY01 > JBDRHL01. The sequence goes on along the minus strand of JBDRHL010000052.1, from coordinate 4,575 downwards.
CGGCGCAGGAACCGGTTCCCTTACCGAAGAACTGATCTGCCGTGCAGGCAAAGTCATCGCCGTGGAACTTGACAGCTCTCTCTGGCAGATACTTGTCCGTCAACTTGCCACCAGGCAGAATCTCGAAGTTATAAACACCGACATCCTCCGGAATAAACACACACTGCACAGTATGGTAATACAGGCAGTCAATGCTGCTCGCGGCGAGCTTCAAGGCAGACTTATTCTTGTTTCAAATCTACCCTACAGCATCGCAGCTCCTTTGATGGTGAATCTTGCAGTCGGCCCGGTAATTGCCGACGAAATGCACGTTACCGTTCAGAAAGAAGTCGCCGACCGCATGGCAGCCCTACCCGGCTCACCGCATTATGGCGCCCTCAGTATTATCCTTAACACCACAGGCAGCATCCGTCTTCTTCGGACACTTCGTCCGTCCGTCTTCTGGCCGAAACCCCGGGTGGATTCTGCGATGGTAACTTTCATACGCGATCAGGCAAAAACCTCGCATATCACCGACATCAACCTGTTCTGTGCCCTTGTGCATCTGTTCATGAACCATCGCCGAAAAACCCTCAAACGATGCGCCGCGTTGGCAGAACCCCCCCTTGAAAACATCACTGACTGGGACCATGTGTTTTCACAAGCTTCCATCGACCCCCGCGCCCGCGGCGAACAGTTATCACCCCAGCAGTATGTCGAAATCACCGGCATCTGCACAAAACTCCTGCAGTAAAACCTTCACCTCCCCACAACCTTCACAAAAACATTAAAAAAAATCCATGACAAGCTTCACCGCAGCCGCGAGGACCAGAACCTGGACAATGATATTGAACCACTTCTGCGGGAGTCGTTTCAAAATAACAATTCCAGCTACTACGCCGACAATTATCAGCGGACACATTAACAGATCAGCTTTCACTGATTCCAGAGTTATTCTGCCGTCCCATACAAACATCGGTATCTTAAGCCAGTTCAGGATAAGGAAATACCAAGCGCCCGTCCCGATAAATTCGTTCTTATCAAATCTCATCGCGAGCAGATAGATAACCATGATCGGCCCCGCCGCGTTGGCAAGCTGCGTCGTTACCCCTGCGAAAAAACCGATTGTTACAGCAAAACTCCAATGTGTGGGAATGTGCATCTTGTCTCCGCTGCGTCTGTCGCGCCAATAATTCAAAGCGAGCATCGAAAGGATTATGATGCCGATTATCGGCTTAAGCTGAGTATTATCGATATGTCGGATGACAACCGAACCTGCCGCGATGCCCGCCAGAGCGGGCGGCAGCAGTTTTATAATATGACTCCATTGAGCATGTCTTCGGTAATAAGCGACCGCGAATATATCAGCAAAGGCAAGCATCGGCAGCAGCAGGCCGGTCGATGCCTTGGCAGGAAACAGTAACGCCAGCAGCGGCACATTCAATATCCCGACGCCCGGCACACCCGTTTTGCTTATGCCGACCATCACCGCACAAAAACAGAGTATCATCCATTGAGTTGTGTCCACCTCGGAAAATACGAAATCAGCCATTCGATGCAAATCCTTTTATTTCGCTGTTTGCTCTGCCATGTATGAACTTCGTGTGAAGGGCGAGGACATCACCCAGCCGAAGCCTAGCTGCCGGGCATGCTGCTTCCAGTAGTCGAATTTTTCGGGGGTTATATATTCTGAAACTTCCAGGGAGTCTTTTGTCGGCCGCAGGTACTGGCCGATGGCGATTCTGTCACAGCCGACATTTCGCAGGCCCCGCAGTACGCGGTCTATCTCGTCATCTGTTTCACCCAGACCGAGCATTAACGCCGACTTGGTAGCGATGTCAGGCCAGGCTTTTTTCGCCTTTTCCAGAAGCGCTAGCGAGCAGTTATAGTCTCCGCCGCTTCGGGCAGCAGGATAGAGCCGGGGAACGGTTTCGATATTGTGGCTGAACACAAAGGGAAGTACCTCACTGAGGATTTGGATAGCAGTATCCTGACAGCAGCGAAAATCGGGTGTCAGGATTTCAAAATTTATGTCGCTGATTTGCTGTCTGACAGCGTTGATAACGTTTTTGAACTGTTCCGCCCCGCCGTCCGGCAGATCGTCACGATTGACACTTGTGATTACGAGATATTTGAGCCGCATTTTTTCAGCCATCTCCGCCACCCTGGCAGGTTCGGTTATATCGACAGGCCCGGGTTTGCCCGTCTGAACGGAACAGAATTTACAATTGCGGGTGCAGATGTTGCCCAGGATAAGTACCGTAGCTGTTCCTCTTTCCCAGCATTCGCCGCGGTTGGGGCAGTTTGCATTGACGCATATCGTTTCCAGTCCTAGTGAGCCGAGGATATCGCGGGTCCTGTTGAAGCCCTCACCTGCGGGCATCCTTCTTCGCAGCCAGGGCGGCAGTCTGTTAGATGTTTTCATATTCTGCAAATTCCTCGGAGGAGAAATGTTTTACGAGAATCTCGGCAAGTATTCTTTTTACCTTTTTCATGTCATGAAGAACACCTGTTTCGTTATGCAGGCTTGTCATCACCACGCCATCCAGGCCGCAGGGTATGATGTGGTCAAAAATACTCAGGTCATTGTTTATGTTTATCGCCATGCCGTGCTGTGTGATGCCTTTTGAGACTCGCACACCGATCGATGCAATCTTCCTGCCGTCAACCCATAGGCCTGGAAAGCCTTTTTTCGGGTGTGTATCAAGGCCGAGCCGGATTAAAAGCTCACTACCAACCGATTCGAGCTGCCTTATGTATGATGTTACGCCGTCTGCAACACTGTGCAGGTTGAAGATCGGGTAAAAGACGATCTGGCCCGGGTTATGTGCGGTGGTTCCGCCGCCTCTTCTTATCCCGACGAGGTCGATGCCTTTGTTGTGTAATTGCTGTGGGGTGAGCAGCAGTCTGTTGGCATTTTCGCGTGCACCAAGGGTAATGACGGGCTTGTGCTCGACGATCAGGATAGTGTTTGGGACAGCATTATCATGGCGTTTTTGCTGCAGTTGATGCTGGAGGTCCAGTATCCGGCGAAAATCTGTCAGGCCGCAATCGACAATCCGTAGTCGCAAGGTGTTTTTTTTACCTGTCACGCGTTATTCTCACTACCCGGGCGGATTGTGGAGACTCAGGCCGAAGGCATCTTCAGCAGCTTCTTTGAGCACCTCGGAAACTGTCGGATGTGCGAATGAAATGGAGGTGATCTTCTCGGCGGTGCCTATCAGGATTCTCGCTGTTGCGAGAAGTTCGGTTACTTCGCTTCCGACCATGGTGATGCCCAGGATTTTGTCAGATGATTTTTCGCGGATGACCATTATCCGGCCTGTTGTTTCATTGTGGGCGACGCTTCTGCCGTTCGCTTTGAAAAATGCCTTGCCGATGGAATACTCCATCCCCGCGGTTTTGCAGGCCGATTCACCCATTCCGACAGAGGCAACTTCCGGGAAGGTGTAGATTGCCCGCGGCACCAGTGAGTAATCGTGCATTTTCTCACTGCCGCCCGTGGCGTTTATCGCGGCGACTTCGGCTTCTGCAAATGCCCCGTGAGCAAGGTAGGTTGTGCCGACCACATCTCCGATGGCAAAAACGCCGGGGACGCTGGTTTCCATTTTGTCATTGACCTTAATTGTGCTCTTTTCGGTCAGCAGACCGAGGGCATCTATGGTTTGCTGATCGCAAACGGCTTGTCTGCCTACTGAGACGAGGATTTTTTCGGCCTGTATTTTTCTGCCATTTTGAAGGGTTATGTCGGCGCCGTTGCCGGCCGGCTGGACAGCAGTTACTTTTTCACCGGTTAATGATTCGATGCCTCGCTGGGCAAATTCGCGGGCGAGGAGTTTGCCGACCCATTCGTCTTCCATGGGCACGAGCCGATCGAGTGCTTCGACGATAGTGATTTTTGAGCCGAGAGCGGAATAGACGCACGCCATTTCGCAGCCCAGAACGCCGCCGCCTATTATAACCATGGATTCGGGTATCTGATCGAGATCGAGTGCTTCCTTGTTTGTCAGGATGGTTCGGCTGTCAAAGGGAATTGCTGGGATCTGGATGGGTTGGGAGCCGGTGGCGAGGATTATTTTTGCTGCTTCGATGTATTGGGGGCCGGCGGGCGTTTCGATGGTGATTTTGCCCGGCTGGGTGATGATGCCTTTTCCGCGGTATATTTTAATTTTGTTGGCGGCGATCAGGGCGGTCAGGCCTTTGCGGAAGTTCTGGACGATGGCATTTTTTCTGGCTTTGATTTTTGGCCAGTTGGGGGAAACAGAGGGGATATCGACGCCGAGGTCGGCGGCTTTTCGAGCAGCAAGGATTAGCTGTGCTGAGCCGAGGAGGGCTTTGGAGGGGATACAGCCCCAGTTAAGGCAGGTTCCGCCAATGAGGTCTTTTTCGATGATCGCGACAGAGGCGTTTCTCTGTGCACATCGGATGGCGGCGGAGTAGCCGCCCGGGCCTGAACCGATTACGACAACGTCGAATTTTTCCGGCATCTGGTGCTCCTTGTGAAAGGTGAACTTAAGAGGCGGTATTATACCGTAATATCTGATGAGTAGAAACAGTTTTTGAAGGGGGCTTGCGCGGGGGGAGTTATGTGGAAAA
>JBDRHL010000051.1:0-34608 GCA_043816955.1 Planctomycetota bacterium | reverse complement strand
CGGTTTGCCAGGGCAAAACGTTCGAAACTTTTTAAGGGTATCGCCGCTTATGGCAAGGAATTGGGCAATCAGACTTTTTACGGCTTTAAGCTGCACGTCAAGATTACTACCAAGAGCAATATTTATTGAACAATTTCATGTTGCTGCATAACGAACATCTTTATACTGGAAATAATTTCTGACAACCTGAGGTCGATGTTGAGCACTTCGCAGATACGATCGAACCCGTTGCATCATTTCCGGCTGATCTCTCGGACGCTGCCGACCCACCGCATTGGTCTTGACGTCTTGGTTGAGAAACTCGTCCGGATTCAACTGCGGACTGTAACCCGGCAAGTAGAACAACCGAATCTTCTTGTGTCCATATGCCCAACGTTTGACCTGTCTGGAACGATGAACCGGATGACCATCCACAATCAAAAATACTTTCCGCGAGTTCTGCTTGATCAGCCGACGAAGAAATTCGATCATCACCGGCCCAGTGAATCGTTCTTTGAATACCATAAACGCCAATCGACCCCTGTTGGTAATTGCCGATATCATATTGCAGCCAAAACGCTTGCCTGTACCTGGAATTACCGGTGTTTGCCCTTTGAGACCATAACTGCGTCCAGCCTGGTGATCGGATCGCATCCCCATTTCGTCGCCCCAGTGTATCTGGGCACGTTCTGTCCGGGCCTGTTGACGGATAGCTGGATAGTCTTTTTCCAACCAGAGTTTCACCGCTTCTGGATTTTGCTCGTAGGCACGGCGAAGAGGTTTCTGCGGTGTGAAACCCCATCGTTTCAGATAGCGCCCGACAGTCCAGACAGAAACAAAGATACCAAACCGTTTTTTGATCAACTGTCGAACTGCATCTCTGGTCCACAGAGCAAATGGAAGTTTCAACTGGTCGGGGCAACGATCGGCAATCAAACGCACGATTGTTGCCGCTTGATGACCAGCCAAGTGAGATTCGCGTTTGGGGCCACGCTTGTGAGCCTTCAGTGCTGCATAGCCTCCTTTTTGATGCACCTTGAGCCAATAGTAAATCGAAGTTCGTCCCACACCGAAGATGCGACTGGCATCGGTCTGAGCCATCCCCTGTTCGAGAATCGCGTGAACTACCCGGTAGCGCAGTTCCTGCTGTGCTTGCGGAGAAAGTTTTCTGCCATCGTGTGTCTTCATAATAGTTCATACGATTATACCCAAAATATGTTCAATAAATTATGCTCTAATTAGTAATTGGAGATCAATCATGAGCAAAGAGCAAAAATCTAACACTGACCAGCAGCAGTTTTGGCAGATGGCAATCGAGACCTTACGGTTATGTGGCTAATCGTGCTGAAATTGCTTTCGCCGATGATTGTTTCGGTCTGCGGACATGATAATCATCTAAAAGTCCCAGTTCCTCATATATCAATTGGTTACTCCACCTCTTCCAGCCAAAGCCTTTACGCTGCCGTGAGCGCATCAAGTGCCGCCGCACCTTCTTTTCTACCCAGTTGTAAACATAATTAAAACACCTGCTTGAGGCTATTGAAAAAGCCGGTATGGAGGGATTTCTACAGCAGATTTGCCAAGAGCTTGTCAACCGTACATACCTTCCTACCCGGAATCGGAAAAAGGAGATTCCGAAGAGTAATGGAAAATCCAGAATTCTCGGAATTCCCACTATAAAAGACCGCGTGGTTCAAGGTGCACTCAAGCTTATCTTGGAACCAATTTTCGAGGCGGATTTCCAATCAGGCTCATACGGCTATCGTCCCAGACGAACTGCCCATGAAGCCATAGATCGAGTCGCTGAAGCAATTGTGTATCACAAGACGCGAGTAATTGACATTGATTTACGCGCATATTTTGATAACGTACGACACCATATACTTCTGGAAAAGGTCGCCAAACGCGTAGATGATGAAGAAATAATGCGTCTGTTGAAACTGATACTTAAAGCAAGCGGCAAGAAGGGAGTCCCGCAGGGGGGGTGAGTTCACCCTTGCTCAGTGATGTACAAGTCAACGAAGAAAAGACGCAAGAGGTTGATTTGAGACGAGATGAGAGTTTTGGCTTTCTCGGCTTTGAGTTCCGTAGAGTCCGGAGTCTCAAAGGTGCTTTGCGGCCGCAATATACTCCGTTGCTAAAGAAGCGAACAGAGTTATTGCGTAAACTCAAAGAGGAGTTTCGCCGACTGAAGTCGCAGCCGACAGAAAAGGTTGTTGAGGTGATAAACCCTATACTACGTGGCCGGGTAAACTACTTTGCCTGGGGTTACTCAAATGTGACACCATCAATCCCGGGTGCCCCATTGTTCTGTCTGGCTAAATCGTATGCCATCTGAAGGGTTTCCATTTTGCAGACATGAACATAAAGTCCCCAAACTGCCGCTTCAACCAGTATGCGACAGATTCTGCTGTCTTTGGCATTAAGCAACCGTCTCGACCTCCGGAGTCTGTCCGTTTCGAGGCTACACCTACATTCACACATGTTACAGCCCGGTGACTCGCTCACCATCCCTTACGATGGCTTTGTCAATGGGCTTCAGGTCATTTGATTTCTCTCCTTCCTGCCATTCAAGCTAAAGAATTTCTAATTTTTATTCTTGAGGGACTGACTCCCTCTGAACACGCCAGCCTTAGCTGGTCGCACCACTTGGCCGAGACCTTAACTTAGTCGAGCGCTTACGTTATAAGTTATGCGGTACACAAGAGTTCAATTGACTGATTTTTATACCTAATCTTCGAAATTGTTGATAAAGTGTTCTTTGAGCCGAAGGTACAAGGCTTTGGGCCTTTAGCCAGGTACAAGCGGCCATGCAAACTTGTTCGACTGTTAGATATAAAGTGGATGTCTTTTTTTTCTCTGAGCTTTTGATGAACACCAGAGCAAAACAGATAACCGAGCTGATTAATATAGAAATGGCGATGAATTCCCAGCCGGCCTCGGACCTCAAAAAACAGCTTCTGTAATCTTCAGCAGGGACAGCATCGTTATTCAATCCTCGCAAGTTTACCGGCATAAGGCCCTAAATCAACATACATTTTTGTGCCGTTTATTTTAACAGCGGCCTGATCCACAAAATCTTTACAGGCGGCACCGGGTTTCAAAGTGAGCTCCGGGCTCCGGGAAAAATCGATAACGCCCTCGACCGGCTTATCCGACATATTGGCCAATGCACAAACCATCGCGCCATCAGAACGCCGGTAAACACTCATCTTGAGTTCATCCGGCTTTATGGTCAGCATTTTATCAATATGCCAGTAGGGGATCCACTCGCATTTATCTATGCCAAATTCTGTGAGTAAGTTTAGTTTGCGCAATACATCGAGACCTTCTTTTGCCATCGGGGTTTCCAGCAGCACGTTTATCCCTACCCGGTGGATGGCTGTCCATGCGGCAGCGCGTTCATACCAGTATGGTCGCAGGCTCCGCAGGTGCGGCCACATGTTCTGAATACACAGAACCACAGGGACACCCGTGTTATACCCGCTGTAAATTGCCCGGGCAACGTCCGGTGGGATAACATCTGAAATACTATGCCATTCCTTTGAAAGAAAACCCACATGTTCACCAAGATAGGTATTTGAAACAAATCCCATAGTCGGTGCAACAATGCGAAGGTGGGCAAAGGCGGTTCCTCCGTTCTGGACAAAAAGATTGTTAATTCGCTTGGCGAAACTGCGAATGCGGAGTACCGGTACGGTGGTAACCCGATTGCTGTTCGGATCGGTATACCCGCAGCCAAAAGCGGGGTTGTCACTGCCGGCAAGGCTGAGTGTTCCGTCAAGATAGACTCCATCAATGCCAATTTCGTCTTTGAGCCGTTTCATGTTATAGAGCAAGTATTCCTGATATGGCCCGCCGTAGCTTATCCAATAGGTATTCATCTGTGCAGGGGCATAGAAATTAGGGCTCTGATTAACCAGCCCCTTACATTCATCTATCATATCTTTATGTTCGGGAACATCGGCAAGTTCGAAGCCGAAGTAAAAAATAATTTTCAAGCCGAGGCGGTGGCAGTCCTGGACAACTTCTTTGAGCAGCGGTTCCGCCCTGGAACGGCCGCCATTTTGAGCGGTGCACCAGTTTTCAAAGAAAATCAGCGTTTTTGTGCCCAGTTCTTTTGCCACATGAAGCGGTGTCTTTGCATTTGAACGCAGATTAAGTATTTCACTGTGAAAGATTAGTGTATCAGCGGTTTTTTCCATCGCCGTTATGTCGGCCAATGATGAAAGATTGATTGACTTGCTGATGCGCAACCCCTTCATGTTGTAACGAGCACTGACGCTGCCAAGATTGAGAACAGCATCTGGAAGAGGCAATGCAGTCACATTCAATGCACCCTGCTCTTTACCGTCGATAAAGAATCGCAGGGTATCACCCCAGGCAAAGGCAAGTTTGTGGATTTCATGCGGAAGCCACAATGCATTGTTTTCAAGGCCTAGTTCGCCCCAGGGTGTCATCAGTGTCATTGCGTTTCTTTCTTTTGAATAAAGCAGGGACATCTTCCCTGAAGGTGATGAAATGTTGAAGATCTTTTCATCCGCACTGGAGTGCTGATAATCCATTTCAGTAATTGCCTTGAGGTCTGCTTCGTTTTCAAGAATAATCTCGCAAAGGCCCTTTTGCTCGGCGGCGGCTGTTCCTATCGGAATGGAAAGCACCGTATCGTTTTCCAATGCTGTAACATTATGGCCATATAGCAGGCCATTCATGACCCTCGAACCGGTTTCAAACCAGTCCGGATTATATGGGCGAATCGGCGTTGCCTGGAGATAAAAACGATAATGGCGGGATGTTGTAATACCTTGCATGGAGGCAAAGAAATTTAATTTTAAGACGCTATCGTTATCTCTCCTTATAATCTCAACTGCTTTACCATGCTCGGCAGTCCAGTTCTCCGTGCTATCACATGCAAAATAAAGGCCCGCATCTGCGCTGCATATCCACAAGGTATTAAGCGGTTCCAAAGATATGCCCTCAGTGGGTATAAAGCCGGTACGGTCGCCGTTTTTCACACGGGGCAGCGGCTGAATATACTCAGCAATTTCATTTTCAAGTGGGATTTCGACCGTAAATAGAGTAACCGGCTTTTTCGGCGTCAGTTCCACATCAATAGCCATAAAGCCGTCAAATTCCAGTGAACCATCGACTTTAACATTACAGATGCCGGAATCCGCAGTTGTCCTGAACCGGGCTGTATCGCCTGTTTTGCTGACATCAATAGCTACAGGTTCTTGTGTTTTGTTAAGCTGTACGGTAGTATCGTTTGAGCCGACAATTATCTGTATTCGATCTGAGAGAATTTTATGTCCACCAGAGATTATTGATGCCGGCAGCAGTGAGTCCGCCATATCATAGCTTCGGCCCCAGCACGACATTATTGTGCCTTTTGCGGTTATCGGCGTCCATGGTTTAAGCACTTTGCCGTGCAGCAGACCCGCGTCAGTATCAGCCCATAGGGGTCTTTGCTGTAACTCGAATTCGACGATGTCATCGATTACGCTGTCCTGCTGTGCCGTCATTGCTTTGGTTATAAACTTGTAGCGATGCCCATTTTCCAGTTTTCCCAAAGAAATATGCAGAGGTTTTCCAAGTTTAACTGTTTCTTCAGTGTGGAATGTTTTTATGGTCTGACCGTTTTGATCCAGCAGTTTCATCGTTACTTCTGCCGGCTTAACACTCGGCTTTCCCATATTATACACAGTAACGACCGCATCGGCACTGCCCGCTACAGGATATCGCAGTATTCGAGTCTCGATAGATTGTTCAATCTTTATAGGTTTGACATCTATATTTACTGCCTTGCCGGCGGCATTAAGTACTATACATTTTATAAGATAGCTGCCTGGTGAAACGTTATCCAGCGTAATTTCCCAATTGCCGGAGACGTCGATTTTTTTAGATGCCTGGCGGACGACTCCCTGCGATTCGGTATCGAAATTGGCAATAAGGAATCCATCTACAACATCTTTATCATTTTTTACCGATTCTGATAAAAGCAAGGCTCGTACGGTTCCCTGGCCGGCAAGGCTGCCTGAAATTTTGATTGAGGCCATTTCCTTGTCGATCTTTTCGATCGAACTACCTATAATTGATGTGTCGCCGAATTCAATAGTACCGAAAGGTCCTTTGTGATGATGGCCGGTTTTTACGGGGGTCCACAAAAATGCTCGATAATCATACCCGACAAGAAATGCACCGAGATTTGCACCCCACTTATCAGCAATACGGGGCTTTACGCCGAAATTCGCAAATGGTATTTTGAATGTGGCATACCAATTATTACCTTCCCGGCTTACAGCACCGTCCCAGACGGGATTCCAGGCAAAATCAAAGTTGATAGCGTCGTCTTTGAGACCTTCACAATTAAGCTTGAATTGCACAGGTTGGCCGTCAGCTTTTACAAAACTGGGTATCTCAAGTGTAACCTCAACTGCGTCGTCACGTTCGAGGCCGTCATCACCTTTTGAGGTTGTAACGGCTGCAGGTTTGCGATGCTGATAGCATTTGAACCCGACATATAAAGAATCGTCATCCCAGAGTAGTCCTGCACGCATATCAAGTTTAGAAGTGATTTCATTCTGGTTAAGGTATACCGGATTACCTACCCATGCAGCCTTGTCCCAAATACCTCCGTTGGGGTTTCCATCGATATTTGGTCCTTGTGTTACCTTTGGTATTACCACATACGGCAGATCTGCCTGGCTGGGCTTTTCTGTTTCGGTCTTCTTTGTATTTGCCGTACCTTCGGTTTTGCCTGCCTGGTCTGATAGTTTGGGGCTGAATCCGAAATCTGTCCGCGGAATCGCCGAAAAGCGTAATTCGTCGATCCAACCGTCCAGTTCCGAACTTTGGTCGCCAGCCCATGCACACGCACCGAGAACGTAGCCGCCATGTCGGGTTAGCTCGCTGACAGGAGCTGTTGAAATAAGCTGCCCATCCACATAGAGCCTGATCTCGCTACCGTCACAAATGCCGGCAAGGTGGTACCACTGATTCGGTTTGACGATTAGTGTGTCTTTGGATGTTCGCACTCCGACCCAGCCCTTTGCGGTCTGGACGCCAAATTCGAAACAGGCCAGGTTCCACGTACAATTATAACGGAAATAAATCCTTGACCCGCTTAGAAAATACATATCGCGTGAGAGTAACGAGCTTTCACTGTACATTTTCATCCAGAAATCAATTGAGAAACTCGCGGGGTCTATTTCATTTTCCGCAAAAGTTATTGATGTCTTTTTATCCTGCGAGAGCCTAAGACGAAGGACACCGTTGTATTTTCCCTCAGCAGAAAAAGTTGTCTTATCACCGCTAGTGTATTTAACCATGTTATTGGAAGTGTTAAGAAATAGATTGCTCTGTTCATCGAAGTGGAATAACGCAGTGGTAAACTTATCCGGCAAAATCCGGGTATTTGAATAAGTCAAATCCGAGGCGGATAATGCCGCTGTTGGTAAGATACTTGCCAAAGTAAGAATAATTACGATTGATTTGCTCATTTCTGAATTCCTTCCAAAATTTGTTCCGTTAATTGATTGTTCTCAGAACGCTCATTGTCGTGAGTTACCGTTCCGTCATCGCTGTAGTCTCTTTGGGCTGAACCCAAAATACGATACATATCTTTCATATCCCGTATTCCACCAATTGTGAACCATACCAACGTGCCAATGCCCAGAACAAAACCTAAAATAACATAGAAATGCCAGAATTTTGCCCAAATCTCGGTTTTAATCCCAAAGATTATCTGGTAAATGGTACCAAAGATAAATAGAGCCGCCCATGCGATTGCCCAGGCCGTGACAAGAACATAAATCGCTTTATCGCTCCGTGTAAATTCTTTGCTCATACTGAATAAGGCTTTGAGTCCCCGCGGAGGTATCCCGATAATTTTTGAGGCATCATCCTCGTCTGCATATTTGCCTCGATGAAGCATGCGATCCATATTGAAATCGTTTTTTTTCCCAAGCAATGAAACAAGAACATAGGTTATGCTTGCACTGACCATAGTAATAAACAGCATCCATTGCTCATTCACGAAGAAATCGGGGTTTATCTGTTTAATGACAATACCGCCGACACCGAATGTCAGGCCGACGATCATAGCGCACCATGCGGCTAAAGTTGTGCCCAGCTTCCAATACAGACCCCCGATTATAGCCGCTCCGGCACCGGCGTATATGGCGCCGGTAATTGCAAAGTAAAGGTAAATATTCTGAGTCGGCTTGAAAAAGATTGCCCAGAGGAAAACAAAGACCGCTACAGCTAAGATTGACAGGCGAAGAAGGATCATGTGTTGTTTGTTTTCAAATGGTTTCTTTCGGAACGGCATAATGACATCCTGGATAAAGATGCTTCCCCATGAATGCAGGTATGTATCATGTGTGCTGATAAATGCCGCGAATATCACCGCACAGAAACAGCCTAAAATGCCTGTCGGCAGAATTCTGGATAATGCAAGTGGTACGATTACCCGTGAGCGTACAGCATCGTTGTCGATACCGCTTAATACCTGCCTGACAGAGTCAGCCTGTCCGGCAAAATCCGGATGATGCATCAGGGTGTAAGCGGCAATCGGGAGCATCAGGAGCAGTAGTGTAAGAACAATCCATCGCCAGTTCCCCAGTATTTTTCCCATCCTCGCTTCATGCGGTGTTAAAGCGGAACAATTATAACCGGCAGCTCCCTGCCATGACAAATAGCTATAAAATGCATAGATGGCGAATGTCAAAAAATACCAGAAATTAAATGTTTTCGTTTTGCTCACATGAAAAGGGTTAATCATGGAAGCATCGGCAGGAGCGGTCGACAGTGCTTCAAGTATTTTCGACCAGTCAAACAGTCTGAAAATTATGACCATGATAATAATTAAGGCTATGTTACAGAACAGACCCTGAGCGAAATCAGTTACCATAACAGCGATTTGGCCGCCTATGAATGTGAAAAACAGTGCCATAGCGAGCAAAATAAAAACCGTAAACGGGAAGATTGGAATTCCAAACCCTAGTATGTTAACAGCCTGAGGCAATTCACAGAAGTAGATGAAGAAGTGAGCACCCACTGCCGGGAAAAGTCCGAAATTAACTATGCCTGATCCAAAGGAAATTATACCCGCAAAGATGCGGAAGTTTCTGCTGTATCTTATCTCGAAAAATTGCGCCAAAGTCATCGCCCTGGTCTGTCTGTAGCGATATATTACCCAGCCCGAAAGAGTAATTATCAGATAAACAATAGTAGTCATCACTCCCCACCACAGAGTTGTAAATCCGGCCTCGTAATATACCTCGAACATTCCCAGAATGGTAATAGCACCAAGTGCAGCCATGCCGTCGGCTATACTGAGCATATATCGGCGGGCACATCGACCGGCAGCGAGAAAATCCGCAACGCTCTTCATATATTTTCTGGTCCATAAGGCCTGCAAAGTAAGTAAAACAAGCAATCCGCCGACAATGCCCCAATCAATCCAATTCATATTCATTTTTAAGCATTTCTCCTTCGGTAGTTAGAAAATTGCCAGGAAAGAACTGCACCGATATTATGGATTGAATACGGTCCAGGAACTATTTTCAAATCCGTAGCCAGGTTCAAAACCATCCATGCTCACCAAGGCATGTCACATGTCAGCCAGTAATCGCAAAATACGGACAAATCAACGAGATCAACGTTACCATCCTGATTAAAATCAGCATCGATTATGGAGCCGCTTTCGAGCCATTGTAAGGTGAACACGGCCAAGTCATTGAAATCGATACACCAATCGTGACTCAAATCAGCTACAGGATATTCGCCGCCTATGCGTACAAGCAGACCTTCATAGGCGGGGATATCAACATAGATTTTATTATCCGCGAAGGTAACCGGATCGCCGCTGACAAGCTGCTGACATGTCTGGCCCGGCCTTGGCTGAAGTGCTGTTCCGCATAAGTCCACCCATCCATTAGCCTGCTGGCCGGTATTGTTCATAATCGCACATACCACAGCCCCGTCAACCCGGCGATATCCGCTGACCTTAAATGTGTCTGCCGGCTGGGTAATAATCGAGCCTTCGGTCTGCCAGTATGGAATCCACTCAGATTCATCGGCTCCAAACTCGTCCAGTTTATGTTTCTTTACTATCATATCAACCATCTCGTCGGCCATTGGTGTTTCCAGAAGCGATGGCAGGAAGATGCGGTGTATATCACCCCACGCGGAGGCGAGCGCATACCAGTTCGGCACGATATATCGAAGATGAGGCCATGCGTTATGCAGGCAAAGTATTACTGGTACGCCTGTATTGTTGCTGTTATAAACGGTCTGAGCGGTATTGAGAGGAATTCGATCCATCACACTTTCCCATGGATTCAGAAAGCCCACATGCTCGCCGTAGAAAATATTTGTGGCAAAGCCCATTGTAGGCGGGCTGATACCGAGATGCGCATAAATAATACCGCCGTCCTGAACAAACAGGTTATTGATTCGTTTTGCGAAACTGCGGATGCGGTCGATTGGTATTGTAACCTGGCGATTCCCATCAACATCGACGAAACCACAGCCGAAGGCGGGATTATCACTACCGATGATCGAGATTGAGCCATCGAGATAGACCCCGTCTATGCCCATTTTTTCTTTCAAACGTTTCATATGATAAAGAAGGTATTCCTGATATGGGCCGCCGTAGCTGACATGATAACAATACTGGCTTTGGGGTGAATAATAATCAGCGGGCCGATAAGCACCACTTCTGCACTCATAAATCATATCGGCAAATTCAGGGACATCGGCCATCTGGAATCCAAAATAAATATAAACCTTCATGCCAAGTCGGTGGCAGTCTTCGACGATGTTTCGTACTAATGGCTCATATATCGACACACCTCCGCTCTCGTTCTGGCACCAGCTTTCGAATATGTTCATTGCCTTGATGCCAAGGTCCCTAGCTTCGTGCAGCGGGGTCTGAGCATCGCTGCGCAGGTCAAGTTCATTGTTATAAATCAGTATAGTATCTGGGGTCTGCGGCATAGGATCGATGCTTGAAAGTGAATTTATATCTACTACTTTTGATACGCGAAGCTGCTTCATAATATAGCGTGCACTAACAGAGCCGAGCTTACAGGAAGGGTACTGCATTGGAAGCCCGGTAACCGACAGCGACCCCTGCAATGCGCCATCAACGTAGAAACGCAGTTTGTCGCCCCATGTAAACGCGAGTTTGTGTGTTTCATTCGGCTCCCAGGGACAATTGTTCGGCTCCCAGATTGAACCCCATGGTGTTTGAAGGACCATAGCGTTCCGCGAGTATTCTTTCTGGAAGAGCAGCGATATTTCCTGCGAAGCATCGGTGATTCTCCCGATTTTTTCATTAGCGCCCCAGTGAGGATAAGGCATTTCAATGATTTCCTTGAGGTTATTTTTATTGTTAACGATTATCTCAAACATTCCCTGCGGTGCATAAGTAGCCATAGCCATTGACAAAGACAGGACCGTATCATCTTCGAGGGGCGTAACGTTAATACCCCAGTTAAGGCCCGTCATAGTCATACAGCCTGTCTCATGCCAATCAGGGTTGAACGGCCTTATCGGGGTGGCCTGGAGACGGAAACGATAATGCCGTTCGCTGTTGAAACTTTCAGCCGAGTCATAAAGCCGGATACTGACAAGTGTGTCAGCGCCTCGCCGTACGAGCTTGATCTCCGGATCATTGTCAGTCTTGATATATTCTGAAGAGTCAACGATAAAAAAGAACCCTGCCTGTCCATTACAAATCCACGTCGAGTTAATTCTCCAATCCCAGTAGTCGTTAAGTGAATAGTATGTTGTGCCGGTATCGGGAATTGTCCCGGCTGGATCTCCATAGGCCGTGCTTTGTGTCGGCTGAATATACTTAGCCAGTTCATTTGTTAACGGGATATCAAGTGTAAAAGTATCGATCGGCTGGTTGGGCAAAATAGTTACGTCAAATGTCATAAAGCCGTCAAATTCAAGCGTACCTGCTATATTAACGTCACAATAACTCGAAGTTGCCGAAGCAGAAAACTCTGCGATATCACCTGTCGGACTTACGGTAATAGATGCCGGTGATTGAGCATGATCTAGGGTTTCCGTCGCACCACCATGGCCGACTGTAAATCCGAGTCTGTCAGAGGTAATTTGATGACCGCTGGAAATGATTGACACAGGCAGCAATGAATCTCCAAGGTCATAAGTTCGACCCCAGCAGGATATAGCGGTCCCGTTAGCCTCTATGGGTGTCCAGGGCTCAAGCACTGTTCCGTTAAGTTCCCCCGCATTCGTGTCGGCCCATTCAGGACGCTCAGGCATATGAAATTCGACAGATTCGCAAGCTGTGCCGAATCCATCATCACCAACTATGCTGACCTCAACAGTGTAATTGGCGTCATTTTCAAGAATACTCAAAGGCAGCCATGTTTCCGCGGGAAGCTGGCCCGGCAATAGGTTGTTTGCATCTGAGACAACCTGGCTTTGGCTGTCAAGCACAGTCATCTCCAAACGGGCCGGGCTGGCAGCGCCATTGGCGTCATAGGTCCAAATTATTGCATGACCGCTACCAGCCGCCGGATATGTGCGGATGTCTATTTTTGGATTTTTATAGAACCCCTGCCGGGCTACTTTGGAGAACCTCAATTCATCAATATAACCATCTAATTCAGTTTTCAGTTCATTTGCCCAGCCGACTCCCCCAAGAACATAGGATGTATGGGAAATCACGCCCGTAGCTACGGCTGTATCTATTAAGGCTCCATCCACATATAAACTGATTTTGGTTCCATCATAGTTGCAAACCACATAATACCACGTATTCGGCCGAGGCTTGAAAATGTTGACATTGGTAGAAACCTCTATCCATCGCACAAAACCTGTTTCGTCTTCAGCAATTAAGCCGAAATTTAATACCATATTCCTTGCACCATTGTATCTGTAGCGTAAAAAACAGTTTGAGCTTGAGAAAATGTACTTTGCCGTTTCAGGAGGCGCGCCGCTGCTGTTGATCCTGAACCACAAATCAATGCAGAAGCTGCCGGGGTTCATAACACCACCCGGCAATTGAATTGTTGTTTTGGGTTGACTGGTTGATGTCCGTGGCGCCAGGCTAAGTGCGTTGGTGAACATGCCCTCGGTGGTCATGCTCGCAGTACTGCCGGGCGTAAAGACAGCGCCATTGCCTGATGAATCAATTACGTTGTTCACATTACTTTCATCGAAATGAAACAAGGCGGCTGTATCAGGATCAGACGTCCACGGAGGCTCTGTGCCGTCAGCATTACAAGGCAAAGCAAAAACAAGAATGAAACCAACAAAGAGTTCGCAAATTAATTTTAGTCTCAGGGACTTCATAATATCTCCAGTTACTTTATGGCCATGTAAAAACTTTTTTCTAATCATCCACAATACCTGAATTCTCTAAATTACAATTAAATTCTGATTTCCTTGATCGACTCATACGGAATCTCGGGACGATCCAGAACTATAACCTGTCCGGGCCTGGTTGGAATTTCAATCTCACAGGCATCGGAAATTATAAGCAGCTCATCGGAATCTATATCACGTGCCCGTATCCGTTCCTGCCAGGGGTTGGCAATCTTCAAAGTATTACCCGCCAGACTCTGGATTATCGCATAATCAAGCTGTTCATCTCTCTTTTCGGCGGATACCAGAAATGCTCCCGGAGCACGCAGGCTGTGAAACGCCGCAGAAACATTTTCGGGAAAACATGAAAAGAGTCTCAAAGTACCACCTGTGTTAAGCAGAAGCATATCAGAAAGCACACTGGCCATACCCAGCCCATGATCCGCCTGGACAGAGTGAGTCCGCCAGTTATGGTTAAGACCGTTAGTATTATTTCTTTCGCTAATCGGTCTGGAGCTATGTTCAGCGTTGACGGGCACCCATTTGGCTGCTTCAAAGGCCCGTTCCACAAATCCAAGGCGGATAAGCTCACGAACTCCCTGTCCGCCGCACCATGGTTTTCCGGTCATGCTTCCGGAGTTTAGCGGATGTTTTAAGGTTTCCAATGCCTGGTCCCGCCAGTGCTGCGGACCGTGCCACAGACTTATAAGCTCGCCCGGGAACGCGGGCGGCACGCTGAACTGATGCGAACCGAACTGGCGTACATCAAAGCCTTCGAAAGCGATCCAGCTTTTGCCGTCGGGAGTTGTGGGGAAATCGGAAAGTTTTGACAATATATCTTCCCATTTTTTCTGCAACGGCTCATCAACCTGAAGCTTTTTGGCAGCGGCTATAGCACGTTGAAAAGCACCATATACAAGGGTCAGTTCGTACAAACTGTTCTTTCCCCAGCTCTTGAATCCGGGGCACAACGCTTCGAAGTGCAATGAAGGTTCTAACACCCATCGTTCGTCTGTGTCGTCCCAAACAAGATAGTCTTCGTAAAACTGGGCGACTTCCTTCAGCAGTGGATAAGCGATATCGCACAGGAAACTGATGTCTTCTGTATACTGATAAACCTGCCAGATAAGCTGTGTAAGCCAGCTCGATCCGCCAATTGAAACCCCAAGGTTGGCCCATCCACTTGTCGTTAACTCATAACCCTCAATTGTACAAGCGTGAGGGAAACGAATTCCTCTCATGTTAAAATATCTCTGAGTGTCCTTGCGGCACTGTTCGGCTATGCTCAAAAGATGACGTACATAAGGTTCAAAATATTCCACCCGATTCGAAGTAAGAAGCTGCCAGTACTCGGCCTGAAGATTTACGTTGCTGTGATAGTCGCCCCACCAGGCAGGGACGTTCTCCTTAATCCAAACTCCCTGTAAGCCCAGGGATTGACATCCCGGCTCTATTGTAGAGGCCGACAGATACAGCGAAGTGTACCACCACTTCTCAACATCTGCATCACCGATGCAAACGTATGCTTTTCGCCAGTAATTCGCCCACCAGGCAGCATGCTCCTGCCTGATCTTATCAAATCCTGCTGACCGGGCCCGCTTCAGTCTTGCCTTGGCTTCTTCAAGGAGGTGTGAATTATCGTCACTCGATACGATCGTCAGATAAATGATTACCCTTTCTAATCCGTCCGGGCAAATATCTCCTACAAGCCTATCTCCACAGACAAACGCGTGCGATTGGCATCCAACAGTTGTAAATGCTATAATATATTTTTCGCCGGTGACAAAATTCTGTTCAAGCCATGATATTTCTTCGTCGCTGTTTACAACGGCTGGCGGATGCGGCTGATGCGCATCCCTGGAAAGCTCCCATCCTACCAGCCCGAGCGGGCAATTGGCAGGATCAACTCTTATCGCAATTGTCCTATACTCTCTTGAGGCAAACATCTCGACACACGTATCATCGTAAATACAAAGATCGGTTTCAATACCTGAGGGCTTGAACTGAAGGCGAGAAACACCCTCCCAAAGTGAAACCCTTAGACCGGGCGATACGATAGACGCCGCGTCACGGATGTGTAATCGAAACATGCCGGCGGTAGTAGCATGCTGTACGTTGGCGTTGTTGTCTATGGTATCGCAAAAACGCTTAAACGCATCTTCATCGTCATCAAGATATGTTTTTTTGAATTCCTTAAATGTGCCTTTGGGAAAGCGACTTTCCCTTTTGCCGCTTCTGTCCCATACATCGGTTTTACCCAGCACAAACGAAAGATTGTCCGGATAGCCATAGATCAAGGCGCCGAAGTCGCCATTTCCAACAGGAGCTCCCTCTTTCCACGATGCAGGCGGCCCCGACGGTTCGCCCCAGACCATATCATGTTTTGAAAGTCTGCCTGACAGATCCGGTTTGAAACGCAAATACCTCTCAGCCAGCACCTTTTCGGCAGAAGCAAAACTTATTACCTCTCTTTCTTGTAGTGTTTTACTTGTTTTTTCTTCGATCATTCGACATCTCTTTGGATATATTGTTTCCGCAATCAGAATTTGACACTATAATATGGTTTTGCGAGTGATCGGCTAAGATTAACCCGGCTTAAATCCGGTATCGGGGGTACGCTTGCGGGTTGAAAAAGTGGTGTCCCATCCCCACCAGCTTGGCTTAATGGCCTCTATGGCCGGCATCCACTTAACATGGAAATCAAGAAAAAGGAAATTGGAGCCCCTGCCATGGTAATCTGACTCGAACGGTGACGGCGTAAAATAGCCGGGCGGATCATAATTACGATATCCCCACAAGTACATGCTTTGTGTAATAGCCGAGTACCAGTGCAGCCACCTGCCGTTTGTATGACCAAACCATTCTGATACAAGAAATCTCTCGGCCGGCTGCTTAGCTTCTGCGATACGCTGGCTCTGATGCCAGTAGGGCCACGGGGCGTCCCAGACCACCATGCTATAGCTGCGTTTCCTCCTGACATCGACAAACTCATAGGTATCCTGGTAAGTCGCTCGCTCCAGTTTGTCCGCCAGACAGGCGAAAATGTCTCTGCCTTTGACCTCCCGGTCCTCACCTTTGTTTTTCAGAGTAGATGCAACATACGGCTCGATTACTCTGTCCCATGAATGCATGGCCATGCCGCCGGGAGCATCTTCATCGTACGTAAATCCTTCAGTGCCCTGAACAGCAGGCGGAAGGTGATCGTCGTAGTCGTGAGTGTAGAGATTGAAAGCAAGGCCGATCTGCTTTTCGTTGCTTGCGCAGACAACCTTCATCGCCATGTTCCGCACCTTGTTAAGTGCGGGAACAAGAATCGACAAAAGCACAGCAATGATAGCGATAACAACAAGCAATTCAACTAAAGTAAACCCTTTATTGTGGCTGTATACTTTGGTTTTGCTCATCTTTACACCTCGCTTTATATACATTGTTTCAGAGCCGCCTGGGCACCGAACACCGATGCCCAGGCAAACTCATTTTACACTACCTGCAATCAAGATGCAATTCTATGCACGTTTCCTGCCAATCAAAGCCAATCCACCCAGGCCGAGCAAACATACTGTCGCAGGCTCGGGAACGACTGTTATTTTGTCGATTGGCGCACCATTCCAGAACGAGCCTATGCCGTCAGGGTCTGATGCACGATCATCCCAGGTTCCCCAGATGATACCGAAGTATTTAAGTTCGACATCATTGAGTGCGCCCGAGTTGTCAGAGAACAGAACCTCAGGACCTGTTACACCGTAATCCTCCAGGTAATCGCTGTCAAAGAGCAAGTCAAATCCGGTAGCGGTCGGCTGGAATATCAGTTCGAACTGATGAGTTGGAACCTGAGCACTCTGCGTCGGATTTTTAATACCAAGGTCTACCTTCTTGTTCTGGGTGCCAAGCCCCTCAAAACGCATCGCATGGAAGTAACTGTAGTTGCCACAATTCTCGAAAACATACCCCTTGAAATCCGCATAATACTGAGGCGAATCATCGAAGAGTCGGTCACTGATAATTAACCCAAGCGGCCTGGTCCTGTAAAACTTCGGGTGGCTATCCAAACCCACAGTTGGGCCGAATGTTGCACTGACAGTACTGCCAGCGGGACGCTCGAAGTTCTTCTGCAGCAGTGCTGTACCATTATAAGCATTGTTACTGGATACATTCATGTTGGTAACGGTGTCCCAGGTAATAGTGTTGGGAATTCCGCTGCCACCAGCCCAGTACCAGTTGAAATACTTTGACTGCTTGTAATTCGACAGTGTATCCGAGGTGAAATCATCCTCAAATAGCGCTGTAGCCATAACTGCTGAACTGGTCAACATGAGAACTAATCCTGCAATTACTACTTTCTTCTTCATTTTTACTCCTCCTTACAAAGATCAAATAAAACACTAAACATTTTAAACAAAAATCCACCAAAACACCTTAAACACTTTACAAATTAATTTTGCTGCCTGTCGTTTTATCTTCACGGCTTGGCAGCCGTAGGGCTTACTTTTTTATAAATACCTCCTTTCCTTTTTTTGACCAACAAAAGTTGAAATTAATTTCTGTTATGGAACGTAATTGCAAGGCGCCGCCGGGTCCGTACAATCAAGCCAGTCGGCGGCAAACGTTGCAAAGTCGGTAAAGTTGACAATGCTGTCCCTGTTGTAATCAGGATCACCAAAGAAGCCCGGAGCATCCGGAACATCATTTGGCCCTGCCGGCGCAGTACCTTCCAGCAGCCGAATCAGGGACGCGTTGCCGATAACAGGACTGCCATAGAGGTACACGTACGTACCGTCTGCAATCTGACTGTCGGCTGCGGTAAAACCGGCATCGGCAATGTTGGAATAATCGTAAATGTCCATCCGGGTGGCCAGGTCCATTACGGTGTTGGCGTCTTTCCAGTTACTGTAAACAGGCATTGCAATCTCGATCGTCATTGTCCCGCCATCAAGCGTATAAGCAGCAGATATTCCATCGGTAATGCCGTCCGCCTGATTCATAATGACTCCGGGTGCACCTCCGCTCCAGCCAATAAAGGAGACCTGCGTTGCCTGGATGCCTGTGCTGGGGGTCGTCAGGATATCCGATAAATCGCCCATCAGGCCGCCTATTTCCAGGATCAGAGCTTCGCCCTCAGTCGATTCAATACCGATATACAACATATCAGCGGCATCGTTCCAGGCGTATTGTGCCTTGCTGCTCGATGCCAGGCCGCCATTGAACCAGGTGCCGAACTCTGCCCAACTGCTCGCTTCGTCCCAGTCGCTAAGATCGCCGTCCACAGTAATTGCTGAGATTTCCGGCGCGTAAATCAAAGGATTGGCTTCAGGAACGTTGTCGCCGAAAGCCGCCTCGAGCCAGTTGTCCACAAAGAGCAGCAGGTCATTATTGTCCACGTAGCAATCCTCGTCGAGGTCGCCATCTAAATAGCCGTAATAGCCGCACTCAGCCGGCTTCGGAGATACCTGAGAAACTTTGAGCCTGTCGAAATTGATCGGGTTCCACTCCTGGGTACCCGATGTTCCAACTATCATACCAAAATACTTCAGATCAGCTTCGTCTAAGATGCCGGAGTTATCGGTGAATAGAATTTGACCATCCGGATTCGGCATCGGGGGCGACATTTCAAGACATCGCATACCGCCACACATGACCCGGAAATCAAAGCTGGTACCATTTGGTTCAATGAACATCTCAAAATGACCTTGCCACCAACGCAGCGATTCAAGTCCAGTTGGGTTAATATTTTTCAGAACTGTTCTGACGCCGTCAACAAAACGAACAATAGTAAAATACGAAACATCGCCATTTTGTACAAACACATAACCGTTGAAGTTGGCATGCGTTCCTTCCAGGTCGTCATCGAACAGCTTATCTGTTATAGTAAGACCCGCTATTTTCCACGAACCGAAAGCCGACAGCGGCGCCGCTGTAACAAGACTCACTATACTTCCCGGCTCCCGAACGTATTCGGTATTCAGGAAAGTAGCCTTTTGCTCAGTATCAACCGATACGCAACTTATATTCATCAAAGAATCCCAGTCAAAGGTTGCTAATCTGTCACGTCCCGCCGGATTGTTGTAATACAAACCTGCCTGATAATTTGCCGTTGTGTCCTCGGTGAAGTCATCGTCAAAAGCATTCGGATCCCGAATTATAGGCACAACGTCGCTGGCAGTCAGTTTATCTACCGGCGCAACCAAAAAACAAACTTTTCCACTGTTCGTAGCATCGTAGCAGCCCCACATCACACCGAAGTAGGGCAGGTCCTGCCCGTCAAAGGTATTATTCTCGTCGGTTCCAAACCGCTCGGGAGCGATGTAATTCGGATCATTCGGCTCTTTGCCGTTGCCTTCATACCAGAACTCCCACCATGTCCCCGGTCCCTCCGCATCAGGTACAGCCTTGATGCTCATGTTAATGGGATATTGCCATGCTACAGCACCAACAGAGGGATTCCACGCGCTTCCCAGTTGTGTCGCCACGCCGTTCTGATAACGGTAGCATGTATAGTAACTGGAGCCTCCGTTTATCCTCCAGATGTATCCGTTCCAGTCGCCGCGTTTGGTGAAACATATCTTATCCAGCATTTTATCACTGACAACTATACCCAGATGTTTCCAGCCTGCGGTGGTGCCGGACGTGGTATACTCATCAATAATCGGCATGCCAATAGTAAGGCCGACATCGCTTAAAGGCGAACGCATGTAATCTTTGCTCAAAAGGCACGTGTCTTCCAAGGTGTTATTAGCATCGAGAATCAGCGAGCTATTCCCATCGTAGGCAACCCCATTCTGAATTCCAACGATACCACCGCCCCCGCCAACACGGCTGACACCCGAGAAAATAAGCCCCAGCTCGTAGCCTACAAGGGGCATGTTCGGATCCGTTGGCGAATTTGCGTCAAAATCATCCACAAAAGCCTCGCCCTGGGACATGCAGCTTAACGCAGCAATGCCACAGAATACCAACACCACAAAATAACCTCTTTTCCTTCCCATTAAACCCTTTGCCATTTCCATTTCCTCCTCAAAATCAGTTAGTTATATGTTTGTCAAAAAAACACTTCGCAACTAAACCTGCACAGCAGATTTAAGAGTTTCTTCTATGTCAAAATCCAGTTGGAGTTCTTCGTAAACTTCGCTCCGGCCTGTTTCTATCATCTCCACCAGCAATTCCGCCGCTCGAACTGCAATTCCTGACTTCTCCGCGGGAATGGCAGTAATCCGGGCAAGATTCCGCTGTGAAATCCTTGTTGAATTGCCGAATACGATAATCGGGTTATCATTGTAATTAAGACCGTGCTTTTCATAATCCTGCAGTATTCCCTGCTCATGGCCGTCGGTAGTAAATATGGCGAAACGACGTTCACCTCGCGCAAGAATGGACTCCACGACCCCCTCTCCCTCCCCGCCGGCATCCACTTCCAACAGCGAAGGCTGACCGGCAGCGGCGCAGGCTTTTTTGTAACCATGGTAAATTTCATTTGTAGCTTGTAATGTAAAGCGTTGAACCACCAGCCACAGAGGTATTTTGAAAAGTTCTATTGCCATCCGGGCTATTCTTTCTGAAATATCGGCGTAAACCACGCGAACCTGAGGTATATGCGAACTTATGAAATGATTGCCGACCACCAGGCACGGTGCATCGAAACGCTGGAGCACTTCATAATGATAATCGTAGACCTCACCATCCAGCAGAATCCCGTCAATCTGCCCATTTGATAGAAACGGGGTAAAGTGATTTCTGGCTGCATCAGAAGATTTAAGAGTAGCGACGCTCAGCCCGATATTACGCTTTGCAAGATAACGTTCAGCATCCAGTCTTTCCGCAAAGTTGTAATCAAAGTCCGGAGACATATCAGTAAACAAAAACAAGAAATGACCGGTGGCCAAATGCCCCTGCGGCTTGTTCCTTTCTTGAACGAAGGTCCCTTTTCCAGGATATCGCTTTAACAGGCCGTCGCCGGCCAACTCCTCCAGTGCTCGCCGGGCAGTCAACCTGCTTACCGCGTATTTCTCAGCCAGCATAACTTCAGCCGGTAACATCGAGCCGGGCTTTAGTTCGCCGGCTTTTATACGATCCCTCAAAGCATCCCGAATGATTTGATATTTGGGCTTGCCTGGATTAAGCTTTGTGAGTATACGCGTCATTAATTGTCTATTCTCCCAACAGACCATACAGATATAAACCAAATATAAACACTAGTATATCGTAATATATAGATATTTGTCAAGGGTTTTTTAAAAAAAGATGCGGCTCGCAAGACCAGCAGTGACAGCGAGTTAAGAAAGGCACCCCAAGAAAATAAATTTTTTTATATACCTATTGTATAACTGTATCTATATATTTAGCCATGTCCGCACAGGTGCATTTTGTCTGTAGCTAGGCAAAATCAGCCTGACAAAATCACATACTAACATGCAGAGTAGTAAAAAAGCGTGGCGGCCAGGATGACCGCCACGTCTAAAACACAAGACTACGTCAAGAAACTAATATTTATATTGCTTCTCAATAGTAACCTTGTCAGCATAAACATGCTCGCCGGTGTCAAGGTTAACAACTCTCCAGCGTACCTTGAAGTTGGACCTGAAGTACTGGCTGTCCGTAATAGTGCCGTTGTAAGCAGTCCAGGAACCTTCGCCATAGTTGTCCAGTCTGGTAATCTCGTCCCAGTCATTCCCATCAAAGTAGTCCAGGTAGTATTCTCCCTCGTCGGCACCCTCGTCGTAGCCATAAAACTCGATGGTGATTTGGTTGGCATCGGAGCAATCC
Organism: Planctomycetota bacterium; assembly: GCA_043816955.1. Lineage (GTDB taxonomy): Bacteria > Planctomycetota > Phycisphaerae > Sedimentisphaerales > CAYZTY01 > JBDRHL01. The sequence goes on along the minus strand of JBDRHL010000051.1, from coordinate 12,525 downwards.
AGGTCAGGAGTCATCAGGTTTCCTGACCCGCTGCCGTCAAAACCTGCCGAATATGTCTGGTCATATGCTCTGGCGCTCTTTTTGTCCCACAGCTCATCATACGAGCCGGTGCGTGGTTCCTCGGAAACACGCAGTTCGTCTATGGCACCATCCAGCTCGGTGGAAAGTTCATCGGCCCAGCCGACAGCTCCAAGCATATAAGGGGTATGCGTTAACGAACCGGTGGCTGCATCATTGGTATCTATCAGGTTGCTGTCTATGTACAGGCTGATCTCATTGCCGTCATAGTTGCTGGCAATATAGTACCACCTGTCTGCTTCAACTGTGAAGGTGCACGGGTCCGTACGGATCTGAACCCAGCCTATACCCGTAAAGTTCATGCCCAATTCAATTTTCTGCGTAGAGTGGTTTTGACGCAGGAAGTACTTCGTGCTGCTCACGACATAATTACTTTTGTTGACATCATCGAATTGACACCAAAAGTCAATGCAAAAACTGTCTGAGCAGTTGACATCGTCAGGCACGTGGAAACATGTTCTATCCTGGTTGGCATCGGTACGAGGCACCATATCCAATGCCCTCGAAAACTTCCCTGCACTCCGCGACGATGCCGTATAACCGACGATGAAGTTGGCATCATTGCCGGACTTGTCATTTACATCGTTTACGTCTGCCTCATTGAAAGAAAACAAAACTGCAGTGGTTGCATCAACCGACGCGCCTGCTGAGCGTGGTTCCTCAGAAACACGCAGTTCATCTATGGCGCCATCCAGCTCGGTGGAAAGTTCATCGGCCCAGCCGACAGCTCCAAGCATATAAGGGGTATGCGTTAACGAACCGGTGGCTGCATCATTAGTATCTATCAGGTTGCTGTCTATGTACAGGCTGATCTCATCGCCGTCATAGTTGCTGACAATATAGTACCACCTGTCTGCCTCAACTGTGAAGGTGCACGGGTCCGTACGGATCTGAACCCAGCCTATAACAGGGAACTGCATGCCCAATTCAATTTTCTGCGTGGAGTGGTTATTGCGCAGGAAGTAATTCGTGTTGCTCACGACATAATTACTTTTGTTGACATCATCGAATTGACACCAAAAGTCAATGCAAAAACTGTCTGAGCAGTTGACATCGTCAGGCACGTGGAAACATGTCCTGTCCTGGTTGGCATCAGTACGAGGCACCATATCCAGTGCCTTCGAAAACTTCCCTGCACTCCGCGACGATGCCGTGTCACCGACGATGAAGTTGGCGTCATTGCCGGACTTGTCATTTACATCGTTTATGTCCGCTTCATCGAAAGAAAACAAAACTGCAGTGGTTGCGTCTGCGTCCCACGGTGTTGCCGGGGTGCTTCTGGTCCAGTTTGTCGGAGGACAACCGGTTTCAAAGGACTCCGCATCGATCAAGATGACCGGCAAATTCTCGGTTGTGAAGCTCCATATATCTCCTGTGAAGACGTTTCCATCATCCACTTCATCTATTCGCCAGTAATACGTACTATTTCCATCCATGGTGTTGGTGTCATAAGTTGTGCCGGCCTGACGGCCTCTGCCGGGCAATGTATTAGGATCGGTAGCTGTGTTTACATCAACGAGACTGGTACCGAAATACACATCATGATAATCCGCACCGTAGCCTGCCGTCCAGCTAAGATCAGCGTTTATATTTACGTCTGTGGCACCGTCGGACGGACTAGGAGCGCTAGCCTTATAGTTCTTGTCAATAAGCACAAGAAGGTGCTCGTACGCGGGAATTGTAACCGTTATTTTCTTGCCTGTCATACTAACAGCTTCGCCGCTGATAAGCTGCTCGCATTTTGCAGAGTAGCTCGGCTCCAGCGGGCTGCCGGTCAGGTCGACCCATCCGTCGACAACATTGGAGTCCGTATTATTCATTATGGCACAGACGAAATCTCCACTATCGTTCTCATAACCGCTGACTTTGAAAGTGCTTGCAGGCGATGATGTAACGGTGCTTTCAGTTTCCCAATACGGTATCCAGTCCGCTGTATCGGCCCCGAAATCCGCCAACCTTGTCTGCTTGAGCATTATATCATTCATCTCTGAACTGACCGGGTTTTCCAGCATCACAGGCAGAAAGATATCGTGTATATCACACCAGGCTGAGCCGAGTTTATACCAGTTTGGCACGATACTTCGAAATCCCGGCCAGGCATTATGCATGCAAAGCCTCATGGGTACGCCGGTGTTGTTGTTATTATAGACGCATCGGGCGATATCGAGCGGGATGCGGTCCATCACACAGTTCCATGCTGTCAGAAATCCCACGTGTTCACCGTAGTAAGTATTTGTAACATACCCCATCGTCGGCGGGACGACTCCCATGTGTCCCTCTATGATCCCATTACTATCCTGGAGGAACAGATTGTTTATTCGCTTGGCAAACCGGCGTATTCGGTCCACCGGCACCGTAGCTTGACGATTACTGTTAGCATCGAAGTAGCCGCAATCAAAAGCTGGATTGTCGCTTTCCCATAATATTAGTGAACCATCAAGGTAAACCCCGTCTATTCCAAGATCATCTCTGAGGCGCTTCATGTGGTAGAGCAGGTATTCCTGATATGGACTGCCGTAGCTAATCCGGTAGGTGTAAACTCCTTTCGGCGTATAGAATCTTTTACTCTGATCGACAACGCACTTGCACTCGTCTATTATATCGGCAAACTCAGATAGCTCGGAGATTCCAGTACCAAAGTAAAAGATTGCCCCGAGGCCAAGACTGTGACAGTCTTCAACCATATTCCTTAGTAGGGGTTCATACTTGGACTGGCCTCCATTCTGGGCGTCACACCAATGCTCAAAGAAAAGCATCGTCTTTACTCCATGATCCCTAGCTTGATGAAGCAGCGTGTTGGCATCCGAGCGCAGATCAAGATCGTTGTTGTCAATATACAACGTATCGGCGTTTACGGACATCTCGTTAGTATCGGACAGTGAATTGGTGTCCACTGCCTTGGAAATCCGCAAACTTGTCATCACATATCGCGCACTTATGCTGCCGAGATCAAGAGTGGGGCTGTTCACAGGAAAACCTGTGTAGTCCTGTTCGCCTTGCAGTGCCCCGTCAATGTAAAACCGAAGTTTGTCGCCCCAGGTGAATGCCAACTTATGTATCTCATTCGGTTCCCAAAGACAGTTATTCTGCTGGCTTACATCGCCCCATTGCGTTTCCAGTTTTATCGCCTTGCTCGCGCACTTAAAAAACATCCTGGTGGCATTTGAATCGCCGGTAATGTCAAGGATGTATTCATCGCAGGCCACATGCGGGTAATCCATTGCTATGATATCATTGAGGTCGTTTTTGTTCTGCAGGATTATTTCAAACATACCATTCGGCTCATTCGCAGCATCGGCTATTGACATCGATGAGACAGTATCATCGGAGTCAAGCAGGGTAACATTGTCGCCCCAGTTTATGCCGTCCATAAGCCTGCAGTCGTTGCTGTACCACTCGTCGTTAAACGGGCGTACCGGAGCAGCCTGCAGATGGAACCGGTAGGTCCGCGCGCTGCTGAAACCTTCATTCTCGTTGTAAAAATTCAGACGCAGAATATCGTTGCCGTCGCTGCGTACCAGGTCCACAGCATTGCTGTCTCCGGGCTGCCAGTACTGTGTAGAATCAATGACGAAGAACAAACCTATGTTGTTGTTGCAAAGCCATATTGTACTGACCGGCTCATCGATGGATATCCCGTTAGGCCCCACCGTGCCGGCCTTGTCCCCATAGCTCGAATCGGCATAAGGCATAATATACATTGCCACATCATTTGCCAGTGGGATGTCTATTCGAACATTGTTGACTGATGATACTGGTGTAATGGTTAACTCAAAGGTCATAAGACCATCGAACTCAACCGAACCAATTAGGTTGACATCACACAGATTGGCATCAAACCATGTGTCGAAATCGGCCACATCATTTGTCTCGCTCAGCGATATATTTATCTCGTTTGGTGCGTCGTCCAAAACCTCTGTGCCACTGCTGGAACCAATCACCAAGCTCATTCGGCTCTTCAGTATCTGGTTTCCATCAGAAATAATGGCCACGGGCAGGAACGAGTCGTTAAAGTCGTAGGTTCTATTCCAGCAGCCAATTGCTGTGCCATTAACGTTTACATCTGTCCATGGATAAGGAACCATGCCACCAAGGTCACCGATATTCGGGTCGTACCAATCCGGCTTTGCAGACAAGCTGAATTCCTCGGACGTTTCGACTGTAAAATATCCGCCACCATCACCTAGCACACCTGCGACAACCATGTAGTTGACATCACTCTGCAGACTCCCAAGCGAAACCCAGAATTCCGCCGGCAGTGAGTTCGGTATGTCCTCCGTTTCGGCATAAACTGCCGTGTCATTACCGTCATAAAGAATTATGTTTACATCAGCAGGTGTATTTGCACCGTTGATATCGTAAACAGTGATAATTCCTGTGGCACTGCCGGCTATAGGATACTTTAGAATATCCATCATGATATCTTCATAATATCCCGGCCGCGGTTCTGTGGAGAATCTAAGCTCATCAACCCAACCGTCAAGCTCGCCGGATAATGTGTTAGCCCAGGAGACGGTTCCGATATAGGAAGTACCTAAGTCCATACTCCCGCTGACCGAACTGGTGCCCCTTAACCAACCGTCAATGTAAAGTGAAATCTCATTGTTATCGCCGTCGTAGTTACAAACAATGTAGTACCAGCGATTCGGCTGCGGTTCAAATGTCGCTGTAGAAGTTTCTGCGGTTGCCCAGCCGGCCCCTGATGGGTTTATCCCGAATTGTATCTCGTCTACTGATCTATTATAACGCAGGAAGTAGAGTGACGATCCACTACTACCGGTTAATACGTACATATCCCTCACAATCCACCACACGCCGCTATAGAACTTGCACCATAAGTCTATAGAGAAGCTTGTTGTAGGAATCAAATCGCATGGGTCACTATTGACGGTCGTTCTGTTCTCCGACGTCGAACTGCGCTGCACCATGCGTACTGCGGAACCAAACATGCTATCGTCAGAAAGAGATGCCGAGGGACCAAAAGTCAACTGTCCCCCGTTACCCGACGCATCACTATTATTCGGATCATTCGCATCAATGTGATATAAAGCCGCTGTGTTCTCATCCGGTGCCCACGGCGGCTCAGCTTTAGCCACAGATGCAATAACTACCACTAACATAGTCACCATAATTGTTATGAAATTTTTCGCCTCTAACCTTTCCATAGCTTCGCTCCTTTCTAATTTTGCATCTTTTTACCTGTTTCTTGTTACCTAAAAAACATTTGTTATACTTTTCATTTTGTCCATCCTTTCTTAAAAACACGTTTACTTTTCATACCTGTCGACTTACACCGATCTATCAGCCAAAAACTCCTCAAAAATGAGCTTATGGAATAAATATCCGCCTAATAGTGAAGAAAAGCGATTAAATCTTTAGTAACAATTTTAGGCCCCAATAAGACCCGAGTTCTATGCTGGGATTTTCAATTCGTATTCTTTCTAGAAGGCATTGACCCTCGCTCATTTTTGAAGTTGCGCCGTGTTGAATAATACGGCATATTTGTTCAGCAAAAACCAACAATGCCATATGGAGGTATTACCGCACAAGCTCTGTACTAAGTTGGGCTTATGCTTATTCCTACGGTGGCAAACGCTCTGCATTACGGGTAACATTGACGTTATCAAATTCAAGCTTCAATTTGCAGTCGGGATGGACTCTTGGGGCACCGGTTTTTCTTTCACTCACGGTGTTCTGCCGTCCATGATAATCAGGCTGTCTATAGATTTGCCTCTTCGATTGCGGAAAAGCGAATTGTATAGTTATTATTATATCTGTTGATATTTTGTATGCCGTCGAATACACTTACCGCAGGAATTTCCAAGAATGACGTCCAGGCATATCCGAAAGCCATTTTGCAAAACTTTGGTTATGTAATTGTGGTTTTGTGAATTTGCAATTAGACTGTGTCCTCGATGAAAAATTTATTAGCGGTAAACCTAAGACTAAGAGCACATGTTACAAGGTGAACTATGAAATATATGTTTAGAAGAACTTTGCTGGAAGAACACGGCCAACAAGCAGTAGTCGAGTTGGTTAAGTACTGCCGGGATCACAAAATTGACAGTTGCATGATTGTTACGGAAAGTCACGACCAGCACCCATTCCCAAGACCGCTTGACAAATTGGCGGATTACTGTAATAGCCTTTTGTCTTTTGCGATTCGATCTCTAAAGGAAAACGGCATAGAAGCAGGTATAAATGTCTGGTTCACACTTGGCTGTGCTGCTTTTGATCATGATTTTCAAAACCACAGGGAGTTTGGATGGGACAATTATGTCGATTGGCAGGGCAATCGCAGCAAGGTTGCAGCAACTCCATGTTCGCCTAAATGGCAGAATTATGTTCGCAGCGCCTATCGCCTTTTTGCCTCCACGAGGCCTGACTATATCTTTATCGATGATGACTTCCGCCTGCACAACCATGGTTTTGGCTATCTCGGATTGGGCTCATTCGATGAACTTATGCTTAAGCGACTCTCGGAACGAATCGGAAAAACGGTTGACCGTAAAAGGGCTGTTGATCTTATCCTGAAACATCACGGCCGCGGCTCAGTTCGTGAAATATGGTTCCAGGTTCAGAACGAAGCGATGGTTGAAGCAGCCAGGGTAATACGCCGGGCCGTAGACAGCATAGACGAGAAAATTCCGGTCGGTCTTATGAGTAGTAATCCTGATGTCCATAGTGTTGAAGGACGTAACTGGCGTCAATTGATTGAAACCCTGGCAGGGGAAAACCAGCCCTTAAGCCGACCAATGATGGGAAATTATCGCCAGCGCGATTACAAATCCCTCGCAGATGCGTATTTTTATGTACTGGGTTCTATTAGCCGACTTGGTCATGGCGTGCGATACTGTGCAGAGATAGAAAATGCTCAGGGAGGCCTGTACGGAAAATCTGTAACAATGCTGCGCGCGCAGATGCGTCTTGCCATACTTGCCGGCTGCCAGGACCTTACCCTGAATCTCTATGATTTTGTTGGCCAGCCGCTCGGAGAAAACAGTTTTTTCGATGAGTTACTTATTCAGGAAAAACCTCTTCTTACAGAACTCGAGTTTTCCTGTCGCAACACAAAGCACCGCGGTGTTCAATGCATAACTCATCCGGAAGCGGCATTAAGTGTTTCAATGCCGAAAACATACGGTGATTTAATAGTAAAATCGCCATGGGGAAGCATCCTTGGATACCTCGGTGTCGGTGCCGCCTGTGAAGATGAGAAGGTAAAAGCGGTATCAGGCGACATAGTCCGCATAACGCCTGTTGAAACGTTGAAAGAATGGTTTTCCAGCGGTGTCCTGCTCGATGGTTCTGCCGCCTTTGCACTTGATGAAATGGGCTTGGCAGAGTGGACCGGGGTTCGTGTTTGCGGCACCAGGATTTTACTGGAACACTTAGGTAACGAGCAGATTGATAGCGAACTATTGGGACCTGTGAGGCGCCGATTGTCTGTAAGGCATATCATGGGAGATTCATACGCCTATCTTCTTGAACCGATTACAGGTGCCTTACCGCAGACGACCTTATGGAAAGATATTGACTGCGGATTCGGCCCGGGAATGATCTGGTTTGAAAATCAGTTAGGGGGACGCATAGCTACCATAGCCTACGACGGGCAAAGCGATGTCTTTCAACTATCAGCCAATCACAGTGACACAATTGCCTACTATAGCTCACTTAGACAATTGATTATGCATAGAACACTCAGCTTTCTGTCAGACGATGCCATACCTGTTACTGTTGCCAGCGGCGCTTATGTGATGCCAATCCGTCTTGACGATCCAGGTTACACCATAATTGCATTACAAAGCTTTCACAGTGATGATTTTGAGGTTGAAGCAATTATTCGTCAATTACCCCAAGAAGTCAAAGCTGTGCATTGCTTAAATAAGGATGGTATTTGGGAAAATTACACCAATTTCGACAAAACAGATAACAGGTTAAAAATTACATGCACAATTGCACATGGAGAGTGTCGAATTTTTAAGATCGATTATTAGCAGGAAAGCTGTAGACCTGATGAAGCAAAAACTTGCTGTCGAAAAATTTGTTTTTCTTAAGGGACTAACTATCGATGTCATCGAAGAGGCACGCGTTCGCGATGGCCGGAAAATCAGGGAGTTCGGACCCAATAATACCGGCGGAACACTCATTACACCAGGTGCCCTGAATTTTTATCCGGCCTTCTGGATTAGGGATTATGCCATGTCGCTCGAAACAGGCCTTATCCCTATTGAAGAACAGAAACACATGCTTATGCTGACAGCATCTACACAGCAGGAAAAAGACTGGTATACGCCGAGCGGCAGCTTTGTTCCAAGAGGTTCAATTGCGGACCACATTACACTTCGGGGGCAACCAATCTTTTTCCCGGGCACAATTGACGATTATGAAAATCAGGGCGGAATCTTTGGAAAACTCCCGTCCCTTGATGACCATTATTATTTCATCCATATGGCATGGTATTATATCCAAAGTACAAAAGACCAGGAAATTCTCACTGTAGATATCAAGGGAATCAAATTAATCGATCGGCTCGACTTGGCCTTTGCAGTCCCGCCCTCCAGCCAAGACACGCATTTAGTTTGCTGTCATGAAAACGATCGTGGTGTCTCGTTTGGTTTTGTCGATCACATCATCCACACCGGGAATCTGCTGATTTGCTCTATCCTGAAGTATCAAGCTGCAAAACAAATGATTCAACTACACCATCTTTTACAGAACCAGGACAAGGCCAATGATTATAGCCGCATAGCTGATTCACTTCGCGCCTCAATCAATACAACTTTTGGTACGGACAGTGGATTCCTTCGTGCAAGCACCGGAAAGAGCAATCAAAAAGACGTATGGGGTACTGCCTTTGCCGTTTATGCCGATGTCCTTGAAGCAGACTTGAAACAAAAAGCCTGCCGGGCATTAGCTAAGGCATACACAAATCAGACTATAGCCTGGCGGGGAAATATCCGGCATGTTCCGGTTGGCGACGATTTTAACCATACAACTGCCTGGCAGAAGGTTGTTCCGAAAGATGCGATAAATACCTATCAAAATGGGGCCTACTGGGGCACCCCGACAGGCTGGGTTGCTTATGCAATTGCACAGATTGATGAGGAGCTGGCTCTCAATCTGGCGCAGGAGTATATCGAAGAGTTAGAGGAAGGTGATTTTCGTAAAGGCTCGCCATGCGGTTCACCGTGGGAATGTATACATCCTGACAACAATTACCGGAAAGGGCCTGTATATATGACAAGTGTGACATGTCCTTTGGCTGCTTTTCAAAAATTAAAATGGGACATTCCCCAAGGTGCTTTAGGAGTTCTGCAGAATTGAATTCACGCAAAAGAGCATTCAAAACATTAAAGTTTTCAAAGCCTGACAGAGCGCCTCGTAATCTCTGGAAGCTTCCGTGGGTGGATATGTTTGCCTCCGGACAGGCCGAGCAGTTTCAGCTTGAGTTTCCTGATGATTTCATCGGCCCGGGGCAGGTGTTAGCAAAATCAGAAAAAGCAAAAGGCGCTGCCGGACATAGGGGACGCTATGTAGATGAATGGGGATGCATCTGGGAATGTGCAGAGGATGGTGTTGTCGGCGAGGTGGTAGAACCTTTGCTTAAAAACTGGTCCGGCCTGGCAAAAATCAAACCCCCTTCGGAAATGATCGAAAACGCCGACTGGGATATTGTAAACCGCTCACAGGAAGAAAATCTTAATAGTTCTAATCCCAGGTTCATGCTCTGCGGAACTACCATTCGGCCTTTTGAAAGGATGCAGTTTCTTCGAGGCACAGAGAATTTGTTTATGGACCTTGGATTGATGGATAGCAGGTTACAGAAACTGCGTGATATGGTGCACGGGTTTTTTATGACTGAGCTTTCGTGTTGGGTCAAGACAGATTGTGACGGTCTTTCTTTTATGGATGATTGGGGTTCGCAGAATTCCTTGCTGATATCGCCTGATTTGTGGAGGCAGTTTTACAAGCCTCTTTATAAGGACTACTGTGATCTGATTCATTCGACCGGAAAGAAGGTCTTTTTTCATAGTGACGGGAACATCATGGCTATTTATGAAGACCTGATAGAGATAGGAGTCGATGCAATAAATAGCCAGCTTTTTTGTATGGATATAAACGAGATTGCCAGCCGATATAAGGGACGCATAACGTTCTGGGGCGAGATTGATCGGCAGCATATTCTGCCGTTTGGTACTACTGAAGATGTGCGTAATGCTGTCAGGTCTGTCCGTAACGCACTTGATGATGGCAATGGAGGCGTAATTGCACAGTGTGAGTGGGGCGCAAAGGTGCCTGTCGAAAATATCCGTGCGGTTTTTAAGGCCTGGGATGAATAAGAAATTGAAGTGATCTGGAGGAATGTAAATGACACCTAGAGATAAATTTATTATGGCCTTGGAAGGTAAGCAGCCGCCCGGACGGGTACCGCATTTTGAGCTCGTTTTTTTTCTTACCATGGAAGCATTTGGCAGGGTGCACCCTGTACATCGTCGATTTGAGCAGTGGAGACAGATGTCTGAGAATGAACGCAAACTGCACATGTGGGATATCGCTGATGTTTATATTGAGATAGCAGAAAAATATGAACATTCAGCTATTTTTATACAAGGCTCATTTTTAGACGATAAGTCCTCTGATATGATGCTGGGTATTTTGGAGAACATCCGTCAGATCACTGACGACAGGTTCATATTCTCTACAAGCAACTGTATTTATACGGGCATGGATCTGAAACGATATGAAATAATGCTTGATATATGGCGAAAAGAAGGGAATTATGCCTTGTGAGCGTTCAAAAGTCATCTATAAGGAAAATAAATATGCCATTAACACAACTTGAACAATTCAATGCAACCATTGCGCATGAAAAACATGAAAACATTCTTTTTTATGCTGATTTTACTCCTGACCTTGCGGACCGTGTAAAAAAAGAATATGGATTGGGTGACGAGTTTGATCTTGGCGAATACTGCGGACCGTGGCGAAAAGAATTTGGAATGTTTGCTCCCAAAGTACTAATGCTGCGCGAGCTCGCTGAATATTCAAAACCGGACTTCACACAATACTACGAGGATATTGAAATTCCAGACGGTGCCACCATAGACGATATTGGAGTGTTGCTTATCCCCGGCAGTATGCACCATTTTCAAAGGCGTGTCAGTCCGTTGCGAAAAGCCGAGCGGTTTGAACAAATAGAGGCATTTGATTACCCGAACCTGACCGGCTTTTCTGACGGGCACTTCCAGGCTGAAGCCAAAGCTGCCCATGACAAGGGGCAGGTTGTTCTTGGGTTTGTGGGTCATATGTATGAAAACGCCTGGCAAATACGAGGCTATGAGCAGTTCCTGATGGATATGATTGCCAATCCGGGGTGGTGTGAGCTTATACTCGACAAGCTTACTGAGAGAAATCTTATCCTTGCTATAGCCGCGGCGAAAGCAGGGGCGGATTTTCTTGTAACCGGCGATGACGTTGCAAACCAGATTACCATGATGTTCGACATTAAGCTGTGGCGGAAAATGATGAAACCTCGCTGGGCAAAGGTCTATGCCGCTGCGAAAGAGATAAAGCCTGACATTCAGATCTGGTACCACAGCGACGGGAACATAACAGAGATTATCCCGGAACTGATTGAAATCGGCGTGACAATATTAAATCCGGTTCAGCCCGAATGCCTTGATCCGCTGATGGTAAAAACAAAATACGGCGACAAGCTTGTAATGGACGGCACCATTGGCACACAAACTACAATGCCGTTCGGAAGCCCGGATGATGTGAAAAAACTTGTCAGGCAAAGAATTGAAACTCTTGGTGCCGATGGAGCATTAATTCTTAGCCCGACCCACACCTTTGAGCCGGAAGTACCTATGGAAAATATCAAGGCATTTGTAGAAGCGGCAAACGAGACGCTGGTGAAACTATAATCGTGATTCGATACTTATCAGCTCCTATACCCTCGCCGGGCTGAAGGTTTAAGCCGGGGTACCTGCTGCTCTCCATGCATGTATGCAACAGGAATCTTTTCGCAGTGGGCTAACAAATTTTTTTTAGGATTCCACTGTATCGCGCTAGAGTTTTTGGACACTAATTTAGTCATAATTGTGCCACCCTTCTCGGATTATTACAAGCATTTCTTCTTGCCTGCACAGGTGTCTGATAGCCAAGCCATTGTATCATCCATTGTTCGTTATAAGTTTGCTTGAACTTGATAATTCCCTGTAGCTTGCTGCAGGGTTCTTCATTAACGGAGAGGGCGGGATTCGATCTGGCCTCTATCTGTAAGGTATTCAATAAGCTGGTTTTATACCAATTCAAGATATTAACTGCCGATAGCCGATAGGTATTCCAGAGAAGATTCTTTAAGGAGTTCTGGAATGCCAAGACCATTAACCGTACACATCAATCTCAGCCCAAATGAGAATGAGTTGGCAAAGATGGCCA
>JBDRHL010000050.1:0-5766 GCA_043816955.1 Planctomycetota bacterium | reverse complement strand
TTATCTCCTCAGATGGCAGGCATGAGTACAATAGGTATTTCCACATTTTTGTTGGTAATATTCTCGCTGCTGTCAAGCAAACCCACTAAGTGGGTGGACTATGGCAAGGCGGTACGTGAATCAGAGGCAAATGACTGATTTCTGGCTGTTTGTAAACACCGAAAGCTAAAAAAGTGAAAAACATAATCTATATTATTGCTGACCAGATGCGTTGGGACGTGCTTCACTGTAACGGCGCAGATTTTATTAAAACTCCTAACTTTAACCGTCTCGCCGAAGAAGGCATAAATTTCTCTTGTGCTTATAGCGGGAGCCCTGTCTGTGTACCGGCTCGTGGCGTTTTAGCCACGGGTTGCTATAGCCATAACTGTATGGAACCAGCAGCGAAGAATAGAAACGGCGGACGTATTATGCCCAACCATATACATATTGCGAACCACTTGAGAGGGCATGGATACAGCACCTATGGGGTCGGTAAATGTCATTGTCTTCCATATAAAATCAATCCGGGATTTGATGTTTTTGAAGTGGCCGAGGAAGGTCGAATCGAACTTTCCAAAGAGCTGGGCAGTATAACCGAAAAGGATGCTACCGAGGATTATCTTGAATACTTAAAGAAAGTGGGCCTCTATGGAATGCAACGCGCTCACGGCATTGGAAATAATGATATTCGGGCCGGTCGTTCTCCTTTGCCCCAAGAGCATTATGTGGATACTTGGGCAACGACACGAAGTTTGGAGCTTTTACAAGAACACACAAATAAGATATCGAACAAACCATTCTATTTACAACTCGGCTTTGTCAAGCCGCATGCGCCATATGACCCACCTGTACCTTTTGATGAGATGTATAACCCGTTGGAGATACCTACGCCATGGGGTACCCAGGTGGATTTGGAAGGTCGTAATCCAATGATGGCGACTTATCGGCCAAATTATTTAATCAACAGAATGTCAGATGCCGCAATTCAATACAGCAGAGCTCATTATTTTGGCCTGATAAGTTATCTGGACTCTCAAATTGGCAGAATTCTGGATTTTCTTGACAAAAACAACCTTAGAGAAAACACATTAATTATATTTACCGCAGATCATGGTGACAATATCGGTGACCATGGCCTTTTCTTCAAGACGTTTTTCACAGAAGGTTCTGTTCACGTACCATTGTTAATTTCTTTTCCTGGAGTAACAACAGCAGGCAGCGCATGTAACAAAGCAGTGGGGCAGGAAGATATAATGCCGACCATATGTGAGCTTGTCGGTATTGAAATCCCTAGAAACATTGATGGTATAAGTCTGGCAAAACTGATTAAAAATCAATTCGCTGAACATAAACCTTTCATTGTTTCGCAATTCGATAGTGGCGATGGAATGATGCTTATGCTGCGCGATAACAGGTATAAATATTGTTTTTGTCGATATGAATCTACGGAAGAACTTTATGATTTAGCAACCGACCCTCACGAGATGAACAATCTTGTGAATGATACGGTGTTTAATGACACTCTCGTCAGGATTAGGATACTGGCTGACCAATGGTGCAAGGCTAATAATCACGAACCGATTCTGACTCAAAATGGTAATTGCGTTTATAGTAAATTTGTGCTTGATGAGCATTTACAGGAACCTTCGAAGTTATTGGGTATCAGGCCTTGGTAGAGAAAAAGTTTGTCGGTTTTTAAGAGTGGAAATTTGATTGGATCGAAAGTTAACTTAGGAGACATAATGTGATTAATAAGAAAGTTAGTTTGGCGGTAATTGGTGCAGGTGGTCGTGGATTGAGAGCATACGGCCAATATGTTCAGGAACATCATCGAGATGCACAGATAGTCGCTGTTGCCGAGCCAAGAGATTTTTACAGAAGTGAAACGGCTAAACTGCATAATATACCCGAGAAGAATATTTTCACAAGCTGGGAACACCTTCTGAGTTGTCCGAAGTTGGCCGATGCTGTTATAATATCAACACCAGATAGATTACATAAGGACCCTGCCATAGCTGCAGCAGAAAAAGGGTATCATATTTTGTTGGAAAAACCCATGTCTCCGACTGCAAAAGATTGTATTGAAATTGTGGAAGCTGCCAAAAAGAACAATGTTATCCTGGCAGTATGTCATGTCATGCGATACACGCCATTTTACAAAAAAGTCAAGGAAATCATAGACTCTGGAAAACTGGGCGAGATTGCTTGTATTCAACATCTCGAGGGGGTCGCTTGGTGGCATTATGTACATTCCTACGTACGCGGCGAGTGGAGGAACACCCAGGAATCTTCGTTCATGCTACTCGCAAAGTCATGCCATGATATTGACATGATAAGATGGTATCTTGATGGCAAGCGATGTCTGCGAGTTGCTTCATTTGGGCATTTAAAGCATTTTCGCAAAGAACATAAACCTGCCCAGGCTGCTTCAAGATGTATGAACTGCCCGCTAGCAGATGACGATTGTCCGTATTCCGCCAAAAAGTTTTACTTTGGCAGGTTGCGTGGAGGTAATACGGGCTGGCCCTTGCCGAAGGTAATACACGAGTTTACAGAAGATGCTCTCGAGAAGGCCTTACGGGAAGGACCGTGGGGGCGTTGTGTTTATGAATGTGACAATGATGTGGTTGACCATCAGGTAGTTTCAATGGAGTTTGAGGACAAAATCACAGCAGATTTTACCATGACCACTTTTACTCCTTATGGAAGAAGAATTCGGCTTATGGGGACAAAAGGATATCTTGAGGGTGATGAGCAAATTATTAAAGTACTTGATTTTGTTACTGAGAAATGGTTTAAATATGAGGTTAATAAATCGCCTCTTGATATTACTGGAGGACATGGAGGAGGTGATCAAGGCTTGATGGAGGCGTTTATAGAAGCTATCCGACATGAAGATACTGAAGATATCAAGACAGGACCGGACGAAACTCTGGAGTCTCATCTAATTGTATTTGCAGCAGAGCGAGCAAGATTAGAAGGCCGGGTTGTAAGTCTTGACGAGATGTACAAATATGTATAAACAGTATCGAGGCTATTGTAAGTAATAGAGGTGATGTTTATGGTTAAGATTTCAGACAAGACGAAAGTCAAGATTTTGCGAACAATGTACTTGATTCGTGAGTTTGAGATAGCTTCACGTGAGGTGTTTAAAACGCATCAGGCTAAAGGCGAATTCCTTGGCGCGTTGCACAACTGTGACGGGCAAGAGGCTATAGCTGCTGCTATGGGAGCGATCCTTAGAACAGATGATTATGTTTTTACCACGTTCAGAGGGCATGGTCATTACTTGGCTAAAGGGGCTGACCCCCGGAAAATGATGGCGGAACTTCTGGGACGCAAAGCCGGTTATTCAAAGGGTCGGGGGGGCTCGATGCATATGTTTGATCCGTCGATCGGCCTGATGGGAGGCAACGGCGTGGTAGGCGGCGGGATGACCCTTGCAGCAGGAGCAGCTCTCACAGCCCAATATAAAGGAACAGATCAAATATGTGTCTGCTTTTTCGGTGATGGTGCAGCTGCTGTTGGTGCTTTTCATGAATCCTTGAATCTTGCAGGATTATGGAAACTGCCTGTGGTTTATATATGCGAAAATAACCTCTGGGCAGCAACTACACATATAAGCTTTGGTTGTCCAATAGAGAACATCTCAGACAGAGCCGCAGCCTATGGTTTACCCGGCAAGAATATAGACGGCAATGACGTATACACAGTTTATGAAGGTCTATCGCAGGCAGTAAAGCGGGCTCGCAAAGGTGACGGTCCAACTCTGATAGAATGTAAGACCTATCGTCATTATCCTCACTGTATGGTCATACCCGAACACAGACCTAAAGATGAAAAACAAGCATGGCTCGATAAAGATCCAATACCTAGGTTTGAAAAAGTCCTTCAGGATGAAAAGGTTTTTGGTAAAGATGAACAGACGAAGTTGCGAAAAAATGTTCAGCAATTACTAGCCGAAGCTATTGAATTTGCCCAGAACAGCCCTTTGCCGGAGGCAGAGAGCTTATATGAGTACGTATGGGCATAAGGTATCGGAGTATAGTTTATGCGTGAGATTACTTATACGGCAGCTTTGCGGGAGGCTTTAACCGAGGAGATGCAAGCTGATGAATCGGTGTTCCTGATTGGTGAGGATATCGCCGATTTCGGAGGGGTGTTTGGTGTAACCAGAGGTTTGTTGGAAAAATTCGGCAGAAGCAGAGTTCGCCAGACACCTATCTCGGAAGGAGCGATAGTGGGCGCAGCGGTAGGTGCAGCTATGACCGGCCTTCGGCCGGTGGCGGAAATTATGTATGTTGATTTTGTGAATTTCGCCATGGACCAGATCGTCAATCAGGCGGCCAAAGTTCGGTACATGTCAGGTGGCACTGTAAAAGCTCCTTTAGTGCTCAGAGCCCAACAAGGTTGTGGGACCTGTGAATCGGCCCAGCATTCCCAGCAGTTAGAGGCGTGGTTTGTGCACACACCCGGCCTTAGGGTGGCAATACCTTCGGATGTTTATGATGCCAAAGGCCTGCTCAAGACAGCCATAAGAGATGACAACCCCGTGGTTTTTCTTGAGCACCGGCTTTTATATGCTCTGCGTCAGGAAGTACCAGATGGTAGCTGGACAGTCCCCTTCGGACAGGCTGCAGTCAAACGAAAAGGTAAAGATATCACAGTGGTGGCCACATCTTTTTGTGTTCACAAAGCTCTCAAAGCAGCCGGGAAGCTCTCGAATGAAATTGACATTGAAGTAATAGATCCAAGAACCCTTGTGCCGTTGGATATAGATACAATTGCAATATCTGTGAAAAAAACCGGCAGATTACTTGTTGTTCATGAGTCGGTGACTGAATGCGGCATCGGGGCTGAGATAGTAAGACAGGTTGTTAAAAGATGCTTTAAATCATTAAAATCACCTCCGAGGGTTTTAGGTGGAGCTAATGTTCCTATGCCTTTTTCGAAAGTTTTGGAGGAAAGGGCTGTGCCGCAGGAAAAGGATGTTATCGAAACTATTGAAACGATGCTTAAGGAGTAGAGATTAATGGCGGAAGTCTTAAAAGTACCTAAGATAAGTGACACAATAAGTGAAGTTACAATAAACAACTGGCTTGTAAAAGAAGGAGACACAGTTAAAAAAGACCAGATATTAGCTCAATTTGAGACTGATAAAGCCAATTTTGACTACGAATCACCAAGAACAGGCATAATATTAAAAATCCTCGCGTCACAAGGCCAGACCTTGAAAGTAGGCGATTCGTTAATAATAGTAGGCCAAGCGGGTGAAGACTACAGATAACTATCAGCTTAATATTTCTTGAGGAGGAAAGAAGGACGAAAAAGGCGATATCGGCATCTAACAGCAATGCCATAAGCTTTGGTAACACGACGATATTTATCCATGCTTATATCAGTGATTTTACCAACTACATCTTAACCTGACTTGAATACAAAGAGCCGCTTCGCGGAGCCATTTTTAATAGATTTCTCGGCTTCGCTCGAAATAACAAACCGGGTTTTGTTAGAGCCTCTTATTCATAGATTCAAGCAAAACAAAGTATGGAAGCCATTCAATATTATGGTTAAAAATGGTTTTAATTGGGCTTATTAAATATGCTTTCTGCAAAAGAAATTTCTGATTTTCAGCACTTAGCAGCTAAGGTTCGTGCACATGCTGTTATGATGACTAACTTGCAGCATAGCGGGCATGTCGGCAGCTCGCTTTCGATGGCGGAACTCTTAGTGGTTCTGTTTGAAAAGGTTCTAAGGGTGAATCCAGATAATCCCCAATGGCCG
>JBDRHL010000049.1:0-19746 GCA_043816955.1 Planctomycetota bacterium | reverse complement strand
TCGAAGAACTTCCAAATATTCCCGACAGGCCTCTTCCGATGAAAACCGCTTTTCCAATTCCATCAATGTTCGCGGGTAATCTTCCATGATCGCAAATACTACCGATTGTATGTACTGGAGTCAAGGAGATACCCCCTTTTCGAAATTAGTTTATGTGCACGCACACATAAATATGTTGCAATGCACCTTATTTATAAATTCTAAAACGTTTGGATATCCTTTCTGAATCAGAAATGATGTCTCCGACAGAGTTCTTAAAGCATCAATATAGAGCAGGTTAGCAATATATTAATGTGGTTTTATGAGAAAGGCTAAAAAACTTTGTAAAATTATGGTTGACATGTTATACATAAATTTGATACCTTGGAATTAGTGTGAGCGGTAACATCAGAAAAATTGTATGTCTTCCGTCAGACATCAAAGAAATTGTAAATGTTTAAGGGCTCGCTTGTTTTTAGAGGTTAAAAATGAATCGTAAAAGATATGCTGTTGTTGGTGTAAGCAATAGGGCATTTAGCATGTATATGGATCCTATAAGGGGAATATACAAAGCTCACGCCCAACTTGTTGCAATGCTTGACAAAGATCCCCTTCGGATTAAGAGTTATAATGAGACGCGTAAAGAAAATATTCCGGGCTATTCACCAGATGAATTTAATAAGATGATCAAAGAGACCAAGCCCGATGTTATCATTGTAGCGTGCGTGGATAATTTACATCATCTTTATGTGATAAAGGCGCTGGAGCATGATTTAGATGTGATAGTCGAAAAACCCCTGACAACAAGTGAAAAATATTGCAAACAGTTAGTTGATGCTGCTCGCAAGAGTACCGGAAAAATTATAGTAACCTTCAATGCTCGCTATATACCTCATGCTACGAGGATTCGTGAAATGATAGTCGAGGGCAAGATTGGAAAAGTTGTTAGTGTGGATTTGAACTGGTATCTTGATACCTATCATGGGCCTAACTACTTCAGACGATGGAATCGTTTACGTGAGAAATCCGGCGGGCTGACCGTACATAAGTCCTGCCACCACTTTGACTTGGTTCAGTGGTGGATTGGACAAAAGGCCGATGAGGTATTTGCATATGGCGCACTGAATTTCTTTGGTCCCAATGGTCAATACAACCCTCTAAGCAAAAAGCAAATAGGGGATGGACGAACGTGTTCTGATTGCGACAGGAAATCTTTGTGTAAATATTACATGCGATGGAGCCGGGGGGATTATCGCAAGGACAGAAAAGACGAGTCACATAATAAGCATTTTAGAGGTGAATATAAGTATACTAATTACAGTTGTCGGCAGTGCCTTTATGACCCCCAAATAAATATAGAGGACACTTATACGGCAGTTATTAAATACAATGGCGGGGCATTACTATCTTATTCTTTGAATTCATCAGTGCCATATGAAGGTTTTAGGCTGGGTATCAATGGGACTAAAGGGCGTATCGAGTTTAAGGAATTACATGCTCCTTCGAGGCTTCCTTTTCCTGAAGAGAAAGATACACCAATAACTTATATACCGATGTTTGGCGGCCGAGAACAGATAGATGTTATTAAACAGGGTGGAACTCATGAAGGATCAGACCCGCTCTTAAGAGATGAACTGTTTATCGGTACGGATAAGATGGTTACAGTTGAACGCCAGGCATCATTTGATGATGGGATAGATGCGGTTTTGACGGGAATTGCGGTATACAGATCGGTTCTTGAGCATAGCATCATTCGGATTGATGAATTGCGTGAGGTTGTTTATGGAAGTAATCCACCAAAAATGAAACCGGCAATCAAAGTGTTGATGTAGCTTTTTTAGATATTTCGAGGTGATCTATAAAAAAGAGTAGAACATTGACAAATTCAAGTTTTTCTACAGAGGGTGTATTGTAAACATGCATGTAGTCGATTGGGTTATCATTGCTTGTTTGTTTATTATATTAACGGCGATGGCCCAGTTTACAAAAAGATACACCAGAAGTGTTGCCGATTTTCTCGCCGCAAATCGATGCGCTGGCCGATACCTCATTTGTATTGCTCAGGGCATGGCCGCATTGGGTGCTGTTTCGGTTATTGCCCAGATGCAGGTATTTTATAATGTGGGTTTCGCGTCAATGTGGTGGGGTTTTTTCAGCTATCCGATAATGTTGCTGCTGTCGATGACAGGATGGGTTGTTTACAGATTTCGGGAAACGCGTGCTCTGACGATGGCGCAGTTTTTTGAAATACGTTACAGCAGACGTTTCAGAATTTTCGCCGGCATTCTGGCTTTCGGAGCGGGGCTGATCAATTTCGGCATTTTCCCGGGTATCGGCGCAAACTTTTTTATTCAATACTGTGGGCTACCCGACCATTTCTGCAACGGTATGGTGCCGACTTTCCCGATTTTAGTGGGTGTTCTTTTGGTTGTTTCGGTCTATTTTACCCTTTCCGGTGGTCAGATTGCCGTGATAGTTACAGATTTTTTACAGGGGATGTTCTGCAATATTGTGCTGCTCGCTATCCTTGTAATTTTGCTGATCAAATTCAGGATGGGTGATATTTTTGATACCTTATTGGCTGCTCCTCCCGGGAAATCGATGGTGAACCCATTTGACATCGGAGACAACGTGGGCTTCACTATGTGGTTCTTTATTATTCACATCATGACGCGAGTTTATAACCGCAATGCCTGGCAGAGCGAACAAGCTTATAATTGTGCTGCGCTGAGTCCGCATGAAGCGAAGATGGCCGTTGTTCTCTCGCAGTTCCGCTGGTGGGCTTTTTGGGGAACGCTTCTGTTTCTGCCGCTTTGTGCTTATACCTTTATGCACCATCCTCAATATGCCGAGCAGGCAGCCAAAATCAAGCTGCTGCTCAACGACATTACTAACAGCGAGGTACGTAACCAGATGACCACGTCTGTTACGATGGCGGTGTTTATACCGAAAGGACTGCTTGGGGCGTTTGCCGCGGCTATATTTGCTGCTTTTGTCAGCACGCACAATACCCAACTGCATTCCTGGGGCAGTATCCTTATCCAGGATGTGGTACTGCCGCTGCGTAAGAAGGCTCTCACGCCGGAGCAGCATCTCAGGTGGCTCAGATGGTCTATTATTGGTGTTACGGCGTTTGTTTTTTTCTGGAGCTGTTTTTTCCAGCAGTCACAGCGGATTCAACTGTTTTTCATGATCACCGGTGCGATTTTTTTAGGCGGAGCAGGTTCGGTGATCATAGGTGGGCTGTACTGGAAGAGAGGTACCACTGCCGCGGCATGGGTTGCGTTGATTCTCGGGTCGACTGTTGCAACTTCGGCGGTAATTCTCGAACAGATATGGATGGCGAAGTTCGGTATGAGTTTTCCTGTTGATTTCAAGTGGATGACGGCTATCAGCATGGGTGTGGCCGTGTTATCTTATGTTCTTGTATCACTGTTTGGCAGAAGGGCAGTCTTTAATATGGATAAAATGCTCCATAGAGGAGAATATGTCATAAAAGAGGAACATAAGGAAGGTGTTCAGGTCGAATCGACATCCAAATGGAGCATAAGAAAGTTTTTCGGATACAGCGACGATTTCACCCGTGGCGACAGGATCATTTATGTCATTGCCATCGTTAAGACTATGATATTTTTCCTTGTAAGTGTGGTTGCGGTATCGATCGCGGCTTTCCACGGCCTTTCGTCCGAGGGCTGGGGACGCTTTGCCTTTGGTTTACTGATCTTCAGTATTTCAACTGGTTTTCTCTGTGCCGGATGGCTGGCGTTCGGCGGTATACGGGATCTGCTAAGATTATTCCGAAGGCTTAAAACTGTTGAAAGAAATGCACTTGATGACGGCAGGGTGGTAGATCATCATAATCTTGACGAGAAGTTTGAAGATATAAGCTAAACAAAGATAGTTTGATGGCATCATATCGATTCAAAAGGACTTTGGTATGTCGCACAAATTTAAAATTCGCGGGTTCAACTTGGTTGAAAGTATACTTCGCCACAGTGAAGAACAATTGCGACGGTTTATCCGCAGAATGGAAAAGCTGAAGTTTAATACCTTAATAGTTCATTATGATTATGGCTGGAATCGTTTTAAAAATATTATTATGGAAGAGGCCAGAAAAGCAAATATTGAAGTTTGTTTGATGGTTTTTGGTCCAAGAACTATTTATCGTTTCGTTGACTACAAGCCGGAGTGGCTTGCCAAAAACGAGGATGGTTCACTAATTACGGACAAATTGGAATGTAACACTAAGCCTTGTGGTTCCAATCTTGAGGCATTAGAAGCTTATGGATATGGTATTAAACAGTTTTTAAAGGCCTTACCAAAAGAAATTAAAAGAATTCAGCTTCGTTATGCAGATGGAAGCTGTTATTGCCAATGTCCTTTATGTAGAAATTTGCCAGAATATAAACATTGGCTTCCTTTTGTTGAGGTAGCCGCCAAAGTGTTCGCTGAGAAGAGACCTGATATTTCTACAGAATATGATGCTTATGTTAAACGTTGGGATTTGCCTGAAGGTAATGGTCTGCCAGTTAATATTGATCGTATAATGTTCGATACATTTGGTCGCCAGATAAGTGTACCGATAGGGAAAAAGAGCAATCATACTGATATGGTAAAATATCTTGTTTCAAAAAAAGGTTTGGATGCAGAGTCATTCAATGAATATCTTGCTAATCGTATTTCAGACTGGACTAAATCTTATCCCCGAAAAGTCTATATTCATGAAAATCTGATGGTACAGGGGCAGGCATCAATTAACGGGGACCATACAGGGGTGTTGCTTGAGGATCTTAGGCTATACCGGGATATTGGGGTACAGGGAGTATGTTATGAGGCTTATGAGTTAGGCTATGAACATTTTGAACAGACCGTAAAAATTTTATCAGAAGCTATGTTGGATATTGATTCTTTGGCTGATCATAGACCAACGAGACTTGAAAAAGCAATAACAAGTGGACAATGGGATGTTGGGAGTATTTTTTGCAAGGATAAGACATTCCCCTTGGAGGAATATATATCAGATACTATTGTTCGATCGCATATTCAGAATTATCGAGATTTACTAAATGAACCTAACCCGAGAAATCTAAAAAAGTTTGTAGAACATTTATATAAATACAAGGAGCATTTTGATTTCCTCGTAGCAGCCTTTTGGGCCTGTAAATGGTGTATGGCAAAAGGGAGTATAAAACTTGCACGAGCAAGTGAAGCTGTACGTAATATGCTTGAGTTTAATAAATTATGGGATTTCATGGAAGATGTATCGATTGAGGAGGATCCACGTAAAGTTGTAGAAAAATTATTGATTGATGCTGTGAAGCACGCCGAATAATGAAAATCTATCATTTTAAGTAATGCCTAGTCACATGCAACCTGGGTATTGAGTTGTAAAAGTCTTGTATTATTATTCGTTATTAGCTGCCAGAATTGCCGACAGGAAGACCTGGTAATATTCGACTCTTCTTTTATGTGAACGCACACATAGGTGTAATTTATACCCTCTCGTCCTGGAGTTGTTAAAGGAGATGTTTAAAAGAAAGCGGTTTTTTCACTTGGAGATGACTTGCTGTTGATTTTTCATAAAGCGTTTATTTTAATGAGGTTAATGAAGTATACATCTGGGTTTTTATGGGTATAGGCAGAAAAGTACAAAATTTTGGTTGACATGCTGCACATTAATGTGATACATTGATGTTGGTGTGAGCGGTAACATTAGTGAAACTATTTGGCGTTTGTTAGTTTCAAGGGCATTACGAATGTTTAGCGACGGATATGTGTGCGATGCAAGAAATAGTAAACTTGGAAAAAACAGAAACATTAAAACCCGCTACGATTTACGAGGTAGCAAAGCTGGCAGATGTCAGCCGGATGACAGTGACACGCACTTTTGCCGGGAAGGGTTCTGTCGCTGAAGCTACCAAAAAACGAGTGCTGGAGTCAGCTCAGCGGTTGAATTACACTCCCAATCTACTTGCTCGCGGTTTGGCAGGAGGGGCTACCAATAGCATAGGTGTGCTGTGGTCTTTTACCGGTAACCCGATGGCGCCCGAAATGACGAGAAAAATTTCGATGCGGTTTCAGGAAAAAGGGTTTCTTACCAATATATCAAGTTTGGCTTCAAGTATTGATTTGGATAAACGGTTGCTTGCCGAGCACGCACAACGGAATATTGATGGCGTGGTTCTTCAGGCAAATGGTGATCATGTGTGTGAAGAAAACTACCAGCAACTGCTACATAGGTTTCGAGCAGTGGTAGTCGTTACGGACAAACTGCTGCCGATAAAGTTTGATCAGGTTGTGCAAGATCGCCTAAACTGCTATCGAGCAGTTGCGGAACATTTCGTTAAAACAGGCAGGAAAAGGCCGGGAATAATTATACCAGTTGGAGGCGGTAAGAAAAAAGTTGCGACCTTTGTCAATTTTCTGCGAGACTCTGGTTTGGATATGAGTTACGAGCCTGTTGTTGACGTTGTTCGTAACAATATGTCTAATGCTGATGCGGTTCGCCGAACTCTGGAAGAAAAGTTTCAGGGCAAGGCTTTTCCATATGACTCTGTTATGTGCAGTACTGATGAAGCCGCTATTATAACAATATCGTGGTTAAATAGAGCAGGCTTAAGGGTTCCGCAAGATGTTGCGGTCGTTGGCTTTAATAATGTGGAGCTTGGCAAACACTTAAATCCGCCGTTGGCTACTTCCGAACGTTTTTCAGAAAAGGCCGCTGCGGCTATAGAAAAACTGCTGCTAAATCGTCTGAAGAACCCTGATCTTGATGTGCAACACGAAGAAATTGCAATGGAATTTTTATGGCGTGAATCCGCCGGAAAATAGTTGGAGTAAAATATATAAGCTGGCTGAATTGTATGGTGTACGTAAATTTGCAATGAAAAAGGAAAGGAGGATGGGTATATCAAGAAAGGATGGTTTCGTGTGGACCGAAAAAGTGGAAAGTGGAATTGTAATAAACGTTTTTGGAGGAGTAAAATGATGAAAAAGGTTAGTAAATGCTCAAGTAACAAAGTTTGCCTTGTTACCTTTGTTATAATTGGTTTTCTCGTAGTGGCAGGGCTTGCTTCCAGAGCGGCGGCTGTTCCACAATGGGACGTTGATTTTGATGGTATGACTGTTGATCAGGCCCCGGATGTTGAAATCGCAGTTGCTGGAGTTGTGAATACGAAACCGACGGCGCTGACACCGGCCAGTTCAACAATTCTTGTTAAGAGTAGTTATAGCTCCGGCGGTGCCAGTTTGAGTAGTACGCCGGTTGTGGTTAGTGGCAGCGGATGGGCCAATTTTGCTCTTGAAGGCCATGCAGATGATTACGAAGTTGGAGTGGATTATAAGGTCGAATTCGATCTGTTGATTCCCAGCTCGGCCCCAGCTGATTCAGGTGTTTTCTGCGTGAACTTTTTTCGCGAAGGCTCAAGCGCACTTTTAGGCGGTATGACGCTGCACACAACAAGTATGAAAGCTATTCTGACTTCATTAGACACTAATAATCCGTCCGAGCAGTCTAATTTCATTAATGTGTGGAGCGTTGACACTGTTATGCACGTGGAACTGGCGATTGACGGTGATTCAGGGGTGCTAGCGGCATGGATTAATGGTTCGTTAATAGGCACTATTCAACTTGCTCCGGATGCAGAATACCAGGGCGTCAAAACAGTTCAATTTGCCAACGGTACTGGGGCTTCGCCAGTAGAATGGGCGGTGGACAATATAAGCAGCAGTACCGTTGTCGATTTTCAGGGTAATCCCGATAGTTTCCCGGCATGGGAGGTCGACTTCAATGATATGACCGTGGACCAGGCTCCTGAAACGGCCACTGCCATCGCGGGAATTTACAATACAAAGCCAACCGAATTGGTTCCTGACGGTTCAACCATTCTTGTAAAGAGTAGTTACACCGCGGGTAGTGCGACTCTGAGCGAAAATCCAGTTGTGGTTAGCGGAACCGGCTGGGCAAAAATAGAATTTACAAGCCATATAGATGATTACGAAGTTGGCAACGACTTTAAGGTTGAATTTGATTTATTGATTCCGAGTTCTGCACCTGTAAATCTTGGTGTCTGTGGAGTTTATTTATATCGTAATGGTTCTGGTTCTGCGTTGGGGTATCTGGTTTTCCAAACTACCGATATGAGGGCAATGCTGGGATCGTTAGATAGTGTCAACCCGGCTACCAACCACGCGATCAACCATGTCTGGAGTACTGAGACTGTTATGCACGTGGCCTTTGGTATCGATGGTGATACTGGCAAGTTAGGCGCCTGGATTGATGGTGAATTGATTGGAGTTACAGAGTTGGCTCCGGATCCAGAATACCATGGCGTCAGGACAATCGTGATAGGTAATGGTACCGCAAGCGCACCTGTTGAGTGGGCTGTGGATAATATCGTAACCTCCAATGCCAGTATAGAACTCGACGATAGAATTCCACTTTGGGATGTGGATTTTGCAGATGACGTAGCGGGCCAGGCTCCGGCGTTAGCAGTAGCACAGCCTGGTGTTTATAATACCAGGCCAACGGCGATTGAGTTAGTGGCATCTACGTCAATTCTGGTTCAGGACAGCTTTACTTCCGGCTCTGCCAGTCTGGATAACAAGCCTGTGGTCTTTACCGACAATGGCGCAATCTGTACTTTGAAGTTTGATGGAGATATGGCGGATTATGAAACACCAATGGGTTATAAAGTCGGTTTTGATATGGTGATCTCAAGTGCCGGCATTACCGGGGCAACCTGCTGTTCAATAGACCTGTACAATGCGAATAGCTCTACTTATCCGATAGCTACCGCAGCGTTCAATCGCAGCGATATGCGTGTAACAATGCTTTCGTGGAACAGACCGACAGTTTACTCTGATAACTTCTTCCATGTGTGGAGTCTGGATACAGTTTTGCACTGCATACTTTTGGTTGACGCAGAAAATGATGAGGTCACATTCTGGATCAATAATGAGTTTGTCGGTTCGATACAACTGGCACCGATAGAAGCGAACCAGGGTGTCCTGTCGATGTCGATTTCGTCTAATTCCGCTGCGGAAGTCACATTTGCAGTCGACAATATCAGGAGCGTGCTTGCATATAAATATTTGGATTGTGCAGAAGTCTGGAAGAATGGCCAAGGGCTTGCTGCCGATCTGAACAGGGATTGCCATGTTGATATGTTCGATCTAAGTATGTTTGTTGGCCAATGGTTGGATTCAACGCTGAACTAACTTTATGGATAACGGAAACGTATGGCTAAGTATGCAGCTGACTGTTAGAAAAATGATTAAAATGAGATAATATAAGGAGTTAGGAAATGAGACTTCTAGCATCGATTTTAACAACTTTATTTATCAGTGTTGCGGTTTACGGCTACGCTGCGAAGAATCCTGTGGTTTACGCCCCCGAGATAAGCACAGTTACCATTGACGGGAATTTGGGTGATTGGACTAATGCCAGTAGTTGGGCGGAATTTGGCGGCTGGTATCCGATACACAATCCCGGCCTGGCTAGCACGACACAAATTCAGTTTGCCTGGAACGATACCGGCAATAAATTTTATGTTGGTATCGAGTCTACAGAAGGTGATGGTTTGATATTGGAAGTAGGCGGTCTGTATGCGGTTCAGGCAGGACAGGTTCCAGATGCGAATGTGGACCCCAGTAGTTCAGATAAGGCTACGCAATTTCAATTCGCAAGCTGGTACGGTGGAGAACCGGAAGTTCTTGTTAACCAGCTCGGTGGAGTTACCACCGGAGTAGTAGCTGCCTATGCCTATCAGGGCGGCACCATGACTATAGAAATAGAGATGCCGATCTATAGCGACTGGAGTGATGACGGCACTGCGATAGACCTGGATTTGGCAACTGATGTTTACAGTTACGCAAATGTATTTAATGAATGGGGCGATGCCGGTGATAGTATGGTCGCTGATGACGAATATGTCATGCTCGGCGCAGGTAAGTGTGTTGAGGTAGCATCGCTTGTACGCCTGCGATTGAATGCCGAGCCTTCAGACTGCAATGATGTGCCGGACTTTATGATGGATGTCTCCGATATTAACGGCGATTGCAATGTAGACATGGTCGATTTTACTGAGTTGGCCTGGGATTGGATGGCATGTAATGATCCACAGGATCCGAATTGTCAATAAAATAAAGTTGCATGACAATGCAACCCTTAAGAAAGGAGGTTAGTGACAAGAATTAAAGCCCTACTTTGTGTACGTGTGTTTTTCGTATGTATTTTTAGTATGTGGTAAGTTTATTGGTGTTTAAGGTGTGTGTTAAATTTAATGTTTTATTTGAAGGAGGAGCAAAATGAAGAAGTTACTGTTAGTAAAATGTGTAGTATTGTTGGCGGTACTGGTACTGAGCCCCGTTGTGTCGGCTATTCCGCTGTGGAATGTCAACTTCAATGACGATACCGTCGGTACTGCGCCGGCAATTGCCGCTGCTACAGCCGGAATCGTTAATACCAAGCCGACATATCTGTTGCCTAGTACCGCTACTATCCTGGTGCAGAACAGCTTTACCGGTGGAAGTGCCAGCCTTAGCGACAAGCCAGTCGTTTTCGATGGTCCAGGATGGTTTAAGATGCAGTTTGGAGGTGCTCCATTAGACGGAGAGCTTAATGCGGACTATTGCATGGAGTTTGACCTTTTGGTTCCCAGCGCAACGCTAAGCGGTACCAGCGGGATTTTTACAGCTCTGATAAGGTCTCCAAGTGCAAACATTGCTAATATTACTTTGCAGACCACCGACATGAGAGCAGTGTTGATTTCCAACCAGGCAGGTGCAGGCAGCCTGGAAACACAAATGGAGACTTACAACAACGTCTGGCAAACAGATAAGGTAATGCACGTTGGTCTTCAGCTCAACACCGCTATTGACAAGGTACAGGCTTACATTGATGGTGTTAAGATTGGCGAAATTCTGATAGCCCCAACGGCTACATCAGGGTACCGAAATGTTAGAACGCTATCGATTGAGGCCGGCGGAAGCGGCGACGACCCGTTTGCTGTCGACAATATTGTCGGTTCGGGTACGCTTATTCCAGAGCCTGCAACAATGATGTTGTTGCTGGCCGGGTTTATTGGGCTACGTAAGCGGCACTAAACAGTAATTAGTATTTGAAAATGGGTTCCCCGTATTCGATGGTTTGTACCTTTCGAATGCGGGGGGCTCAGCAATAGTATTATAAAATAAATATTCGAATAAGGCTGTTCTGCGGTATAATGAATCTGACCAGCTTTTTGCTGGCAAGTGGGAGTTTTAGAAATGAAGAAAAAACATCCAAAAAACGCTTTTACGCTTGTTGAACTCCTTGTTGTTATTGCCATAATCGCTGTATTGCTGTCAATACTGGTTCCCACATTGCGAAAAGCCAGAGAGCAGGCTAAGGCTGTGGTTTGTATGAGCAACCTGAAACAACTTGGCTATGTTCTGCAGTTTTACATGATGGATAGTAATAATCGCGTTCTGCCTCGTCATTTTGACGGTCCTGGCAGCTTTGCGAACCGGTTGCGCTACTGGCCGCAGGTTTTGACAAATCTTGGACATGTTGAAAACAGAGATGTGTTTTATTGTCCTTCTCAGAAGCCGTTCAATTTTAAGGGTTCTGTGGAAGTTATAAGAAAGTACGATCCAACTTTGACAGATGATCAAGCCTGGAATTACGTACAATTTACTTATGGCATGAGGGACTGGTATAGTCCGGCTGACCAGCAGGGGACGGGAAGTTCTGTGAATCTGGCCAAGAAAATATCATTAATAACACAGCCAGCCGATTTTTTCCTGATTGCTGACAGCTATTTTAACGCAGACTATAATCCGGCGTATATGTGGATGGATGGGAATCAGGGATATTCTATTGGGATGGGCAGTAATTCAAGTAACTGGCGTATCCACCTAAGGCACAATAACAATGCTCATGTTCTTATGGCAGACCTCCATGTTGGCAAAAAACAGAGATCGTATTTCGAAAATATGCGAAGGACATGGCAGGTAGACTATATGACTAACCATTTCCTTATGAAGTATCGGTGCTGGCCCAATGAAAAACGTTAGGCAATTTGTTATGCCGTGGCCACTCATTTCAACGTGGTAAATTGAGGAAATGATCCTTATGAAATACGAAAAAGTTGCAGTTTGTTTCTACGGTCTCGTTATAGTTTTGATTTTAAATGTTTCTGTCTATGCAATTCCTCAGTGGAATGTGGATTTTAATTCCATGACAGCCGGTCAGCAGCCGCAAATCGAACCGGCAGTTGCAGGGGTTGTAAACACCAAGCCTACCGCCATAAACGTAGGCGGTAATAATTCGATTTTAGTGCAGAGTAATTTTAATGCCGGTTCTGGAAGTCTTAATAATCAACCTGTTGTATTCAGTCATTTGGATACATCGGTTAGTCCAAGTCCGACATTGACCTTTCGTAGTCCCGTTGAAGATTATGAGATTGGCCGAGTTTTTCTGCTGGATTTTGATTTGTTGATATCCAGCACTAATTTGAAGCCGAATGCGCCGGTTTTTGACGTTATAATGAGGCGAAATGGCACTGGCACAACTATTGCAAACTTTACTCTTTTCACAACAGACTGGAAGGCTATGATGACTTCTTCCGACAATGTTAATCCTCAGCAAATTGGATATTTTACCAATGTCTGGAGCCCCGACAAAGTTATGCATGTTACACTCGCCTATGATCCTGAAGATAATGAATTCAAGTCCATAATAGATGGTAATGATGTCGGTTCAATTCCGCTTGCTCAGGATTTTGAAAATCAGGGAGTAATCGAGTTTTATATCAGTTGTTCTGCTAACAGTTCGTATTCTGTCCTTGCGGTGGATAACATTGTAAGCTCTACGGAGGAGCCGGATTATTCCAATGAACCAAACGACCTACCGGGAGGGATTACATTTGGCGATGATACGCTCGAAATGTGTTTTCAGCCTGCAAGTGGGTGCTTTGATCTTTTTTCAATAAAAACCAAAGCTGATGATGTTATCTATGGCGGCTGGAGGGGTAATTCAGACGCTGTAATGTTCAGGCTTTTTATGCGCGACTCGAGCCTTAACCAGCAGCAGATTAATAATCATAGTCCGTGTCAGAATCGCACTTATAACATCACACAGCAGGGCAATAAAGATATCCTGACGTTTCAATGGACAGGCATTACTCTTAATGGTCAGCCTGGTCTGGTTGATGTAACTGTCGAGTTGACTGCCGAACCAAACAAGCAGGGGATTGAATGGGATATAGATATTGAAAATCGCAGTACTTCTTATGGTGTCTGGGAGACGTACTTTCCTTACATTCGGTGCATTCCCGCAGGAAATACACCACTGAACGATTATTTGGCGTATCCGTCCGGGGCTGGCAGACTGATTCCGAATCCTTTTGGTGATATTGCTCATCGTTCCAACTACGAAGCTCCGATATCTGCGATGGGGTATCCCTCAAGCCATAATATGCAGTGGGCGGCAATATATGATGCAAATATGGGCGGGCTTTATTTTGCTACTCATGATCCGAATGCTTATAGAAAAGATTTTTATTATTTGCCGATGACGGGGCAATATATTTTGTGCACAGTTCAGCACCCCGAGAACAAGGGGCAGGCAGGTCTTGATTACAGCTCGCCCTATAGTGTCCTTACGCGATATACGCCCGGCCACTGGTATGATGCGTCACAAATCTACCGGGAGTGGGCGTTACAGCAGAAATGGGCATGCAAAGGAAACCTGGCCGACCGTGATGACATCCCGGAGTGGTATAAAGATACCCCGCTTTACTTTGTTTGTTACGGCTCCGCAGGTGACATAGGAACATTGAAAACTCATGCCATAGCTTACAAAAACTACTTCGGATACGATGGTCCTGTTCCGCTTAACTGGTACAATTGGCAGGTTCGCTTTCCAGACCAGACCTCACGTGCGGATGACGATGGTACCTGCCATACCGGCCAGAATATGGTCGCAAAAGATGGATATGCTGCTGCTCTGTCGGAACTGGAGATAGAAGGTGTTTATGTTCAGCCCTATATTAACAGTCGAATTTACGATGTGCCTGATTTGGATGATCCTTGTTTGCCGACTGGTTGGCAGGATATCGCTGTTAAGGATATTCTGGGCAATTACGTGATTTGGAATGCATCCTATCCTGGATTGCTCGATATGTGTCGCACTCAGCAGGCTTATCAGGACTGGATGACAGATACCGCTACCTCGCTGGCAGAGAATTGCAATGCCAAGGGCGCATATATGGACCAGTTTGGAAAAATACACAATGACTGTTTTGACCCCAGTCATGGCCATCCGCTTGGGGGGGGCGATTGGCAGACAGATGCCATGCGCCAATTCGCTCAGGGCGTTAGAAGTTCATGTAAAGCAGTTGACGAGGATTCAGTGTTTAGCGGAGAGGATGCCGCGGAAATCTGCATAGATGTGCTTGACGGAGACCTGTTTCACAGCGATTTAACTCCTGCGTATTGTCCGTTAGTACATGCTGTTTATCATGATTACTGGGTTTTCTATGGCAGAGCTTTACACTCGACCTTTTCAGATATTACAAAATTCAGATTTACAACAGGGAATCTTTTTACCTACGGTACCAAACTCGGAAGGTTCGATGTTACTTTTGATACTTTTATGACACAACCGCAATATGTTGCATTCATGAGCAGATTGAGAAAACTTGCTCGCTATAAGTATGGCGCAAGAAAACATCTGGAATATGGCAGAATGTTACGTCCAATAAAATTTGACAACAATGTCCCTGACGTAAATTATACTGAAAGCGGAAAGGCTTATTCGTCTCCGGCTATAATGTCCAGTATATGGGAAGCCCCCGACAAAAGTGTTGGCTTGGTTTTGTATAATATCTCCGGTACTACACAGCAATATCAGATTACACTTACATCTGACGTGTACCCCATTTTGGCCCAGCCGCTTAAGAGATACGAATATGCATCCGATGGTTCACGAATTTATATTGATACCTGGGATTCTCCCAGTATGACTCTGTCAGGCGAAATGTTGTCCGACAACGTGTTGATATATGAATTTGAACACATTCCGCAAAATTGCGTAGAAGTATGGCAACAGGGTTTCGGTATGGCTACAGATGTTAATCATGATTGCAATATCAATTTATCAGATTTTTCAGCAATTGCACAGGGATGGCTAACCTGCGATGAAGAAGGGCTGGAGTCCGATTTCGATCAGGATAATTGCATTAACTTTGGCGATTTGAAATTGTTCGTTGATGATTGGCTAATATGTAATGATCCCGAAGGCGGAGAGTTATGTGGGGCGAATTGGTAGCTTATGCCATACGACCGAAGATTTTATATCAGATTTCAAAGTGGAGCGTGCTGAAAAATATGAGGACATGTTGTGAAATTACTGAGTCAGGATGCAAGTTCGCCATTTTTTTTCTGATAATCGGGATTCTGCTGCCGGCATATGGTGTTGTATATGCCGACGAACGCATGGGGATTGAGAACGATACCATTTCTGTGTTCTTTGACAAAAAAACAGGTGGAATACAATCGGGCTATGCCAAATGTAAGAATGAAAAAATGGAAATACTTGGCGGTGGAATCGTATTTTATGATCACGCTGGCAAAGAGATTAAACCAATCGAGAACAAAATCGCCCAATCAAACGGCAACATTACACAGTATACAAAATATAGCTTTGGTGAAAATGTTACGGTTATAAGTAAACGTGGCAAGGCTCTGAACTTTCACTGGAATGCCAGGAATCATACGAATCAACAACTGCTTGCAAGAATAAACTTTGAGGTACATATTCTTCTCGATGGCAAACGGTTTTACAATGGTTACGAAACATTGGATTTGACCAATGGGAACAGTTATAAGCGTTGGGACGGTTTGGTTGACCGATTGCAGCGAATACCGTTAAACTGTATCTATGACGATAACGTCGGGGTGGGCATGAGTATTAGTGCCGAGGAGTTTTATTCGGACTGGGTGCCTGAGTCGCGTAAAAATAAAGATGACACTGTTATTGTGGCTGAGACGATGCGCATTGTATTGGATCCAAACGGCTCTTACGACGGCACTTTTGTCCTTTTTGGTTTTTCGTCCAAATATCAAGAGCGTGCCGCGGTAGCTTGCTGGCAATCGTTGTATCCGAATGTCTTTGAAAGAAAAAGAAATGTTGATCAGAGGGTGTACGGAATAAGTGCATCTTATCTGTCATGGAGTCATAATGATGTAGAGAAGTCTCGTCTTTTTGGTGCTGATTGGGAATGGTGTATCAACCCTTATAGGCGAAATGGTGATATTGCTGACTCCGAGCGTTTTTGGGATTATGAACCTGTTCGGCCTATGCCGCAAAAATTCCAAATGTCACGGCAAGCCTGGCTTCAAAAACAACGAATGCTTTTGGCCCGGGCAAAAATGTCCAACGTTGCAAATTGTTATTATATCGCATCGGGCGTATGGGCTGAATCGCAGCTTGCCAGTCATTTTCCAGATGCGATTATCACAAATGAGCAATCTGCCGGCGGTGTTTACAGGATATGCTGGGGGCCGGAACAGGATGATTCTCAGGCAATGTTTAGTTATGAGACAAGTTATGGCGATTTTTTGCGAGAGAGCTTAAAAAATATTGCTCAAAGGCAAGATATATCGGCTATTGCTTTTGATTCGCCAAATAGCCAGCTTACGTATCGCGGCCCGGTTTTGAAGAAGATCAAGCACAAAAGCTGGGACGAGAAAGGTCCATACGTATCAAACGCAGTAGCGGTTTCAAAACTTCTCGATTTCATTCCTATTCTTAAGAGTGCTAACGGAAAGCAAATGGCTACCATAACAAATATTAATTCATTTCAGCACTTCCTTATTGCGTTTCATACAGATTCGTGCATGATCGAAGGCAATCCCTGGAGGGAAGAACCGCCCTTCCCGATACAGTATCGCTATATCATGGGGCAAAAGGGCATGACTTTCTGGGAAGGGTACGGCATTGGTGAGCTTATTGATTTATCCAAGGCAAGCGATGAGCAGATCACACAAGCCTATAGGGGCATGGCTGATTACGTTGCTTTGCGAAGCATCTATGTTGGTGTGCCTTATCAACATTATTTTTCGAATGGAATTGAATATCTGGTCAGATTGTTACCGTTGGTTAAAGAGTTGAACAACGCCATATGGCAACCGATTTTGGCGTTCCAATCTGACAATAAAAAACTATGGCTTTCACGATATGGTCAAAAATACTGTTCTTATCTGGCTATTGGTAATCCGACGGAGAATTCGTTTGCGGGCAAATTAACGGCATTTAGTGACGAATTAGGATTACCGGCAGGTGCGGTCTTTGCTGAATATTTTGGTTGCGAGACAACGAATGAAATTTTCAGTAATGAAACAAAAGTGGCTTATGATATTCCTTCACGCAAACCAAGGGTTTTCCGCAGCGTTATGACATTGAATAATGTTTTATCTGCAAAGGTAATTGCCTCTGAACACAGAGACTTTGGCAGTATTACTCTTAACGCAAAAGTTACTTGCAGCCAGGGTGATCCAATAAATGTTACACTTCCAATTGAAAGAGGAGATTATCGATTAACTGCAATTATACAGGATGGAGCAAGAATTAGTTTTGAAGAAAAAAGCGAAACTGCAACATTTGATTTCTCGCCTTCTCAACAGGATGCGTTGGTCATAACGTATGATTCAGTAAAAACAAAACTGACTGAACAGCAGATTCTTGCTAATGATGCACTGGATGAGTTCCTTGGGCCAAGATTGAAAATTGTTACTGGCAAAAATGAAGGAGACGAGTTTCTT
This sequence comes from Planctomycetota bacterium, assembly GCA_043816955.1. GTDB lineage: Bacteria > Planctomycetota > Phycisphaerae > Sedimentisphaerales > CAYZTY01 > JBDRHL01. The sequence continues at coordinate 1,959 of JBDRHL010000049.1, read as the reverse complement.
GGACGGCGACTGAAAGAGTTTTACAGAAATTATATAACTGTCAAAAAGTGCGATAAAAGCAAGGCAGCAAGTTGTGCGGTTGACATCGAAATCAGCCCTTCAGACAGGTTGCCGCGGAATAATGTTTGTTTATTATTTGGTGAGTCTTCGTTGTCATTAATTCGTGCCCGAATGCTGGATGCCCTGCCGAACAGGCCTTGGCTAACCGGTATTCCCGGAGAGGGCTTTTTGCTCTTCAAGGGTGGCGATTATGAGCAGCTACAGGAAATCCTTTACGATTATATGAACCTGTTGAGCAGGACAAAATATGCTGACTGGTTTGGTAGCGTTTACCTTAATTCGTCTTATTATAAATTACCGATGTCTAAGAAAGAAAGAGAGCTTTTCGGCGAGTATTATCAAATAGCATTTTCAAGAACGAAGCCTGAAGAAATATCTGAAAATAATGCCAATATTAAAAAAAGTACTGACGTTGAACCTTATCGTGATGCGGCCCGTGTGATTATTCAACCAGCAAATACGCCCAATAAAAATCTCTTTGACTCTAAAGCCTGGGTTTTTAACACAGCATTTCCTGATAAATTTGAGACAAGAAGAGATGCTGATATTTTTTATTCAGACGGCCCAAGTCTGCAGATCAAGGCGAAAAACAGTAAAGCTTCCGGCTATTGGCGGCAAATAGTCGATGTTGTTTCTGGCCGAACATATTTGGTTCACACCTGGGTCAAAAACAAAGATGGCAGGATTCTCGTGAGGATCTCTGGTGATTACGATAGGGGTAGTTTTGATGACCGTATATACTTGCTTCAGGGCAAACCTAATTTTCTTGAGCCTGTGTTCTTAAAATCGGTGGACAACAAACAGACCGACAAGGATGAATGGGTAATATTGGCAAAAGCTGTCAAAATCCCGCAGGGGCTGAACAAGCTCATGGTGGACTTTGGCTCATATTTTAATACCGGCGAAATATGGTTTGATGGCATGTCAATTGTAGAGGGGCTGGAACCTGTTGAATTAATAGTAAACAGCAAAAAAAAATTGAGTAGTATGACCTTATATATGCAATCTACCGGCGATATGGTTTTTAGTAAAAGGTTTGAAGGTGAAGTGTATTCTTACAAAACCGTAGTGCCGGATACAACTGCCGATCAGTCTTATAGTCTCGCTATTACTTTTGTGGATGGTAGTAGGATTCGGGAAAAATACCCATGTGAGAGCCAAATATTTAAAAGATAAGTTGTTTTGTAGTTATTGTAACGAGATTGACAGATTAAATGAGGGGGGGAAGTATTGAAATATGCTGTTGTCGGCGTTAGCAATAGAGCTGTTAGTATGTTTATGGATCCGATAATTAATATTCCTCTTTTCGGAGGCAGAGAACAGATAGACGTAATTGAATCTGTCGGAGGCCATGGTGGAGGTTCTGACCCATTGCTTCGTGACGAATTATTTGTTGGTAAAGATCCGCAAGAACAGGTGCAGCGGCAGGCAGGCCTTGATGCCGGCATTGATGCGGGTTTTCCGGGAGTGGCAGTTAATAAATCTGTACTTGAACATAGAGTGGTTCCAATGAACGAACTGCGACAAATTGTTTATGGGTTAACTGCGAAAATTGGGTCTAATTATAGCTCAAACTGACCGATTTTAGGCCGCGAGGAGTTTTTCCAGGCGGCGAATAACGGGTTTTTCATGGCTATATTTGATAACATCTTGAACGTTCTCCTGCCAGACTATCCGACGCATTCTGTCTTTGAGTTTGCTGATCGTTTCAAGTCGCAGCACTTTCTTGGATTTATTTTGGCCTTGTGCACGACAGGTTTTAATCCCTACGTGGGTCAGGCAGGCATAGGCACAATCAACCAGGTGCAGGTGTCTAACCACAGCCCGGTATCGCAATACGCGATAATCGCCCAGCCCCAAATGCTGTTTTTCGTCCTTGATCAGCATCTCAATAGACCA
>JBDRHL010000048.1:0-3000 GCA_043816955.1 Planctomycetota bacterium | reverse complement strand
TGCTGCAGTTGTCTGAGTACAATATCGAGAAATCTTTTTCATTTATCTTGCAAAAAACCAACTGATAAAAGTCATATTCTTTGTAATATCTTAGCCGTGTGAAGCAAAAATTTTTGAAAATTCTTTGAAAAATTCATATTTCAGACTTGCGCTATCCGGTATTATGTGTATAGTTTAGCGTAATGCAGTTAAACGCTAAACAAAACATATTAGCCGGTATCGATCTGGCAGCAGGACTGACTAAGCAGCAAGCCGAGCAAATCTATGCTCTCGGCAAAGAAGCCGTTATCTTTGCATTGTTGCAGCAGGCACGAATGCTGGTAGGGAGAAATAATCTGCCTGCCGCGATTGCTTCTGATCCATCGACACCTTCATCTCAAAAGCCTGTGTTTGTTAAGCCGAACAAGAATGATAAAAACCGCGGCAAGAAGCCGGGGCGCAAAAAAGGCCACAAAGGTTTTCGTCGACAACAGTCTGAAAGAATAGACAGAGTTGTCGAACACAAAGCTTCACGCTGTCCTGACTGTGGAAGCAAACTTAACAGGTGTTCCCGAACTCGTGATCGTTATATTGAAGACCTTCCCGATAAGGTGCGAATTGAGACCGTCCGGCATATTATTCACAGAGATTTCTGTCCGAACTGCCGAAAAGCGGTCGAGCCGGTGATAACCGAAGCATTGCCAAAGTCATCGATCGGCAATGGCATACTGATTTTGAGTGCATGGCTTCATTTTGCACTTGGTAATACCATATCCCAGATACTGGAGGTGTTCAATTTTTACCTTCAGTTTAAGATGTCGCAGGGTGGTCTGGTGCAGATGTGGCATCGCTTAGCTGGTATACTTAGGGCTTGCTGAATAAGTTGGAAGTTGTTGTTTTACAATGCGATGCGTTTCCTTTATAATGTGGTAAGTGAACGGAATTCGGATTCAATCAGCAAAAACCCTTGCACTTGGAGTACACGGATGTATCGTAAAAACAACCCCCATCAACTTAAATTTGAAAATTTCTATCTTCCTTTCGGCGGCCATCTTCGCAGTGATAATCGCTGGATCATTTTAGCCGAACAGATTCCATGGCATCAGATTGAAGAGGCCTACGGTGAACTGTTCTGTGACGATAACGGCTGTCCGGCCAAATCGGCTCGAATGGCCTTGGGGGCATTGCTCATCAAGGAACGTCTGGGCACCAGCGATCGTGAAACGGTCCAGCAGATTGCGGAAAATCCGTATTTGCAGTACTTTCTGGGTCTGATGGAATATCAGGATGCCCCGCCTTTCGATCATTCAATGATGACTCATTTTCGCAAGCGTTTTGATAAAGAGATGCTCAAAGATATCAATGAATCTATTGTTGACGGTGTTATTGAAGATACCGAAAACTGCGATGTTGCCTGCTCTGCTGTTAAAGATGAATCACCGAACGACAATGCGAATAATCCGCCTTCCAATAAAGGTAAGATGATCGTGGATGCGACATGTACGCCAGCTGACATCGCTTATCCGACGGATGTGTCGCTTCTCAATGAAGCCAGGGAGAAAAGCGAAGAAATTATTGATGCAATGCATGAACCATTTGTAGGTGTTCGCAAGAAACCTCGGACGTATCGTAATAAAGCCCGGAAGGCGTATCTGGCCGTGGCCAAACAGAAAAAGCCTGGATATAAAAAGATTCGCAAGGCTATTGGCCAACAGCTTCGGTATCTTAAACGAAACCTTGGCCATATTGAGAGCATGGCTGAAGAAGGATTGCTGAAGTATCTCAGTAAACGCTTGTATCGTTTATTGCTGGTGATCAAGGAATTGTATCGTCAGCAGTTATGGATGTATGAAAACCGCACACACAGTATCAGCGACCGGATTGTCAGTCTGTATCAGCCGCATGTGCGTCCAATCGTCCGCGGCAAGGCCAAAAGTCCTGTGGAATTTGGCGCCAAGGTGTCAATCAGCCTGGTGGATGGTTTTAGCTTTGTCGAAAAGATAGGCTGGGATGCGTATAATGAATCCTGTGATTTGATTGAACAAATTGAGGCCTATCATGATCGCTTTGGGTTTTATCCTGAATCGGTGCATGTGGATAAAATATACCGGACACAGGATAATCGTCGGTTCTGCAAGAAGCACGATATCCGCCTGTCGGGTCCACCGCTTGGCAGACCGCCAGAGCAGGCAGATGTGCTCAAAGAGCAAAAGAAACTTCAACATCAGGATGAGTTGGATCGGATTGCGGTCGAGGGCAAGTTCGGCCAGGGCAAACGCCGATTCAGCCTGGCTCGGATCATGACGAAACTGGCTCAGACTTCTGAAGTGTCGATAATGATTGCGTTCATATTGATGAATCTGGAGAAGATCCTGACGGAGATAGGTTCTTTTTTATTGTTTGTGTGGTACTGGCTATCAGCCCGGCTGTGGCTGCCCCGTTCAAGTCTGAGCAATATGGTTATGGCAGACCGCAAAACCGCAGCTTGAACTGACTGGCAACAGAAGAAAATAGTGGTGCAAGGCTTATTCAGCAAACCCTAATTACCGGCTGACCAACGTAACATTGCTGTTCTGATAAAGTAACTTCCAGATCTAACTGGTCAGTTGTTCCAGGTTTTAAGATATTGACCTTCAACGGGTTGGTTTGGTAGTCCTTTCCGTCAAGAGTTACTGTTACTGACGGAAGTCGTATCTGCCCAATTCGGTTGGATGTAAGCGAATAACTCATCACATACTGTTTTTTGATGTTTTGAGTTGTCCTGCCGTTTATAATGCTTATTGAAGTTTGCGAAACATCCCTATTTCCGGCACTTTGCGGATTGTATTCGGCCAGAGGTGTAATATCAACCTGTCCCGCTTTATTTTCTCCGTCTATAATTATGTGATAACCGAAGCTTTCACCAACATAAATATCCTCTGAAGTATCGACCTGAGCAAAGACATTTACTACAGCATTGGCATTGCTTGTCAGAAAAGCCAAAAGAGATAAAGCCATAAAAATTTTTCTTGTAAGAGAGTT
>JBDRHL010000047.1:0-38015 GCA_043816955.1 Planctomycetota bacterium | reverse complement strand
TGGCAGAGGCATCCGCATTCATGGAAACAACTGGAAGAGCAATGCCGGTATTATCAGGAGCGTAATGAGGCGTCGTATGCCAGCCGAAGGAAAATGGCAAAAGCGAAAAGTATGGAATTCTTATAGCGCTGTCATACTAAGCTTAAACACTTTGTCGCGGATGTCCCGCACCTTTTAGATTGCACTTTTTACTTCTGTGCGAAACTGTTTTGCGATCAGTTGCAACACAGCCAACAGAAGAGCTGACAACATCGCTATGGATTTATCGCGATCTTTATTGCCCGGCCTTTTTCCATTTCTTCCAGGGCCCTGCCGTATTCAGCAAGCGGAAACTCGTGTGTGACCATTTCGGAGACTTTTATGCTTTGGTTTTCAAGATAAAGCAACGCTCGATCAAAACAGTGCGTCTGGGCAAATGAGCCCTTGATGGTCAGTTCGCGACGGAAGATTTCATTTGGACAGATGTCAACCTTTTCGTTTTCCGGATAGACACCATAAGCAATCAATTGGCCGCTTGTGCGAGTAAAATCCACCGCCTGTTCAAACAGTCGGGATACGCCTGTTGCCTCTATAACCGTGTCAAAACCGCGAGGATGACCCGCTTTTATGGCAGTACGATGCTTTTCGTAGTTGCTCTTATCAACAGGGATGATCTTGTCGGCTCCCAGTTTTTTAGCCAATTCCAACTTTTGTCCTGGAGGTGCGGCTACTGTCAAATGTGCAGCACCATTAAGTTTTGCAAGCTGAGCGAGAATCAATCCTGTGGGCCCGGCTCCGAAGAGCAGTACCTCACTGCCAGGCTTAATTCGAATAACATCCATGCCGTGTATTGCGCAGGCTGTCGGTTCGACCATGACAGCCTCTCGGTAGGACAGGCTGCCGATGGGGAAGATTTTTTCGGCCTTTATCGCCACGTATTGGGCGAAACCACCGGCAATATTACAGCCATGTGATATGAAATTCTCACAGAATAGAGGCTCATCACGCCTGCAAAAAAAACAATGTCCGCACAGCTCAGTATTGTCGGCGATGACTCGATCACCGATCTTTACATCTTTGACGTTGCGGCCTATTTCGATGACTTCGCCGGCAAATTCATGGCCATTTATAAGAGGAAATTCTGCCAGGAAATGTCCCTTGTGGATATGCATATCCGTTCTGCAAAGGCCGCAACTTTTCACAGCGATTATTACTTCATCGATTTTCGGGCTCGGATCCGGAACGTCTTCATATTTGAACTGACCGGGAGCACGGTAAACGATTGCCTTCATTTTATTTTACCTCCTTTTTAATCGCCATGTGTCATCTCTTACAAATCAATTATCACTTTCATGGTTTTATCGGCCTGCTCTTCGATGAAATTATAGGCGTTGGTGTATTGTTCGAAAGGGAAGTGCTTTGTCACCAGTGGTTCGGTAGCGATCCCGCCGTCGGCGATAAGTTCTACCGCCTTTTGGTAGTCCTGATGTTTATACATCAGCGTCCCAATCAAGGACAGCTCTCTGTCGCCAATTACAGACATATCAATTCGCGGCTTATGGCTGAATACACCCAGGACAACTATTTCGCCACCCTTCTGTATATACTCAACCGCAGCATCCATAGTTGCTTCAATCCCTACCGCTTCAAATGCCACATCAAAGCCTTTGTTACCAAAAACCCGTTTCGATGCCTTGGCGAGAGATTCATTCTTTGCGTTTGAGGTGTTAAGTATTCCGCATTTTTTTGCTATTTCGAGGCGGAAGTCACTAATATCCGTGATAAGGATTTTCTCGGCTCCACGACAACGTGCCACCTGAGCGACAAGATTGCCAATAGCACCCGCTCCGAGAACGGCTACATTCTTGCCCTTAAGATCTTTTACTCGGCCGGTAGAATGTACACCAACCGCTGCCGGTTCGACAAGTACGCCCTGTTCAAAGGTGAGTAAGTCAGGCAGAAGGACAATATTGTCCCTGGTAGTTATGAAAAATTCCTGTGCAACGCCTGGAGCCTGAAAGCCCTGGACTTTGAGCACGTCGCAGATGTTGTAATCGCCTCGTTTACAGGGTCGACATTTGGCGCAGACAATCTGTGGCCGGGAGGTTGCCTTCATACCGGGCTTTATGCCTTTGACACCATCTCCGACTGCTTCGACTACAGCAGAAAACTCATGTCCCTGCACAACAGGATAAGAGGTAAATGGATGCTTTCCATGCCAGACATGAATGTCGCTTCCGCAAATACCGATCTGTTTGATTCGTAACAGTATTTCGCAGGAACTGGTTTCGGGTGTACTTACTTCTCTGAACTCTATTCTGCCTGGTTCTGTCATTACCGCCTGTCGCATAAATGTTTTCCTTTTGATTTCACACTTGATAAACGTTCCTTGCAATAATCTGGTCCTGATATTCCGGAGCCAGTTCACAGAAATATCCGCTCCAGCCCCAAACACGGACTACGAGGTCCTGGTGTTGCTTAGGGTGTTTTTTTGCATCCCTCAGTCTTTCCCTGTTTAAGGTATTTATTTGGAGCTGCTGACCTCCTAAATGAGCGAAACTTCTGATAAACATAGCTACTTTTTGAATAGCTTCGTCATTGCGAAACACAGTGTCTGAGAACTCCATTGTGATTGGGCCGCCGTTATATATTCGCCGAAAATCAATTTTGCTGAATGATTGCAAAACGCTTATTGGGCCAGCAACAGAAACGCCTGGAGAAGGGGCAAGATTGGCACCGAAAGGCATATTTTTTTTACGGCCGTCAGCGGTGGCTGCTACGAGCGGTTCTCTCATACCTGGGCAGCCTTGTGCAAGCCAGATATAGTACATTGCTGTGGCTGCGCCAGGTCTGATTGTACCACCCCTGTTATTTTTGCCGTATTTTTCACAGGCATCGGCAAAATACTCGAAGAGCCTGACCATAAGCGTATCCACATAATCGTCGTTATTGCCAACTTTTGGGCCTTCGTTTGATAGCTTGTTATAAATAGTTTCATAGCCCTCATAATCAGCATCAAGGGCTGAAAGCAAATCTGAAGGTGCAATACTTTGCTCTTCAAATATGAATCGTTTAGTAGCGGCCAGCGCATCGGCCGCGTTTGCAATGCAGGCGCCGTGGACACCGAAGTTGTTGTATTTTAATCCTTCTGAAAGATCATGACCGGTTTCAAGGCAGTCATCCATCAGTAGAGAAAGATAGGGTGAAGGCCCCAATAGCAGTCTGGAATAATCATTTAGAAGTTTATCAAGCTGTTTTTTTATATCATCTTTGGTATATTGCAATATGGTTTCGAAGTTTTTCCCTCCAGCCAAGGCCTGCCGAATAGCTTTATCGGCGGCGGCAGGAAACGAAACAGCTCCAATATTGACATAGTCCAGACCTTTTCCCGGAATAATAACCTCCCAACACGCTGCAACTGTATACTCGCGCGCATCTTCGATATCATAACCATGATCAACTAATGCGGGGATTATAATATCATCGTTTAGATATTGGGGGAATCCCAGTCCTTTGCTGGTGAGCCTGGTTGCCAAGGACAGTAAGTCCATATCCGTATCGGCAGAGATACGAAGGTTAATCTTGGGATCTATCATCGCCACGTCGCAATCAAGGCGCAAGATCATTTCGGTTAATTCATTAACCGCATTAGCGCCATTGCTTTTTACACCTCCCAGGGTAAGAGTTTGTCCATTGTCTCCAGGCTGAACTCCCGGAAATATGTCGGTATCTATATTGAGGGAAATAAAGAACTCAGCAAGGAGTTCCTCGGCCTCGGGTATATCAATTTTGCCAGCATCAAGGTCTTTCTTAAGATATGGCCACATATACTGGTCAAATCTGCCTAGACCTATCTGGTAGTGTCCGATGAACCAGGGGATTGCGTAGGCAAAGCGAAAGAACTGCAATGCCTCATGGAAAGTGGCAGGAGGTTTTGCGGGAACATTTTCGAGAATTTCAGCGATATCATTGCGGCCCAACTGGCGGGCTTTGTCCGCATAACGTTTTACCAGGTCCAATGTTGCATCGATTGTTTCAATTGCACAGTCAAGAAACTCGACAGCTTTGGGGTTATCAGCAAGTCTTTGCTTTGTAGCAAGCGCGACTTCTTTTCGGCCCAGGAGACCCTGAGAAAGCACCATATTCCAATCAGGGCATATATTGCTTATTACAGCTACACCTTCGTGCAAGGTTTTATTTTCTGTAAACTTACGCCAATCCTGAGAAGTATAAACATCCCCGACAAGAGGAGCAGTTTGAATAAAAACGATACGCTGCTCAGGTTCTATGACAACTTTCTGGGCCTGGCACGTTCGACGCGTAAGCCGTGATATGCGCTTGGGCCATGAAAGATTTTTCCCATTAAACTCGGCTATAAAAACAGGGGGTTTTTCGAGACGATATTTTTTGTAATCCCTCCTGCGGACTCGGTCTCTCAAAGTATTGAGTCTCTCATTCATACTACTTTAACCTTCAGGCCTTCGTTTCTGAAGACATCAATATTTGCATTCAATTGACACGACTCATCAAAGCCTGGGTTAAACTCCATTCCGACTGCCTTGTACTTTCCTCCTGCGGCCTTATTATAGGGGAGCAGATCAACTTGCAGCAGGCCGGGAAGATCTTTGATTAGTTTGGCTATATCCGACAGATTTTTGTCGGTATCGGTTACTGCGGGGACAAGTGGAACACGAACCACAAAGGGCACATTTAATGCGCTAAGCAACTGTAAATTACTTAGAATTGTCGCATTATCACAGCCAGTATATTTTTTGTGCATGTTGTTATCAATTAATTTAAGGTCGAAGAAGACAAGGTCGCTACGCTCAGCGAGCAGGCGAAAATCCGCTTCGTTTCCATAGCCGGAGGTATCCAATAATACATGTACTTCCTTTAGCATATCTATCACTTCCACAATAAATTTTGCCTGTGACAAAGGTTCTCCACCTGAAAATGTTACTCCGCCCTCATTCATACGCAAAAAATCCGTTTTTTTATTAATAATTTGAGATAATTCTTTCGATGTATACCATTTTCCAGCCTGCCTCTGACCGTCCTGGCGATGGATTACCTGAGGTTGGGGCAACAGACCTTCAGGATTATGACACCATGAGCATCGAAGAGGGCAGCCTTTCATGAAAATGGTGATACGTATACCGGGACCATCATGAATGGCAAGCTCTTTAATATCAAATATTATTCCGGAAAGCATTTTTTGCAAAACTGTTATGGAATTAAGATTTCAATATCTTTTAAGCTGCAAAATTCTTTCAAATCATCAAGGTGGTTTCCGAAACATGCATGCACATGATTTGAACGGAAACTTTGAATAAGCTTTTTCATGTCACAGGACAATTTAACAAATACATGCGGCCAGGCTTCGCGTGTTTCCTTGAATCTTTCTTTCTCCACTTTTTGTGTATGGCCTTCGGCAGCAAATAAGACGAATTTGCCTTTGATTCTGCATAGTCTTGCGACCGTCATGGGAGATTCTCTTACACAAAATGCTGTTGTGATTCCCCGGGCTTGTCCCATATACTCATATTGAAGCTCGAGATCGACATCTTTTCTGTTATCGGCCATGAGCGAGGGCATTGTGCCGCAGTTTACTATTCTTAAGACTCTCTCTTTCTGGTCAAGATGATTGATATCGCCGAAAAGAGAAACACCTCCTGAAACCAGGCTCAGTATTCTCATGGTAATAGCAGCATAAATGTCAGATTCGCATGAAACAGTAAAACCATCATCATTGAGCAGTGAGATTGGTAAACAACAGGATGAATAATTATTTATCAACTCATCCTGACACTTAATAGCAGCTATGTTGTAGCCGGTTTTGGTTAGGATATCCTTGAGTGCAATATATAGTCTTGCCGATTTTTCAACAAACTTCTGATCTACATTGATTCTTCCGAATTCTTCACCAAGCCATTTTATGGTTTCCGACACTTTCTGAATCGGAACTTTTTTCGCCTCAAGGTATACACGAAGAGTATCTATATGTTCTATTTCCAATCCGAAAACATTTTTAATCTGTATCATATCGGCCATTGTGGTATACATGCCTTTGACTCTTCCGCCGATTACGCAGAGTTTGTCTTCCTTAAGGTCTTTTGCCGCACCGCAAGCCCTTATAAATGCGGCTATTTCCTTTAATAGTTCCTCTGAGTGAAGAGAACCGTAAAAAAATCTGTGCTTAAGACCTAATTCATCTAATGAGCCATGAACGATTCCGCCTGCGGTGAGAGAGAAGGAAGCGGGATTATCTTCGGCCCATATGGCAAAAGGGAGATCGATTTTTCTTACTGCATCAACAACAGCGGGAGTAAACATCCATGAACCAAGGGCCATAATTACACAAGAAGCCCCCATATCTGCATGTTTTGCTGCAGCGGTGATGCTTTCGTCAGATGTATATATAAGTCCATCACTTTCGATAAGTTCAAAACCCAGTGATTGTAAAGATGTCGCGGCATCTTTGCCAAACTTTTTAGCAAGATCGATTCTTTCTGATGGAAGGCTAAAGGTCAGAAGCCCAATTTTAATTTTTCCTTCAGACATAGGTATTTTCTCTTTCATTGTTTTAACTGTCATTTTGTAATTTGAGCGGAACATTCGCATCTGTTTTTTCGCCGTCAATGTATCGCTTAGCATCAGCAACGTATGGGATGTATTCTTCTTCGCCCGGCATATCCGGGAATTTCGCGTCCGGCAGGCCGCTGACTAAATCCTTTACGTTAATTAACCGGCCGCTGGCTATCGATTTATTTGCCGCAACGCCTACGAGTATTGAATATGCACCCTGGACATAATCGGCAGAACGCATCAAAGGATCTTTGGGTGGTGAACCAAAAATGTCATTGAGCATTACAATGTCTCCGCCGCCGTGACCACCCTGGCCTTCTTTAACCTTCACCGAATACGGTGTCTTAAAATGCAGATAAATTCTGGTTATGGCACTCTCCGGGTCAAAAGCTCCCTGGACACAGCCATCGCCATTGATATATGACGACTCCTGACAAGAATGCTCGAGCCTGCCCCTCGTTCCGTTAAATTCGACTTTATAACCTTCCCAGGGGCTAAATGCACAAAGACTGTAACTGAGCAAGGCGGAAGATTTATATCCGACTATCACATCTATCGAGTCTTCGATGTCGATATCATTGCTGAACACGCAACAATCGCGAATGTATCCATCATATTGTTCGCAATCGAGATAAAGCTTTTTAATAGTTTCAAATTTGTTCATATCAAGGTAAAAGTTGCATTTGTCCTTGACGGAGCAATTGAGACAGCGATCACCGTGATTTTCCAGGCCGTAACGTCTTGCCTGTTTCTCGTTATAAAAAAGCCTATCTCCTTTGGCAAAAACTGTTTCCGGCGTGGAACTTAGCCACCAGTTAACAAGATCGAAATGGTGTGTCGCCTTATGAACCATTAGGCCGCCGGAATTTGCCTTGTTGCGATGCCACCGTCTGAAATAATCGACACCGTGATTTGTGTCTAATAACCACTTGAACTCAACCGATAAAATTTTACCTATAACTCCGCTCATTAGAAGCTCTTTAATCTGACTGCGGGACGGAGAATAGCGATAGTTGAACGTCACGCGAACGCTCTTGCTGGTTTTTTTGACTGTGTTTACTATCCGCTGGCAACGCTTTTCGTCGATGGTCATTGGCTTTTCAGTTATAACATCGCATCCGGCCTCCAGGGAGCGACAGATATAATCATCGTGAGTACTGTCCATAGTACACACGATTACGCAATTGGGATTCTGCTCCGAAAGCATTCTGTCAAAATCATTGTCCATATAGGTCGCAAGCTCAAGACAACATTTCTTTAAGTTTTTTTTGGTTAATTGGAGCCTACCTTTGTTTTTATCGCAAATAGCCAATAGCTTTGACGAAGCTACAAACTCACTGGTCAATGCCCGTGTAAACATTATTGACCGGCCGCCAGTACCAACTATAACATATGTTTTCACTTACCCACTCTCCCAAAAAATCATAACCATCAGGTATTGTTTTTAAGCCATTCCAGCAGTTCAACCCCTTCGGCTTCACTTTCAGCCTTAACATCATACACAAGTAACGCCGGCTTATATCGGCCATGAATTGCCTTTATCGTACCGCAGGCGTTTGTCTTTGCTCGACAGTGTTTTCAGTTTTCTTCGCTCAAAATTATAGTGCAGGAGCGATCGATTATTTCATGTGCCCTGAAAGCATGCCCGCACTCCTGGGCTCGCTGGAAATCAGGTTTACACTCTAATGTTTTCATGATCCTTACCTATGTCAGATTACAGCTTTCAAATTGTCCATTTCCCGGCTGGTCAAAACACGTTCCCCAGCTGCGGCATTCGTCATTACCTGCTCAGGTGATTTGGCTCCGGGTATTGCCACAGGATTTGCAGGGTGTGATATAATGTACCGAAGTGCGGCGGTAACCATCTGTTCGCCAGGTTTTAATATCTTTTTCAACTGCTGGACTCTGGCAATAGCTGTTTCGTAGATACCTCTGCCCACACCATCACGATTCCAGGACTTTCGTATTTCATCAGTGAATACTGTTTCATGGTCATAGTATCCGGACAAAAGCCCCTTTGCAAGGGGGCCTTTAATCTCAACTGCAATTCCATTTTTCTGACAATATGGCAGCAATTCAATCTCTGCACCGGGACTAAGTAACGAATAGCCGAACTGAGCCACACTGCAATTTCCGTCGATATTGAAGTTTCGCAAGACATTAATGTCATCTGTCGATATACCATATGCTCGTATCTTTCCCTCTTTTTTGAGCAGATCGAAAGCTTCGAGATATATGGAGGGATTTTCTATGTCGCCTTCGTGACAGAGCATGACATCGATCCAGTCGGTGCGAAGACGCCCCAGGCAGGCGTGGCAGCACAGTCGGATCATGTCAACAGTGGTTTTGGGGACCATCTGGCCGGACCTTTCGCCCCAGTATCCAATTTTGCTTACCAAATAAACCCTGTGCCGGATTCCTGCCAGGGCAATTCCCAGGCGTTCCTCCGAAAAGCCGTGCGGCAGACCGTATTCTTCGGCGGTGTCGATCAGGTTAATGCCGCAGTCAAGGGCCTTGTGAACAGTTGCCCATGCTGTAGTATCATCAACATAACCCCACTGATTACCGATGTTCCAGGTTCCAAGTCCTATCGCAGAAACTTTCCAACCGGTTTTTCCAAAATCTCTATAAAGCATAATCACTTCTCCCTATATTGGCTGCTGTCAATACCGGCAATTCTGTCTATTTCCCGGCCAACTTCACTGGAAACAGGTTCCGGGAAATGATTCTTCAAGATATTCTCTACTCTTTCTTTTGCCCTCTGCTTGAAACTCTTTCTACCGCTGCTGTCCCATACCGCGTAACTGTTTCTATCAAGAATGTTGGGTTTCCAGAAATCCTTCCTCACGAAGTTAAGAGTATGATCATCCATAAAGTAATGCCGACCGCCACTGTTTACACGTCCTATGGCCTCAAGAGCTATAGTCTCTTTTGTAATCTCAACGGGTCTTGTAAACCTTGACACAGCTTGAAATACTTCATCATCTAAAACACACTGTTCATAACTTGCCGTGTTCATCATTTCAACTGATCCCACTGCTTGATGAATGATATCCACTCCTCCCAGCGTACAAACGGTGTTCTGGAACGTTCTTTCATAGGCTCCCTGCTCATCTACGATCTTGGCATCAATTCCACACCCAGCATTGCACGGAAGTCCATAGAAATGAGCCAACTGCGCTGTCGCTACCTGAACTAAATTCGTCTCAGGTGCCGCAGAACTGTAGTTGCCGCTGGTCATATCCATAACACCTGAAGCTGTTGAGTAGATACAGGGTGTTCCTGGATTAATCAACTGTGCCAGCACCAGACCGCACAAAACGTTCACGTTTGACTGAGCCACGGTACCGGCTAGAGTAACAGGACTGGTCGCTCCCATAACCGCACAAGTCTCTATGTACAGCGGCACACTCAATTCTGCTCCTTTCATGAGCGCCTCTACCATGTCGGGAGGCTGAAGCAATGGACTGATCAAATCTATGCACTCACCAAAAAGCGGCTTCTGGCGGGCATCCTTTTCATTTCCATAAATGGCAACAGCCATCTTAAAATGGCTGTCCACTCCGGTTCCGTCCTGAGCCCAGAACTGGCAGTGTTTCGTTGAATACTTCATAACCATTCCGGACATCACCGTTTCGGCTTTCTCAGCTTCTATATTGGCCGGATATACCATAGGACAGATAATATCTACACTTCGTAGCGAATCATGAAGACGAATAAAATTGTACAAATCTTGCATTGTCGGGGAACGCTTGTTACCTTCAAGGTCTATAACATTTAATGCCGATGCGCCGCTTATCACAAACATGCGCCTTCCATCCAGAACCACATTATTCTCCGGCTTTCTCGCGTACAGGACAATCTTATGGGGAACAGTCTCGAGGGCTTTCTTGACAATCGTATCAGACACAAAAACTCTCTCTTCGGCCCTATTGACCCTACAGCCTGCCCCTTCGAGAACATCTAAAGCCTTTTTGCTCTTTACCACCACACCTATATCATTCAGTATTTCAAGGCTGGCTTGATGAATCAACTCCAGTTGGCTTTCATCCAGCAATTGAAAGTTTCCTTTACTGATTCCCCTTCTATCATTCCCTATAGACATAATTTATCCCTTAAATGTCACAATCTGAATACGGCATACATAGCTGCTCCGTTGTTGCTAACCGATTACTTTGAATTATTCTTATCAAGGTTATAGTGGTCTATTACTCTGCCGTCGTCAAATTCATTCCTTTCCGCAGTCCGGAGTCTTTCAAACAGCCTCTTCAGATCCCGGAAGCCTCCAATTGTCAGCCAAACCGCCGAGGCAAGGCCTACTAAGATGCTAAACAACAGCATATAATAATGACATTGAGCCCACCCATTATCCGACAGGCCGTGGGACAAAGCAATTAGAGTTACAACAATAACTACGGTGAAAAACAGCATGTTTTTGAAGATTAAACACGCGCAAATAATTTTATCTCCGACAGTAAAATCATCAGTATATCCAAAGAGTTTTTTGAAGCTCCATTCAGACTTAGCTTCGACACCCGCACCACTTTCATACTCTTGCTCCAGAGTATATTTGCCTCTGTGTAGCATCCGGTCCATGTTGAACACCGACCGTTTACCCAACAGTGAGACAAGAATATAAGATAATATGGCACCACCGGAACTGATAGCCGTCATCCACTTAAAATCAATTGGAAAGCTTTTGTCGTAAGCACTTTTCCACAGTAATTCGAGCACTAAACCTGAAATTGAAAGAATCGCTCCGGTTATCATGGCCGACCATGCAGCGGCAGTAGTGCCTCTTTTCCAGTAAAGACCTCCAATGACAGTGGAACCGGCGCCTGCCAGAAAAATTTGAGCAGTGATCATAAGAAATAACTGAAGCCGCTGTGTTTGGCGGAAGAAACAACTAAAAAGAAATGCAAACGCGGCGACACCAAAAATAGACAATCGCAGCCATTTGAGGTGTTGCCGGGCGGAGAGTGGTTTTTTATACAGCGGCATTAACACATCCTGAACCAGGGTACTTCCCCATGAGTGCATTTGCGTGTTACTTGTGCTGATAAAAGCGGCGAACATTGCAGCAGCAAATGCCCCGAGTAATCCGGTCGGTACAAAAGTAGTCATCGCAACCGGTGTAATCATCTGGTGACGTACCTGCTCGTTGTCAATCTTGTCAAGGACTTGCTGAATTTGGGTAGCCTGCTTGTGGTATTCCGGATGATTCATTAAAGTATAGGCACAAAGGGGAAGCAGCATAAGGCTTGCCCAGAAAGCCCACCAGCGAAAGTCCGAGCAGATTCCGGCCATTCTCGCCTCATGTGCATTTGTGGCAGCACACTGGTAGGCCTGTTCACCCTGCCAGCTTCTATGTACATAAAGTTTCAGAATTATGAAAATGACAAAAAACCAGACAGTAAAACCTTCATGTTTCTCAAGATCAAAAGGATTAACCATTGACTGGCCCTTCGGTGCGGCAAGTAGACTGTCAAAAATATCGGCAATTCTGAACTTGTACAACACGACCATAAGGATAGCAAGCAGTACGAAATTGGTGAACATGCCCTGTAGGAAATCGGTAACTATAACAGAAACCTGTCCCCCGACAAATATAAAGTAATATGAGACGGCCAGCAAAATGACTACCACGACAGGGAAGGTCGGGATAGGGCCCATGTGATGCGGCAGTCCGCAATATCGGATAAAAAAGTTTGCGCCGGTGGCGGGAAAAATACCAAAAACAATTACACCGGCAGTAAAAGCGAGAATACCTGCAAAGATTCTGAAGTTTCTGCTGTAGCGTATCTCAAAGAATTGGGCCAGAGTCATTGCACGTGTTTGGCGGTATCTGTAGATAACAAATCCTGTGAGCATCATTACCAGCCCTATGGGCATGCTTATGCAGTTCCACCACTGTCCTGCAAAACCAACGCTGTAAGTCATCTCCATCTGGAGTATGACCGACAGAGCCCCCAAAGCAGCCATTCCCTCGCCGATGCAGATGATGTATCGGCCAGAACATCGGTTGGCGGCGAGAAAATCGGCTACACTCCTTGTATATTTTTTTGTGAAGCGGGCCATTGCGCCAAGGGCAATAAACAGCGAAATGGTAATGATCCAATCAAGCAAGCACATATTTACAGCTCTTTGTCAGTTTCGTTCACCGAACTCCTCGCCGAGATTGTGGTGTTCTATCACCCTGCCGTCGTCAAGATCATTTCTTTGGACAGTTTTGAGTTTTTGAAAGAATCTCCCGGTGTCCCGCAAGCCGCCGATAGACAGCCACACTGCACATAAAAAGCCGGTTAAAATGCTGAACAGCAGGAGATAATAGGTGCACCGCCCCCAGCCCTTGTTTGAAAGACCGTGGAACACAGCAATTGATACTGTGACCACACTTACAGTGAAAAAAAGCATGCTTTGGAAAATCGCACAAGCATAAATAATCTTATCGCCTCGTGTGAAATCATCAGTATAACCAAAAAACTTCTTGAAGCTCCATCTGGAAATTGCTTCTACATCAACACCTTCTGCGTGCTCCTCTTTCAAGGCATATTTACCTCTGTGGAGCATGCGATTCATATTAAACACAACGCGTTTTCCAAGCAGGGACACGGCGGCGTAAGAAAGTATGGCACTTCCCATACTAATAGCCGTCATCCACTTGAAATCGATCGGAAAATTTTTATCGTAAAGGCTTTTCCATACCTGGTCAACAACGACCGCTGAAGTTGCCATGCCTGAACCGACAATCATTGCCAGCCATGCTGCGGCGGTAGTGCCTCTTTTCCAATAAAGACCTCCTATAATTACAGAACCTGCGCCCCCGAGGAAGATC
This sequence comes from Planctomycetota bacterium, assembly GCA_043816955.1. Taxonomy (GTDB): domain Bacteria; phylum Planctomycetota; class Phycisphaerae; order Sedimentisphaerales; family CAYZTY01; genus JBDRHL01. The sequence goes on along the minus strand of JBDRHL010000047.1, from coordinate 24,616 downwards.
GCACCTGTGATCATAAAAAACAGCTGCATCCGTTGGGTCTGCCTGAAAAAACAGCTCCAAAGGAAAACAAACAATGTTACACCAAGAATGGACAGCCTGAGCCATCTGAGGTGCTCTTCCGGCGAGAGAGGCTTTTTGCGAAGCGGAGCAAGTACATCCTGGACGAAAATGCAGCCCCAGGAATGCAATTGCGTGTTGTGCGTACTGATAAATGCAGCGAATATCGCTGCTGCAAAAGCGCCAAGCAGTCCTTTTGGCAAGAATGTGGTCATGGCAACGGGTGTAATCATCTGATTCCGCACTTCTTCGTTGCTAATCCTTCCAAGCAGCATCTGGACATGGCCTGCCTGTTCGGCATACTTGGGATTATGCATCAGCGTATAGGCACACAGCGGAAGGAATAAGATGATTCCCCAGAACGCCCACCATCGGAAATTTGAGATGACATTGGCCATCTTGGCCTCGTGCGGATTCAGGGCTGCACAATTATAAGCCTGTTCGCTTTGCCAGCCCCTGCTATTGTATAGTCGCGTTGCAAGATGAATAACAAAGAACCACACCGTGTAACCTACGTTGCCTTCAAGATCAAAGGGATTAACCATCGATTTTCCCGGAGGAGCGGCCAACAATGTCTCAAAAATATCGCTCATCCGGAATTTGAAGAGCAGGACGACAAGAATAGCCACGAACACGATATTGCAGAACATGCCCTGTAAAAAGTCGGTGACTATTACTGTGATCTGGCCGCCTGAAAGAGTAAAATAGACCGAAACAGCCAGGAGCACAGCGACCAGCATGGGAAAAATCGGAACAGGGCCGATAGTTTCCGGCAAACCACAGTATTGCATAAAGAAATTCGCACCAATGGCAGGAAAGATGCCATAGTTTATTATGCCTGCCCCGAAAGCCAACATGCCCGAAAAGACTCTGAACTTTCTGCTGTATCGAATTTCGAAGAACTGCGCAAGCGTCAAGGCGCGTGTCTCTCTGAATCTGTAGATTACCCAACCGGTTAATGACATGAGCAACAAGACAGGATAGCTGAAAAACCCCCACCACTGGGAAGCAAAACCGACGTTATAATATATTTGCATCTGGCCAATAACCGCCACAGCACCTAACGCGGCCATACCCTCTGCGATGCAAATGAGGTATCGGCCTGCACACCTGTTTGCTGCAAGAAAATCGGCGACGCTCCTGGTGTATCTTTTTGTAAAACGCGCCATCGCCGTCAAAGCAATGAACAATGAAATAACAATGATCCAATCGAGCATACCCATGTTCATAAGAATGGTCCTCTTATGGCCTTATGCTTGCCAGAGCGTGGTTTTTATTTTGAGATTTTTGTATAAAATCACTCTTGAAACGCCTGAAAGAGTTGTGGAATAGCCTTGGTGAAGCGTTTCATCATGCATAATTTATCCCTATTTTCATAGCCAGTGTCAAGGCTTTTTTCCAAAGATTCTTGACAATATTCAGAAAGTTGTATATACTAAGTGTGAATGCTGAAACGGTTCATCAGGGTCTGAGAACTACTGTTTAGGCGTTGGCCTGGCACGAAAGGCTATCCCGTAAAACGCTGATCTTTCAGAATGAAACGCCATGAATTCTAATGGTTGAGGAGGTATAAATGCGGAAAGTCTTTCTCTTTGTAAGCATCGTTTTGTTTTGTTTGAACGCAAGCTTGACTCATGCAGAGGAGTTTCTATTCGACTTTGAGAGCAATCCCGGCTCACCGACAGTCGGCTATACGAGCGTTTATCATACCACCGTATATAGCACAACACGCGGCTACGGGTTTTTAAGTACGGCGGGGCTCTGCTCAAGGAACCGAGGGGGCACTGACACACTTATGAAGGATTTTGTCGGCGTTGACGGGAATAATATATTCCGAGTGGATATACCCAACGGCCAATGGAGTATCCATATATTTGGCGGTGATATGGATTATAACGTCTATCAGCGTTTTAAGGTTTCGACAGATGGCGGCAACAGCTGGACTCTCTATGGTTGTGATGTAACCACAGATTCACCCTTGCCCGGCACTTACATGACCAATGCCGCTTCAGGCCTTCCGACTCTTCGCGGGCTTACGATCCCTAGTGGTCATCCACACTACCAATCCTGCTACTTGATGGACAACCATTTCATGCTGGAGGTCGATGATACGATAAATGTTACGGTCGGTTATGTGTTGATCAAAACACAACCGGCTGGTGGAAATCAATGGCCGAAGCTTAATTGTGTTGAGATTGTCGAACCTGATGAACCGATTATTCCTGAGACCTGCCAGGAGGTCATAGAGTCAAAGGGTAGACTTCTGGGCGATCTTAACTCGGATTGCATAGTTGATGCTGATGACCTCGCTGTTATTGCAGGCCAATGGCTCAAGGACAGAGGTGCGACCTGGCCGGAGGTGGAGCAACCATTTGGCCAGATTAGTGATGCCTTTGGCCCTTATGTCTGGATTAACCTTGACATGATTGAGAATGACGAGTGGGTTGATGTGCCCGGTGTCAAGTTGCACTGGGATGTTTTAGGCCCGAACGGTGAGACTTCGACTCACAATGCGGTTTATTCCGAGATCAGAGACGTAGACGGAGACGGCCAGTTGGATCTGTTCCGGCTCGTGCATGGCGGGGCTTATACCTTCATGGCTAGATTTGACGAAGCTAATAATATGGTGTGGAGAAGCGCAGACCTGCCGGGTGCAACGTTCGATGAGAACGGGATAGCCGTCGAGGATTTGGACAAAGACGGGTACTACGAGGTTATCACCAGCCACAGTGGAAAGGTTTACTGCATTGACGCCGACACGGGTAATACTAAATGGTCTGCGACGACCGGGAACGGTTTGATGGCACTTGGTCATTTCGACGATACTAATCAGTTGGGAATCGTTGTCAGGGTTGAGCTGACGGTTTATTGTTTTGATGCGGATGGCAACCAGGTCTGGCAGCATTATCTTGCTGGTTGTGACGACTCGTATGGGCATGAACTTCATACCTGCGATGTGGACAGCGACGGCTATGATGAAATATTTATCGGGCTGCAGCATGATGTAGTTGCTCTGACACACGATGGAAATCTCCTTTGGCAGGACACTTCCCAGGCACGCCACACTGATTTCTTCCAATTTGGTGATGTGGACAATGACGGGCGAATCGAGGTTGTCTATGATCATGACGGGTGTGGCGGGGCCGGCCCACTTTATATTGCTGATGCCCAGACCGGAAATGTCGAATTCGCTATTGACTATCGGGCGATCGGCATTTATCACGCACAGAGTCTGATGGTGGCTGATTTTCAGCCTGGCCTGACGGGTCTTGAGATCGTATGCGTAGATAAAGACAACATCAAACTCGCTATGTGGGATGGGACGGGGCAGCTTTTGTGGACAAGGAGCACGACCGGCTCGTTGATCACCAGGGCCGATTGGGATGGCAATGGCGTAATGGATATTGTTGTGTGGACGGTCGGCATTGACATTGTTCCAGCTATTTCCGTATGGGATGGCTATGGTAACCGATTGTATGCGATAAGCTGGCTTCCTATGTCCACTCGGTCTAATAATACGGTATGTGCACACGAAGAAGCACAATACGCCCAACCTGACCTTGACGGCAATGGGAAAGCCGATGTGCTTGTGGCGTTTGGTCCGTGGACTATCGGTGATCCACAGCATCTTGTCCTGCTGGAAGCGTCTCCGGCGTCTCCATAGTAAACCGGGTAGAGACAAAAGAATGCAGAGAGTGTTGATAAAAACTGTAACAATTTTAGATGAAGGGGAATTTTCATGATAAGCTTGAGAACCTGTTTGGTTGCGATGTTCGTTCTCGTGATGGTTTTAAGCTACAGTATGGCTTCTGCGGCTGTGATCAGCCATTGGCGTTTTGAGGAAGGAACCGCAGACGGCGTGGCTTCCGGGTTAGTCATAGAGGACAGTGTTGGCGGCTATACGGCTGATGCCGATGGTGGGACGAGTTTGCGTTATCGCAGCGATGTTCCCTCTGTAACAAATGGTTCCGCGTCAACTCTTTCGCTGGAATTTGACGGCAGCAACGACTCTGTAACAGCACCCACCGATGATGTTTTTGGACCGGCCTCAATGACAGTAGAAGTATTTTTCAAGACGGATAGAATTGACAAGCGTCAAATTATTGTCAGCGCCAACGGGAACGGCGACTGGCTGCTGGAGATTGGTTCTAATGGAGCGCTCGATGGTCTTGTTTCTACGAGAAGCGGGCCGCTCCATGTTTTTGGACATGACGTGATCCAGGCAGACGTCTGGTACTTTGCGGCGATGACATACGATTCGGCGAAGGGAGTGTGCAAGATATATCTCGCTGAGCCGGGCGGCGATGCTATGTTGTATGCGATTGGCAAAAACACTCCCGATGCTACTTTGGTATGGTCGAGCTTTAAGCGGGTCCTGATAGGCCACAAACTTGAAGGAGATGTTGATTCTTTTGACGGTCACATCGACGAGGTACGATTCTCATCGCATGTTATGAACGCATCTGAGATGCTTGTGGCTGGGATAAGCTTACCGGCGGATTTGAACGAAGATGGTGTGGTTAATATGGCGGATTTTGCACTTTTCGCGAACGGATGGCTGCTGTGCAATATGCCCGACCCGAATAACTGTCCCTGATGTTTCACCAAGAATGGTTTTTGGTCCAATTCTCAGTGATTTCAACTCTCCTCAGGTCTTTTGCTGTTTCTGTCGAATTACCCTTGACAGAACTGAGTAAAAGTTGTATACTTAGGTTGCTTGCTGAAACGGTTCATCAGAGCTAAAAAAAGCAGCTTACGAGTTAATAAAAGATAAAAAACTATCTTAGAACGCTCAGGCTTTTCAGGAAAATAAGCCTACAAAATAGCAAAAAATTTATAATTTCTGATAATAGGAGAAAAAGATGCAAAAATCTCTTTTCTTTATAAGTATTGTTTTACTTTATTTCAATGTGGGATTGACCCGGGCAGTGGATTTTCTGTTTGACTTCCAAGGGAGCCCTGACACAAACCCCGGTGTAACCGAGCCCGGGTACACGGAAATCAACCCAATTACCCCGCTGTACAACGCTAGTCAGGGGTATGGGTTTTGGAGTCTTGGTACTGAGGCCGGCGGGAGAGCGCGTGGTGGTACTGATCTACGCCTGAAGGATTTCATGTACATCGAAGGTATTGAGCCGGTATTTCAGATTGATCTGCCCAACGGCACGTATGCGGTTGATGTGTGGGTCGGTGATATGGATTACGCCAGAACCGTTCGCATGGAGATTTCGACAGACTACGGCAGCAACTGGACCCTCTACGGCTGCGATACTGATGCACCTTTGCCCGGGACGTACATGACCGACTTTATAGATTCCGGCACGCCGGGTTCATTTCTTTTAACAATTCCCGACGGCAAATCGCATTACTATGCCAACTACATCATGGCTGCAACAGAGTTTCTACAAGTTCACGACGAGATTGAAGTTACCCAAAATAGTATCCTGTTCAGGATTGGCTCTCCGGACAGGATTTTTAATTGTATTGAGGTCGTTGAACCGGCGGATCCCAACCAGACCCAGCCCGAGGAATACTTGTTTGATTTCGAAGGCAACCCGAATGGCGCTAACCCCGGTGAGCCTACACCCGGCTATACGAGCATCTATGAAGACACTGCGTACAGCGAAACACAGGGCTATGGGTTTTTAGACATGACAGATATTGTTGCAAGGCTTCGCGGCGGCAATGACAGCCTTATGAAAGATTTCGTCAGTCTTGATGGAGGTGAAACCAATGTGTTCCGCGCGAATGTGGAGAACGGTGAATATGAACTCAACATATTCGGCGGCGATTTGGACTATGACAACTATGAGCGTTTCATGGTTTCACTGGATGGCGGCAGCAGTTGGACTACTTATGGAGCCGACTACGCCGATGAATCCAGCCCCTGCCCACCTCTGCCGGGGACCTACTATGCCGCTGCGGGAGGGACAATAACCATTCGCGGGCTTGATATCCCTGTTGGTAAGCCACACTCCTATGCCAACTATCTGATGAGCGCAGGCGAAATGCTGCATGCCAAAGATGTCATAACGGTTACACAAGGCTATATATTGATCAAGAGCGGTGCAACCTGGGCAAAAATTAATGCTGTTGAGATCGTTGAGCCTACTGTATTGACCTGCGAGGATATTATTCGGTCAGGCAGCAGTTTCGAGGCGGATATCAACGCCGATTGTTATGTCAACTTACTGGATCTCGTCGAAATGACCGTTCAGTGGCTGGACTGCACCAACCCGGATGATCTTGAATGCGATTAGAATATGCAATTATCAATAACAATCAATGCAAGATTTTCTTCAGGAGATGAAAATAAAATGAATAAATCATATCATATGTTGGCGATGATTTTGTTATGCCTGCTATTAGGAACCACAACCCTTGAGGGTGCATTTGTAAACAAGGCGCCGGAATTTGGCCTGGATATTACCAATGGACCGACCGCCTGGATGGACTACAATAATGACGGATGGGTCGATTTATACACTTACAACGGACTTTGGCGCAACAACAGCGGCACAAGTGTTACATTAGTCTGGTCGGGTGGGGGCTTTGCTGTATGCGGCGACTATGACAATGATGGGTATATTGATAAATTTGATTATCGAAGCGACTCGCCTAGCAGTCCCAGAAATCTCAAGCTGTACCGAAATACTTCCGGAACAGGATTTAGCTTGCAGTCTTTTCCCGCTCTGCCTGGATTAACGTATGCCATGGCGGCATGTTGGGGAGACTGGAACGCGGACGGATACGTTGATTTATATCTCTGCGGTTATGAGGATACCGGTTATCTCGACCGGATAGTTATGAACAATGGCGATGGGTCCTTTACGTTGGCATGGACACAGTCAGGTGCTTATCCAGCCAGATGTTCTACCGCCTGCGATTTCGACGAAGATGGTGATATGGACATATATGTTTCCAACTATCGGCTCGTACCAAATATCCTGTGGCTAAACAACGGCAGTGCCAGCTTTACAAATGTAGCCGCTGCCTATGGTGTTGCCGGTGATCCCGGCGGTCAATATCCTTATGGGCATACAATCGGCTCGGCCTGGGGCGACTTGGACAACGATGGACATTTCGATCTGTTCGCAGGCAACTTCAGCCATAACTGGGACGATGGCTCTCAGGATGAGCCAAAATTTTACAGGAATACCGGTCCGTCAGGCAACTGGCATTTTGAGGACAAAACCAGTGTGGCAGGCCTGGCATGGCAGGAATCCTACGCAGTTCCTGCACTGGGCGATTATGACAACGACGGGGATCTCGATCTTTTTTTTACAACGGTTTATGCGGGAGATAATGCCGTTCTTTACCGTAACGACGGCAATTGGCATTTCACCGATGTTACCAGCCAGCAAGGCCTTTCAGGATTGCCCTCGACGTATCAGGCATCATGGGGCGATTTTGACAACGATGGCGATCTTGATCTTGTCACAGCCAACAGGCTTTTTATCAACCAGGGCAATTCCAATCACTGGCTCAAGGTGCGTCTGAAAAGCGATACTCCCGGCGTTAACAAATTTGCCCTTGGTACGCAGGTTCGGATTGCTCTGGATGACGGCAGGATAGTAAGCCGACAGGTCGATGGCGGCTCAGGCAGCGGAAATCAAAATGAGTTAACGCTGCACTTTGGATTAGGCAGCCAGACTTCTCCGGTGGATATTGAAATATTTTGGCCGGATGGAACAATACAGACTGTAAATGATGTTGCAGTCGATCAGCTTGTCACAATAAACGAGATTATATATAAAAGTTCCGACCTGGACAAGGACATGTATGTAAATTTAAAGGATTTTGCCATCCTGGCAAAGTATTGGCTGCAATGTAATGACCCAAACGACGAAAACTGCGAGCCTTTTGTGCCCTGAGGTGTAACTCAGAATAACAGGGGACTGAAGAAAACTTATAGAGCCGTTGAGATAACCACTGTATACATTTCAGCGTAGGAGGCAATAGGCTTTAAAAAGAGCCTTGCCTGTTTTCGATCGCTGGTTTATCATTGTGGTCTGGAATTACACAACAGAGTGACTAGTGTTTGATGGAGAGAATAATGCTCAAAGCAATGGCTATTCTTGGTAATGGCTGCTATGAACTGATTTACGGACCATCAGAACGAGCGGAAATTGCCCGGCTGGTTCGTCTTTCCGATTCGCCGCAGACACCCGACACAATCAGGAAGAATTTTTCCATCCTCAACGATGTGGACATAATTTTTTCCGGCTGGGGCGGGCCTAAAATGGACGAGAAATTTCTGGCAGCAGCACCAAAGCTCAAAATAGTTTTTTATGGTGCCGGCTCAGTCAAAAATATTGTTACCGATGAATTCTGGAGAAAGGGAATTCTTATTTCCAGTGCATATGCCGCCAACGCAATTCCTGTGGCTGAATACACACTGTCTCAGATACTGTTTTGCCTGAAACAGGGTTGGCATTTTGCTGTATCTACTAAAACGAAGAAATCATGGTCCCAGGACAGAGAACACGTCATCGGTGCTTATGGTACCACGGTCGGGATAATATCTCTGGGCTTAATAGCAACCAAGGTAATAGAACTTCTGGAGCCTTTCGATGTTAATATACTGGTTTGCAGCGGCCACCTTACAAAGAAAAAGGCCGCGGAAATGAATGTTGAGAGGTGCTCCATGGAAGATATTTTCAATAGAGCAGACGTAGTTTCCCTTCACAGCCCGCTGTCAGATCAAACCAGGGGAATGGTTACCGGAAAACATTTCGCTTCAATGAAACCTTACGCAAGTTTCATCAATACTGCCCGGGGGGCAATTGTCAGGGAAAATGAGCTTATCGAGGTTTTCAGGAAAAGACCCGACTTGTCAGCCGTGTTGGATGTAACTGATCCTGAACCACCTGAGGCTGATTCACCTTTATACACATTGCCAAACATAATAGTAACGCCTCATATTGCAGGCTCAATGGGCCAGGAGTGCTGGAGGTTGGGTCGATATATGCTGGAGGAACTGAGACGATATCTGAATGGTGATCAGTTGGAATGGGAACTTACACGGGAAAATACGGCCTATCTTGCCTAGAAACAAGGAGAATTCAGCAATGTTGATCCCGGGACTCGTTTCGATTACTTTCAGACAACTATCACCGGAAGAAATAGTCGACATGGTTGGCACTGCCGGGCTTAATGCGATTGAATGGGGCGGAGACGTACACGTCCCCCATGGGAACCTGGCCCGGGCTCAGCGGATTCGTAAGATCACCGAACGGGCGGGTCTTCGTGTAGCATCCTACGGCTCCTACTACCGAGTGGGGCATGAAGAAGACCTGGCATTTACGGATGTACTGGAAACTGCTTCGGTGTTACATGCGCCTTCAATAAGAGTATGGGCTGGTAAAAAAAACAGAAGTGAGGCTGACGCGGAATATGTAGATTTGCTCATCAGCGAAACCCGTCGAATAGCTGAGCTGGCAGCCGACAAAGGCATAACAGTAGCGTATGAGTTTCATCGCGGGACTTTGACCGAAACCAATAGTTCAGCAAGACAGCTACTAGAAACAGTTGCGCATGACAACATCAAAAGCCTGTGGCAGCCGCCAATAGCGGCAACCAAGGAGTACTGTCTTGAAGGGCTTGATGCCGTTTCGCCGTGGTTGACTGATATTCACGTTTTTCACTGGGCTGAGGATCCTGACATCAGATTATCTCTCGAAGAGGGCAAAGCCGTTTGGCCCTGCTATCTTGAAAAAATCGCCTCTACCGGGCGGGATCACTTTTTGATGATCGAATTCGTCAGGAAAGATGAACCGGATAACTTCCTAAAAGATGCAAAGACACTGAAAACCTGGTTGAGCAAATTCACTTTGACAGCCGATACGAACTGATTCCGCACCGGCGCTAAAACCAGCCGATCCAAGTAATTGCTTTATTTATAGTCGCAACGCTGAACTCTGCCGACAAGCTCAGTGACATCTACCGGCAGATCTGACCATGAGAGCATTTTATTGCCGTCTTTGCCAAAGGCATTTTCCACAACACCGCCTGCAATCTCGTCGTTCGGATGGCCGTAACAGCCGACGTCAAGCATTATTCCGACGCGCCTGCCATAATGCTCCATTGTATCAGGACAGACCACCATCGGCTCAAGGCATTCGGTCAATCCCGTACCGTGAGCGGAACTGTAACAGTGAAACTGCTTCATGTTCCAGCCGTCAATTTCATGTTTCACAAAATAATTCCTCGCCGCAAGGTCTACCCATTTGGCTTCCCGATCATTTTCAATTACATCTTTCAGGGCTTTTTCCGCTTCCATGTAAGCGGCACCCAATACATCAAAAAACTTGCGCTGACGCTCGGTCTGTTTTCCAAGCACCACAGCTCGCCTTAAAACACCTTTGTATCCTTCATAACTGGGCGAACAGCCTATCTGCACAATTTCGCCTTCCTGGATAATTCTGTTCGAGGCCGGACCTATAACCGTACGGCAACGAGCACCGGCATTTACGATAGTTTCCACGCCATAGGCATCCGCTCCCAGACTTTTCATCACAAAGTCCCCAACAGCAGCAATCTGGGTTTCTCTAAGGCTGGGCTTCAAAACAGCCAGCATCGCCCTTGCCGCCGCTGATGCGATCTTATCAGCCTGGGCCATGCAGGCAAACTCGCTTTCTGATTTTTCATATCGCAGATTGCGCAATATATCATCGGCCACTACAAACTCCACACCCTCACCCGCAGCGGTCTTAAACGTCTCCAGAAGCTTGACAGGAATCAAATCCAGACTGGTAAGCAGTCCTACTCGTCGCAGTTTTTTGCCAGCCGCCTCAGGAAGAAGTTTCTTCAATGAAGCATATTCGACAGCTTCATAATACTCATCCGGAATGGCAAATTCCTTTGCAAAGGCAGCGCTTATCCCCTTTGTCGCGCCTACTTCCATCGCAAGCTTGCCCGCCTCCGGCCCGGCAACTACTATCGGTTGACTTTCCTGGCCGATCAGCCCTGAAGCACATTCGATAGTGGGATTGTAACCGGTCAGATATATGCCGTCACCGGGCATCTCGTGATGCCAGAAAAATATACCCACATCCAGATCCCTTTTTTTCAATTCCGCTTGCACCGTTTTTTGCCGCGCGATAAATTCCTCATCAGACACCTTGATAGAAACATCGATCTGCCCTGAATAATCCTCTACTACTCTTTCAATCAGTTTGAAGTCATTTGAGTCTAATAAAGCCATGTTTCATTGCTCCTCTGAAATTATGTCACATAACGGTTTCATATTATATTTCCTGATAGTTTATGGGCTTTTGCAAACTTCTCTGCGTTTAAAAAACACTCACTTACCGTTAAACCTGCTTCTCTGCAAACGGTTATAAAATTTATCAGACAAACGGGGACCCTGTCGGGAATCTGTCCATCCAATACATTCTTAACCCTTTCATACGATGTCATTTTTTACCTTTCTCATCAATCCGTTTCATTATATGAAAATTCGTTTTGGCTTGCCGGCTTAGCCCGACCTTTTTTCATCCGCGGATGATCGATGCCGAAAATTTCGATCTTATCGGTAACATCAGGCCATTGTATCCATGAGATCAGCTCGTCATAGCCGTCATTATTTATGTCGGCTCCAAATCCGTACCGCGGCAAGACACATGTCAAGTTACCATGACCGTCGAAAATGCCCAGGTTCGGTTTAACTGGACGTCTCTGGAGGTCAAATCCGAAACTTACCTCATAAAGGCCGTCACCGTTGAAGTCGAGCATTCTCGGCATGTGCAGTGCACCATGACGGTAGCTCCAGAGTTTATCACCATTGGCTTGCCGAGCATCAAACCAGTTGCCGTGGCATAAATGTCCTGAATGACGGTACTCTCGGTCGTAGAACACAAACTGGTATTTCTCATCGTCGAGCATCTTTGCCGCGTGCACCTCCTGACCGTGCCAGGTCGGATCGATCCATAACGTTTTTCCGGTCAAAGCATCAACACACACTCTGCAACTGTAGACAATGACCATCTCTCCATTAGGTCCAAATGGGCCAGCCTCAGCCTGGTCTATATGGTCATCCTCCCAGGGCGCTGCAAAGTCATCGAAAGCCTTTTTCCAGATAATACTGCTGTCATGATCCAGCAATCGGGTCCCGACAGCCACCTCTTCTTTACCGTCGCCGTCAATATCATAAAGACCAGGATTATGACCGCCGTAACCGTCATCCACATGATGATTCCAGAGTATATTAAGCTCATTGTCCATCGCAACCAGCGTTACGCAGTTCTGGTCTCCCAACTGGATGAGCAGGTCTTTTTTCCTCTGGCCCCTGAAGTTGGCTACAATGATCTTTGCCCCGTAAATATTGCTGTGGGTCTGTACCTCACCACCACCAAGAAATCGCACGGTATGTCCCGTTTTTGCTATTCCGTCCCAGGCATCCAAATCCTTGGGGTTTGCTCTCAACCTTTCAATATATGGCATTGCCCGCTCTTCAACCTCTTTCAATAAAGGAAACGGCACCTGGCGTTTGACCTCACCGGTGCTGCCGTCAAGAATTACAAGTTTCAGATCACCAAACTCACCCCGAGCGGTAATAATCTCCTCTTTGCCGTCGCCGTCGATATCATAGACCCGGAACGTAGCGGTATTATAGATCATAGTGCCCGCTGGATCATCGTACCGCCAGAGAACTTCGCCGCTGAGCTTGTATACGCAAATGTGTTTTGTCCCGACAGCATGAACTATTTCATTCTGTCCATTGCCGTCGACATCACCTGTGCGAATAGTTCCCCCAAGATACACACGATCTGGATTATCATCTGCTACTTCCCAGCAAAGCTTTATACGACCTAACAGTTTGGCCTGTTGACCAGGCTTAACAGGTAATTCGGCCTGTGAAATGATGTGCCCTGATTCAGTCTCGAGCCGTGCGCAAACTGTAAAAACCCCGGCCCCTAATTCATCCGTACTGACAACCGGCTCATATTCGCAATCCATGGCTTTGTGCTGGTTATCAAAACGTTCCAGCTCCGGATTACGAGACAGAATCTTTACCAGCGGCGCAGTAAATACTTTTACCCCGGCCTCATCGAAAATCTCTACATGCCGGACCAATGTCTGTGATATGCCTTTAGGTGCAACGGTATGTGTAGCAATTCGCCATTTAATCAATTTGCCGACGCCGCAGTTACGATTGACAGTTTCACCAAGGATCCGGATAAAAGGCATGGTCGGGTGTTCAGGCATTTGAGTATTTGAGATTTTTCTTGTCTCTACAGACATAACAAGCCGCTTTCCTCATTAACTTTCAAAGTATATGGTACCTGCCTGAGCAGGATCAAACCAGTTAAACTCACCGGGCACAGGCGACCAAAGCAATCCACGTTTCCCCCACAACAGATTGAAGCCCCATTTGCCCCCTGCCTTTGCAAATCCGCCCACAACCTCAAACGGCACTTTTATCAAAAATGATCCGATATGTTGTGATGCTGATGAATGTTTGACATCTGTATAACATTCGATCGGTTCATCAAATGCCATTCCATGAGGTGCTCGCAAACAGCCTAGAACTGATTTGGCCTTGCCTGTATACAGGCCTATTTCCAGATGCTGAACAGTTTCGGTATCCCTGTTACAGATAAATAGACCCACCGTCCCGGGGATTTCAGCACCGGGACACTCAATAGAAAGCCAAAGCCACTCATCATCATAAGCAAGACGGAATTGTCGCAAAACATGCGACTTTCGCAAAACAAAATCAACCGAATCAGGCTCGAAGAAACTCAATAGAGTTTCATCGAAGGAACACGGACTGATCAGACCTTCCCAGTGAGATACAACATCCTGCAGCGTATGAGATTCAATGCCCCCGTCATATCTGTATACTTTCATGGCCGATGGATTCAGACGCTCTGCTTCGACTTTCAGGAAATCCAGCCATTTTGGAACCGCTCGGCAGCCGTCAGAGCCGGCAGCAGCCGTCTCCAAACACCGTTGAGCTAAAGCAATCGATTCGTCAAGTATTTCTCCGGCCCTTTGCAGGTTCTCATCTGTGAGATGATAACCGTTCTCCCTGAGCCATCTGAAGACATCGTGATAATAACAATGCGACTGCCAGTAAATTTTAGCGGTTGTAAACAATTCCTGATGTGATCGCAGATGTTTTAGTGTGCGCAGATATACCTTACTTTCTTTTTGTATTCGGGGCAGCCAGTCTTCGCCCCAACGCAAAGGTGTAGGCAGGTCTTCGCGGATATTAACTGGTACAATGGGTATCTGATGTGCCCATTCAGCGGACTCTTTGGCATATCTCTGTGTTTCGTCAAGATGACCTACAACTGCCTCAAGATGCTTAATAGCCTCTTGCACATCTTCACTGAACGCAACCCTGTATGCATGCACCGCGCCCTTGAACAGATTTGTATGAACCGATCCCAGTAGACCATTCAGCTTGATATAGTTTATTAAATCTGATATTCCAAGCTCCTTATCAAACTCAGGAATATTTTCTAAGTCCTCCGAACATTTCTTCTCGATTTTCTCTGCCATATCCAACAACAGGGCAGTCTGCTCACCGCTGCGGGCAGCCTGCATAATGTCAGGCTGCTCGACTCCCCAATCATGTAGCGGCCATGCATAAGGCCCACCAAGTCGATAATTACCCGCCTTGTCGGCAGCCGTTTGCTGGGAAAACATCCCAAGCGCCCCTAAAAAACCAATGTTCTGACCATACTGGCCCACAACACAATTTATCGCGGGCAGAATTCTTGAACTCGACACTGCTGCACTCAGCACGTCTCTGGAATCCTGCCGGTCCATACAATAGTGCCGGCGAAGCTTTTCAACCCAGAACTCTTCTGAGGAATCCGCAACCCTCCAAGCCAGACAGCCGGTTATCTGCCTTGTAAGCCAGTTCGCTGACATCCAGTGCCTTATAGAATCTTCATTACCGACCAAGCCGTCTTTATCATAAAACCAGTTATCCATTCCGGTGAATAGTCCAACTCCGCTTCCACCTTTTTTTTTCAGGTCTACAAGCTGCTTTGCGACAAAGTCAGGATCGACATAGATGCGCCCCTGATGCCGGAAAGCAGACGCATTTCCTGAGCCGGTAATTGCACAAATAGGAACATCTGCCAACCGCTCGTGCCATCTGCTGAACCGAACGTCGGCTTGCGGCACAGAGATCATTTCCTTGCTGATCTTGTGCCACATGACAAAGCGGCCCTTAATCTTATCAGCAAGCTTGCGAACTTCATCCGGAAAGTGCTGGCCCCACAGGCGGAAATGGAGAATCGGTTTTGATTCTGCCTCCAGCAACGGCGGCAGAATCGCTGCTTCAAGAAAATCAAATGCGTCTTTGTTCAATTCACCGCAAATCATCAGGCCCGACAGTTCAGGATAGGTTTTGAAAAGCTGCTCAAGACAGTAACAGTTGTATTCGCGCATCAGCTGCGTATCTTCACCGCCATAACCGGCATCAGCTTTGATAGCACCGATTTCGTGTTTTTTTGCGAACCCTGGAGAAACATGGATATTATACTGCATCAGCACAATATCAATACCATAACCCTTCGCTGTCTGCAGTATCCATTGGAACTGCTGAATATTTTCTGCCTGTCTCTCGGCATTAAAGAAAGCGGCCTCTGGAAATTGCCCGTACTCTATCAATGCCGGATGTGGATGAGTATGCCAGAATACGATCATATTAAAGCGTGCCGAAGCCAATTCCTCCAAAAAACTGCCCCAGTATTGCCTGTCATACCACCACCAGTCCGTACGTTGCTCCCAGACGCAGTAACCTTGTCCTCCGTATGCCTGTCCAAGAGCAAACGGCAGCCACATGTGATACGACCTGAATTCAAGCAGCGGATCGTGACGGACAGATGCTTGCAGATCAATTTTCTTTTCAGCTAGATCCATTAAGGCATACGCCAAAGCCCGCTGTGACTGTCCGACAATCCGGGCCGGCTTATTCGTCGCCGGAACAAATTCATATCCGTCCGAAGGCAAGGGTCCCGATTCAACAGGCTTGCGTTTGATGGCAAGAACAATCATATCCGGGCTCGCAGGCACGGGCCCTGAGCAGAGGAGTTTTAAGCCTGCCTGGGCCGCAGCCCGACAAACTATTTGTGAGGCAGAACCTTCAAACCAGGCTGTATTCATCAAAATCCCCTTGGGATCCTGTTACAAAACGGCAGATAATTTCGTTTCATTGTAGAAATTGATTTTACCGCCGGCAGATGTTGACTGTTTTCTATGGCGTTCCCCAGACAGCAAGTTCTGAAATAGCCCATACACTATGTTCTGTCACATGTTTGGCCTTCATGACTATTTTGATATATCTGGCACGAATTCCAAGTTTGTCGTAATCCATATCGGGGGTACTCTTGCCTCTACCCTCAAGAAAAGTCTCAGTAGTGATAGAATAGTACATCTTGCCGTCAATACTTGTCATAATGTCTATACTGCCGTCCACGACCGATGGGTAATAGGACAGAATATGCCCGGCGTCAAGCCGCAGCCGCTCGATCAGCAGCGGTTTGGAAAGGTCGACCACCACGGATATTTCCTGGTCCGCTTTCGCATGCCAGGCAACGGTCGAAAAGGCCTCTTTTTCTGCACCGTCGAAGAGCTTGGTTTTTTCCGGGTCGCCGAAAAACACAACGTCAGGCTCACTGCCATAGGTTGCCTTCAGAGGAAGCTCAAGCTTCGGCCCGGGATAATATTCATTATTGGTCAGCAAAACGTAGCCGGGGCAAGTATAACGTTCATCGGATCCGGCTGAAATCTTGCCGCTGTTGGCACTGCCCAGCGCATCCCAGTACTGCTGTCGATCTGTCTGGATAAGATACGCACCCTGTAGCTTCTCAGGCTCAGGCTGCCAGAGGCTGTATGTTGTAAACAGCCAGTAACCGTCTACCGCGTCAAGACATCGTCTGGCCTGGATGGCTATCTGCTTGGGTGAATGTTTAAGGAAAAACAAACCCGGCATATATCGGAAATTAACGCCCAGTTTTTTCAGTTGGGTTACTGTTGCCGGAACAGATGGTGTAAAACCGGGAGAATATTCTGATTCCGAACAGACCAGCACCGCCGTCCTTTCAGATGCCAGCCCCTTTATCCAGCCATGACAGAACCAGTTGTCCTCATAAGGAAGCATACCGAGCTGGAAATCAGGATTGATAGCGTCTATCTCTTTGCGGAAACGCCTGGCGATCTCTGTAACAAGCTCCCGTTCTATAGAAAAATATGTCTCGAGGAGCTTGTTCTCCGCCAGCCACTCATAGCGTTTTTCTCTGGCCACGCCGGGATTCAAATCCTTCGCCAGAAGATTCCGCTCGCGCATCCGGTCTATGACCGCACGGAATGTCTGATCGTCGAAACTGCTGTTGCTTCGCCACATCATATCCCCGGCATACATTTCGACATCGACCAGCAACCCTTTCACGTTGGGACAAATGTTGGATAGTTCTGCAGCAAACTTCGCCTCGCAGAGAAGCTGCCCCAGCCAATACCTCTCTTCCAGCGGCCCGGGCGCAGCTTTTTCACCGGGTGATATGTAGCGTGTCGGCCCCTGAACAAAGGCCTTCGTAAAACCACCCAGCCCCTCCAGTTGCTTGATATATTCCTCAAAATAAGCCGTAACAAGATAAAAATCAATTCCGTGCTTTTCGGCAAGTTTTGCCCGGTCGATATAACCTTGTCTTTTTTCATCGGACATCTGCCCCGTTACTCGCCCGTTCTCGTCAAGCGAAAGCTCCATCTGCGGGGCTATGCGCACGCATAGAAACTGTGTATTCAACCCATACTTCACATAATTTTTCAGATGCTCTTCTCCGCCTTCGGCTCCAAACCCGGCAATTATCGGCTTGGCTTCGGCATTCACGGCTACAAAAATAAGCAGCAAAAATAGAATGAAAATATATTGCAGTGATTTCATATCCAACGTCTCCTTACGTATTTTGATATTTATATGTGATTAAAAGCAACTTAAATTACATCAATTATCCACAGCCCCCGCACACGCCTGTTTCTCCTTCGAAGAAGTCAAAGGGAACCTAACATCAACCGGGACTTTCAGCCCGTAAACCGAAAGCCCCGGTTAAATCAACTAACTAAAAACTTCATTCGCATCTTCAATGCTGTTTAACTATTTCTTCCTGCGAATCAATAGTCCGCCAAGACTCAGCAGCATCATTGTTGCAGGCTCAGGAACGATCCTTATACCGCTGATAATCCTGTCGCTGGAGCCTATCATGAACGTAAGGCTGCCATTGACAACTTCGATATTATCATGGACCTGCAGGAACTCACGTGCTCCCATGTTGTAGTTGGCATAGTAATGCGACTTACCGTCAGGGATCGTCAGATCATATGTACCAGGCGTGCCGGAATCGATAAAATAGGTCATGTAAGTACCGGGCAGCGGTGAATCAGTAGCATCGTTACAGCCATAAAGAATATCCTCGGTGACGCCGCCGTCAAGCGAAACGATCATACGTACGGTTGTGGCATAGTCCATGTCACCACTCCATGATTCAACCTCATATACTCCGTTGGGCAGATCTACACGGAACTTCAACTCTTCGCCACTTTCCTCAAACAGGAAGTCCTTCAGCAGCGGATCTGTACCACCACGCATACGTCCACCTTCAGCGGTTGTAAGAAGTCCATAACCCTGCTCCGCACTGTACAGCGGGGTAGCCGGGGTGATAATTATGGCTCCAGGAGCATCTTCACCGGGATGAGTGTCCGGATGACCCTGGAAGTCAAAAAACCAGTCCGCCTGTGCAATACCTGCCAGGCACAAAACCACCAAAATACATGTTAAAATTCTCATCTTAAATACCTCCTCGAAAAATTAATAAAACAGTTACACAAAAACCCTAACTCACTTTACTCACTACACATTTTACAACATTTCACAAATAACAACTCTTTTTGCCGGCCGCTTTACTCTTAACGGCTCAGCATGCAGGGCTTTTACATTCGCTTTTTTTGTCCTCCTTTCTTACTCAAACCCGTTAACACTCTCACTAATCGTTTAACAATCACCCTTGACTCCGGTTTCAGCCAAGATCACATCTGCAAATATCCTGATCAGGCACTTACCGTTCATCATCGAATTTATCAAATATCTCGTAGATATCGGCTGCATACAAGTCACCGAATCGCCTTTGTGCAAGATTAGCCAGGTAGCCTGTTTTGTCGTTCCAGAACTTCACGCTGCCTGTGCCGTAAAGAACATTCAACCCGCCGCCTCGTCCCTTGGCGCCCGTTGCTTTGTGCGGATAAGCCTGGGGCACATACATGTTATCACACAATATCGCCTTGTTGCCGATAGCAACTACTTTCTTGTTGATGTATCCCTTGTGTGCATTATAATACGCCACAGTAAAGCAGTCTTTATCCCTTGTATAGTAGTAATAGCCCGAACGTGTATATACACTCATATCATAAGGGGGCCTTGAAGCTCTTCTTACAACCTCTGCTCTGTCCCACAGCTCCCACCAGGGATTCCGTAAAGTATTAAACTTCTGGGTTTCTTCCGTTGCACTAGGGCAGTAGTAAAGCTTTGGATTGGGGTTATATTTCTTGTAAAGCCAGCCTAGATTGTAGGTTGTGTCATAGGCAATATCATGTATAAGGTAAGGCATATACTGGCTGTATATGGCGCAGGGCGGCAAATAATCGCTGTTGTCCTGGGCATATAAACCCATAGCAAGACCTAATTGTTTATGCTGGTTCGCACATACCACGCGCCTGGCTCGCTCCCTGGCACTGTTAAGTGCGGGCACGAGAACCGACAGCAGCACCGCGATGACCGCGATAACAACCAGCAATTCAACCAGTGTAAACCCCTTTGAGGCACACCGCTGTTTTCCATTGCTAAAAGCTTCCATTTTGTTCACTCCCTTTGACACAGGCTTCAATTCGCCTGGGCCGCAGCAGTTTTCTGCTGCTCTATTTTTCTTCAGAGTGGTTTTTGCCGACAAACGCTGCCGGCAAAAACCGCTCACCATATTCGTCGGATCTACAGGCACCCGTCACCTCCCGGGTAATTGCACTGAGCCCACAACTCAAGCATCAGGGCCAGGTCTTCCATGTCAACATCGCAGTCATCGTCCAGGTCCGCTGTATAATTCAACCCTGCTGCCACGATATCCGCACATACCTCAATGGGGACAGGTGCAATTTCCAGGAAGTTGTATTGCTTTGGCCCATTGGCAAAATTCTGAACATTGAGCTGACCATCCGTAACTTCAACAATGCCGCGCTGCAGATATAACAGCTCACGCTCCGGGAAAAACTCATTGTAGCCCCAACACTTGATATTCCCATAAGCTCCCTGGCGATCAGGTGTAATTTCCTTGACTTCGTAATTCTCGCCGACATCGAAGATGTACAGTGGTGCGCCATTCGGCTCAATTACACCTGTCTGCAAAGGATCAAACCGGTAAATAACCCCTTCAATCCTCAGCCGCTGCCAGGTATCATAAGCGACATCACCTCCGGCAAATGACACAAAATACCTGCCGTTGGGCAAGTCAACAGCGAAATTATCATTATCAGTCACAGTGCCGGCCTCGCTGTCAGCTATCACCATATCAAACGCCCTGAGGTCATCGCTTAAAGTTGCGCTTCGCGCACGGGAGATTAACGCTGCCGGGTCGCCGAAGTCAAACCCGTATCCCACGTTGACATCATACAGCATCGTCGGGTCTATATGAATACTGTCAGGCATAGTAAATCTCGAGTTTTGCGGTGTTGAACCATAGACCGGCTCAAAGTCGAACCTGTAGATCACCTGCTCTGCCGTCAGATCTTCTCCCTGATACACGCCCTGATACAGAAACATCTCATCAAAGAAACCTTCTTCAGCGTCGCCGCCGCTGTTGCATCTGACTCTCACACGCGCGGTAACCGCACCGGCAGGAGCCTGGGCAACAGCCATGACCTTCTCATAATACTTGTACGCCAGATAATCATACCAGATGTGCAGATTCACCGTCTTTAGTACCGAACTTGAACCGTTCAAAAACTCCAGGCTGATAATCGGATCATATAGATTAACGTATGAGCGCCCGCCATCGCCGCAGACATATCCGCCAAATGTGTAATATTCCTCAGCGCTCACGCCAACACTCTGCTCAAGATAAACAGCTCCGGCACCCGAGAGACTCAGATGCGCCGCCGAGCTGCCGCCAAGGGCGTGCTTAGCCGGGGCCTGCTCTATTGTGCCTCCGCTGCCGGCCGTCCACCCATCGGGCTCACCGGAAGTCCACAACTCAAAACCGCCGTTAGCCAGCAGGTTAACGCCATTGCTGCTCAGACCAATATTACCCGAAAGAGAAATCTTCCCTGCACCTTCGTCAATTGTGTGAGCAGCATTGAAGCATACTGTCGAGCCGCCGCTGAACGTATTGCCCCTGGCGGTTATGTTCATCGCACGCGTGCTGTAAAGAACACTGTTGTTGATAAAATTACAGTCATCTACCGTGATGTTCCACGGAAAATAGCTTGCTCCATAAGCGTTGAACGTATCATTATCAAAAGTGCAGCGTGCGACACTGTGGTTGCCCGTATGCCTGAAGTCAGGTTCAAAATCCAGGCCGCCGCCCGCATTGCCGGTAAAATACGTGTCATTGATTACACAACCGTGGTTGGCGTTGGTAATCGCGATACCCATACGATAGTTGTTAATGACCGTGCACCCTTCAACGGTCAGACCGTATCTGTCACTGGAAACAAGTATCCCATCAAACGGATTATTCTTGATGGTACATTCCCTGATAGTAACGTTGTCGCCCCAGTCGACGCGAATGCCGTAACTATCCGCAGGCTCGTTCGAACCGCGGTTGCCGTCAAACGTCAGCCCTTCGATAATATAGCCATTCCTCGGGTATATCAGCGACAGAGGATCAGTACCCGTTGAAACCCGCTTAACTGTCGCGCCATTGGCGTCTTCAGCCATTACGGTAAGGTTAAATATATCGTTCCAGCTAAGTTCGCCGTCAATATAGTATACACCCTCTGGAACAATAATAGTACCGCCCGTCCCAGCCGCCGTAGCGGCATTTTGAAACGCTGTTACATTCGCTGAGGCACCGGCCTCGTTACCTGAGCCGTCCGCTCCGTAGTTGGTAACATACACCGTCGCTGCAGAACTTAAGACACTGAACAGCAATACCGCTGCTATTGCCGGCATCTTTACCAATATTCCAAAACGCGATTTATTCATTTTGTTTTACCTCCTCGAAAATTTCTTTAGTTAATTCATTTTATATGATCTTGTTATAGTATTTCATTCCGTTTTACATTACCAGTGAACATTGCAATTAGGATCATTCGGGTCATCACACTGCATCCACATATCTGCCAGACCCGCAAAGTCTGAAAAGCCGACGCGACAATCCTCGTCAATGTCACCCCGCAGTTGGTATCCGAGTCCTATAAGTTCCGCACATGTCGGAGGAGTTGCTTCTGTGCTTACTACCAGAAAATTAAACGCATCATCTGCCCAATCGTCATTAGGATCATTGGGGTCCTCTATGTTGACCCCGGTACTGGCAACTGTCAACTGGCCGTCAGAAACGGTTACCAGTTTCCGGTCCAGATACAGAAACTGCGACAAACCGGTAAACGTTTCACCCTGGGTTACCACCTGATGACCGATCCCCTGCTGCGATTCCTGAATTGGCACAATATACTGCCAGACGTTGCCTGTCGCGTTTAACAGGTAAATCGGCTCACCCTGAGGGTAAGGCCAACCTTCAGACTGGCCGTACTCTACACCCTCAACTTCTATTCTGCAGCATCTGTTGTATTGAGCGTCTCCTATGGCAAAGGTCACGTAATAATCACCGTTGGCAAGATCCAGAACAAATTGGCCTTCCGTGTAGACAAAGCCGAGCAACCGGGTATCGGATGTATATGCCGGACGATATCTTGACCCCTTATCGAGACCTTGATTGACGAACCCGTACCCTGTACCGACGTTGTATATAGTCGACTCAGTAACCTGCGTGTAACCAGCCGCCGGCGTCTCCCCTGCCGGCTGAAAGTCAAACTTCCACTCGCCCGCATGGGCCGCGCTAAACCTCAAGCCAAGCGCAGCAACCACAACACATAATAGAAACCACATTTTTTGCATTTTAAGACCTCCTCTCGAATTAAAATAAGTTATTATCAATAACACTTTCCCATCAACATTATTATCATTATGCCGCTTCACGACTAATTTCATATCCGGTTCCTAAAACGGCGGCTCGCATGTTGAATCTCTCTTTACCAACCTTATTCCGAATCTTTCCACGACCGGCCGAGGATCGCCTTGCTCACCGCACACAACTTTCAGCAGGTGCTTTATTGCCTGCGTGCGGCATTCCCTGTGTTCAATATCCACTGATGTGACGGGTGGTTGGCAATACCTGCCAAGCTCCAGCGCCATCATGCCGATAACGGATATGTCTTCCGGCACTCGCCAGCCGGCATCATGAAAGGCTCGAATAGCCCCAACCGCAACCTCATCTACCGAAGTATAAAGGGCGGTCGGGCGCCGGGCGTCATTTTTCTTGAAGCGGCGGGTAAACTCTTCCGCTGCGTCATATGCGATGCTGTAAACACCGCCTTTTGGTTTGGCAGTAGTCAGCGGAATGTACCATTCATCCTCCGGCTCTATTCCCAACTCCTCCTTAAGGCCTTCCCGCCAGCCTTGGTCCCGCAATGTCCCGAAAGCCCACTGACTGGGCGAAAACGTTGCTGCGATCCGACGATGCCCAAGTTGCACCAGATGCTTTACCGCCAGTTCCACACCGCCTTTGATGTTCATCAAAAACGTATCTACATCTTTATAGTCAATCGACTCCGACACAATTACCACCGGATAACTGTCATGTTGAAGCTCGTTAATTACTTGACATTCGGGCAGAGGATCAATCAGAATTGTCCCGTCAACATACTTCTGGCGAAGCTGCATAAGTATTTCAGATTGCTTATCCAGATCAAGATGCGTAGCAGTAACACTCATTGTGTAGCCTGCATCCCAACACACCTGCTCGATTTCGTTCAGTCCTAACGACAAACTGGAAGCCACGAGCCCGATTGTGTTGGTTTTTTGACTTGTCAGGGATTTTGCGGCGATGTTGGGCCGATAGTTCAACTCATCGGCAAGCTCAAGAATCCGCTGACGAGTCGTCGGCTTACACCGGATTGACTTGTTGTTAAGAACCTCCGAGACAGTCGATACGCCCAACCCAAGGCGTTGACTTATTTCCTTCAGTGTTACTTGTCCTTTCACGACCATTTTAGCTCCCAAAAACGCCGAAACGTTTCATCTAAGCTGATGAATCGATTCATCACAAAATTCAGTATAACCTTGACTGCCGATTTAGTCAAGTATTTTTTTAAAAAAAAGTATATTTGGGGAACTTTCAGCAGCCCCCACAAAAAAGTAGAGCATTTGTTGCTCAGCATCCATTTTCAGCAAAACATGCTGCACCTCCGGATCATTTGGTAATTCAAAACGCAGCTCATACATCGTTTGTGTCAGTTCAATGGCCCGTTGTGGGCTGATAGATAGCTGTCCCTTAGC
>JBDRHL010000046.1:0-53923 GCA_043816955.1 Planctomycetota bacterium | reverse complement strand
ATTGTTTTGGCAAAAGACTATTTTTGAAAAGGTTTCTTATCATAATGGTTTTCAAAAACTATCCCCAAAATTACGGAATCTTCTGCTGGATTATCTTAGCCAGGCAGCTTAACTATAATAAATGGCAAAAGTCGAGCTAAGCCCCACAGTTCCTGTCATCTGGGTAACTCCGGTGATTTTTACCGGATACCTGTTGGCGTATGTCATATTATCAA
This sequence comes from Planctomycetota bacterium, assembly GCA_043816955.1. Classification (GTDB taxonomy): domain Bacteria; phylum Planctomycetota; class Phycisphaerae; order Sedimentisphaerales; family CAYZTY01; genus JBDRHL01. The sequence continues at coordinate 53,708 of JBDRHL010000046.1, read as the reverse complement.
ACACATATCTCGTTTTCTTCAGACACAGGCAGTCTGTCGTCTGGTTTCACATCAAGCCAGTCCAGCATACCAAGATTGCGGATAGTGGAAGCGAGCATAACTTTATCCAACGGCGGCTTCCTGCACTGTTTCCATTCCATTACGGCATCAAGAACATTTATCTCCGAAACGACGGCCTTTTTCTTTTTCTTGAGTTCAACCGCGGTGAATATCACTGTAGCGAGAGTTTCCGCCTGTTTTGTGTCAACCCGCATAAATAAATCTGTGGTTTTTTCAATTACAGAAGTGTATTTTTCCAATAAAGCTTTGTAACGTCTTCGAGACTCTTCGAAACCAGGACCGACTTTGACTTCAAACATTCTGCCCACACGTTCTTCCTGTAAGAGATTATTGTTGATTAGCTTTGATTCAGCCAGCTTGAGTTCTTGTGAAAAGGGCCCGTAACTCTTTCGTTGATAATTAAATCCTGTTGGTAATCCCTGCTGAGTGGCTACATAGGCAATCTTTTGAAAAAATATTCTGCCGACAGGCCAATGATATGGTTGTTTCTCGATGCGATACAAAATCTCGATCAGACCCACCCACGCAGGATTGAATGAAAGCCGTCCCTGTCTTGATATACTATTATCGGCATATGCAGATTCGCTGGCATTTTTTAGAAATGACTCCGTTAGTTCTGCGGGATTTGTGCCGTATGGAGCATAAATTTCAACAGGAATATCCAATTGTTTGGCTCGACTATAAATCAGCGGCCCAACGACTTTCCACTCTAATTGACCGTTTCCACAACCAAGCGGGGGAATCGCTACCGAGGTAACACCCCACTCTTTATAATGCGCCAAAAGGTAATCCAGACCTTGCTCAATATCGTTTACTTTTGAGACAGACTTCCAATGATCTTTGGTCGGGAAATTTACAATCTGCGGACCGAATAGACTTTTGTACACATAGGGCCGGCCAATACGTACTTCGTTGCGCTCACATCGCTGTGCGTAATCCTTGAACATTTCCGGAAATCGGTTCTTAAACTCCAGAGCTATCCCTTTACCCATTATACCAACACAATTTACAGTGTTGACAAGGGTTTGCGCCTTGGATTTCAGAATGTCGCCTAATAGAATCTTCATGACAACCTCTCAAAAGAAGAATATATCATTTTTAATACATACGGTCAATTGAATCTTAAGTTCCTTAAAAGCTTTTAAGGCTGTCTGATTTGCAACATGGGCACCTATAACATATTTGGGTTCAACTCTGTAAGGTATAAGAACCTCCGCACATTTAAGCGATTTATTCTCCCATGCCTCATACTGGTTATTTGCATTTATCCAATACCTGGCATAAATTTTATCCTTATCTAATGCCGCCAATCCCGCGCTGACAGTGTAAAATCTTGCCCAACCACTTGCCGCATTCCGATCGGAAATTATAACACCTGGTAAATCCAAAACTGATGGATTAACACACAGAATACATATCTGGTTATTTTGGCCCCGTCTTTTGCTAAGCATCGGATTATGAGCATCAAAATAGAGATTCGCATACTCATGAAGCTTTCCGGCACCGGGGATTTGCTTGTTTTTCCTTCTGGATTGAACATCTTCCATCGCAATAGATTCGTGAGACAACTTCTTCGAAAGTTCGTGTGATAATATCCCATGCTGCAGAATAGAAACTACATTGGTAATTGGTGTAATGAAATATAGCTCTTTGATGTCTGCTCGTTCCAACTGAATTACTCCTTTAGTGCTTCGATTTTACCTTTTAACTCCTCATAAAGCACCACCAGCTTTTCCAGCCAGAACTCAGGCACATTCGAAAAACTGTTCTGCAGAACCTCTATGTTGTGAAGCACATCGCCTCTGTCCGTTCCCGGCATCTGTGACCAGCTCCAAAGCTCCCCGAATTTGGCTCTCCACCAGTACCAGCTCCTGTTCTCGGAAATTATCCCCTCCTGTATTTTGAGAATCTCGCTTATCCGGACCCAGTTCTGCGCTGCCTCGCCGAATCGCCCTTGGCCCCGTGCAAGCCTTGCCCGGCAGCGAAGAAAACTCATATCCCCTGTATCTGAACCTGCACCGGAATCACGCAAAAAAACCTCAACATCTGTAAGCTTCTCTCTATTTTCTCCTGCTGCCAGAATTGCAAGCTCGGCATACAATAGCCCAAACTGACGCTTCGACGCCTCCTCACAGCAGTTATAACAATACCACGATAATTGCGCCGCATTTTCGGCAAGCCGCTCAAAACCCGCATCATCCATACGCTCGTCGATCCTGTCCGCAATCAACAACACAAGCCCTGCCGCATCGGCAAACTCTTCACAACTGTTCGCATCGATCGCTCTAACCATTACTTCCGCCGCTTCTTCCATCCTGCCTAGCCTGCTCAACGCCGCCGACCGAAGCACATTAAGCCTTTTTGTACCCGGAGCATTGATCTTTGACAGAACCCTTAAAACATTGTCAGCCCCCTCCATCCCCCTATGCTCAAGCTCTAAACGGCAATACAGTACTGCCGCATCCCTATAAATTCTGCCTTCCTCTGCATCCGTATCTGTACCCGCCGTCACCAGCCCCTCAAGTTCCATAAGAACCTCCCTCCCCGCCGGGCTGTTGAAATCATTAACTTCCTTGAGCTTATTGACAATTAAGTCATACTGCGCATTCGCCCGGAAAGAATGCCCGCTGCAAGCTGCTATTCCTTGCAGTTGCTCAGCACTTCTTTTGTCATAACCGCATTTGCTCAATACCTGTGCGTACAAATATTCCAGCCTTTCATCGCGATAGCTCCCCGCAATATCACAGTACTCACCCAGCGATCTTACCGCAAGATCACAATTATTGCTGTCCTCCACAAATAGTTCGTACCCCAGCATCGCACCCTGACGGGCAAATTCCTCCGCCTTGAGCTGCCCTGCCTGCTCCCCCTTGCTGTACTGTGCCCTTCCTGCCCGTATCAGCAAATCAACTGCCTTGTCCGGCCGCCTCTTTATCGCGCATAGCCCCGCACGGTACAACACCGCTGCGCTTTGGAACTGCTTCAACGCCGCAAGCCTTTCAAGCACAGACCCATGATACCCGTCATTAACATCGACCCCCGCCTCAACCGCCAGTTCCACCTGCGAAATGTCAAGCGCCCCGAAATCCACCTCACCAAGCCGGTTACTTTTGCTTTTCTCAACCAGATCAGCCCAGATTATCCTCCCGACAAGCCGCCCTGCATCCGGCTTTTTTCGGCATATCCGCAAAAACTCATCCACCATGCCGTACCTGCTCAGCAGCAAAGCAAACCGCACGTTAAGTTCAAAATCCTCTCCCACACCGCTGCCCGCAAAACGCCTGACAAGCTCCTCCAGATTTGCCCTCTCAACCGCTAAATCCATCTTGATCTTCTCTATCGCCGCCTCAAAATACTCCCGCTGATCGATCTCATCACCCCCCAGGATCAATTCAAGCTGCTCCCTCGCAGAATCTTCCGAAGCCGACTCATTCTGCCACAGCAATATCGACACCTTCACACGAAGATACTGCTTTTGCGACATCAAACTCCCGCTCGGCAGCAAGTTGATCTTTTCCAGAATACCGTAAAGTATCCTCTCCCGTCTCTCCGCAGGCCCCGCCAGCGCAACATAATAATCAACCCGGCATTTCAAAAGCTCCGTTACGCATATATCCGCATACACCTTCCTCCACAGCCCCGTCTTGCCGAAACGATCCTCCCAGTCCGTCCCCGAATAATCCTCGATCCGCTTCTTCAGCAGCTCCTGTTCGCCAAGCACCTGCCCCATCTGCTCTCTTGCCTCACTCGCAAGCACGTATAATGATCCCCTCTCATCCGGACAAAAAAACTCGTCCCGGTATTCATAGCTTAACCGCTGTTCAATACTGGAGGCAAAAAAATCATTCGCAATAGCCGCAGCCCGACCCGCAAAAAATTCAGCTTCCTCCCCTTCGCGCATCTCCCCGGTACACACAGCAATGTTTATAAACAAAGCCGCCCACCCCGCAAATATTATTAAGGAAATGCTGAACCAGCCCCTATTCAGCCGCATCATAGTAATCGTTCGTCATATGAAATGTGATATCACTAATACCCATCCCGAACAGAAGGTCATACACCTTTGTCAGACTGTCCCACCTTATCTGCGGATCGCAGATAATCTCAACCGGGTCTTTCGGACTTCGTTTCTGATCAGCCATCACCCCGCGAAGCGCTTCTGCCAGACTCGAAAGCTCCACTTGTTCTGCACCATGCCTGATCAAAACCCCGCTGCCCGTCCCGATCGAAACCGCACAGCCATCCTGCACCGCCGACAGCGAGATAACCAGCGGCTCTATCCTCCCGAACCGCTGACCCGCCGCCTGAACCTCCCCCAGCTCGACAGGAAGAAATCCTTCATCAAGCCGGAAATTCGCCGTCAGTAAAAAAAATATCAAAAGAAGAAATATCATATCTATCATCGCTGTCATGCGAAGCGACGAAAAGCTCCCCCTCCTGTCGGAAAACAGCCTACTCACCCGCCGCATTATACTACCACTGTCCTGCTCGACCGTACTTATCACTTCCGGTTCCCGTCCATGGAAAAACCACGCTCCAGCGCCTCTTTATTTATCGCTGCAAGACCCTGCCTCCGCCCGCTGAATACCTCGCAAATCGCCTCTTCAATACTTCCCTTTTTCAGCAGACCCGTCGCCCTGAGAAACACACCAAGGCATATCACATTGGCTACCCTGATATTACCCATCTCCTTGGCAATGTCCGTCGCGCCAATTTCAAATACCTTCAGGCCCCCTCTGCCCACCCCGATATCTATCATCGATGAATTCACAATTATCACGCCGCCCTCGACAATCAAAGGCTCGAATTTTTCCAGCGATGGCCGGTTCAGAACAATCGCAATGTCAGGCCGTTCCACTACCGGACTGCCTATCTCACCGTTCGAAAGCACTACCGTCGTGTTAGCCGTTCCCCCCCGCATCTCCGCACCGTAAGAAACCATCGCTGTAACGTTAACTTCCTCAAAAATGCACGCCCTCGCGATTAGCTCTCCCGCCAGAACAACTCCCTGCCCCCCAAAACCTGCGATTATAATTCTCGTCTCCCTGTCAACCATTGCGATCCTTGATCACTCCCAGCGGAAACACCTTCTTCATCTGCTCATCCACAAAAACCGTCGCTTCCTTCGGCGTCATCTTCCAGTCCGTCGGGCACATCGAAAGTATCTCAACCAGCGAATATCCTGCCCCGTTGATCTGATTTTCAAACGCCTTCTTAATCGCTCTTTTTGTCTTGATAACATTCGCAGCGCTGTCAACCGCTGCTCGCTCCAGATACGCTGCCCCTTCAAGACTCGACAAAAGCTCACACACCCTGATCGGCCCCCCTTCCATGTTCTTGCCTCTTCCCATCGGTGTCGTCGTACTCCACTGCCCAAGCAGCGTCGTCGGCGCCATCTGACCGCTCGTCATCCCGTACACCGCGTTATTTACAAAAATCGTGGTGATATTCTCGCCCCTGTTGGCGGTGTGAATCATCTCCGTCGTCCCGATCGCCGCAAGATCGCCGTCCCCCTGATAAGTAAACACTATATTCTCAGGCCGAACCCGCTTTATCGCTGTCGCCACCGCAGGCCCACGCCCGTGAGCACATTCTATCACATCCAGCCGGAAATAATCATAAAGCAGCACCGCGCATCCCACCGGAGCTGTACCAATAGCCTTCTCCCTGATCCCCAGCTCATCAATTACCTCGCCGATAAGCCGGTGGATAATACCGTGCCCGCATCCCGGACAGTAATGCGTCTGCACATCGTATAAACTCTCAGGCCTCGAAAGCTTCATCAATAAACCTCTTTTATCTTCTCGAGAATGTTTTCCGGCGACGGATACCACCCACCCCCCAGCCCCAGAAACTCAACTGCCCTGCTGCATTCGATCGCCAGCTTCACATCTTCGATAAACTGCCCGTTCGACATCTCCACAACGACAAACTTCTCTACCTTTTCCGCAAGCTCTCTGAACGCCCCCACAGGAAAAGGCCACAGCGTAATCGGCCGCATCAGCCCGACCTTCAACCCCTCCTGCCTCGCAAGATCAACCGCCGCTCGCGCTATCCGCCCCGTAATCCCGTACCCCGCAACCACAAGCTTCGCATCCTCTGTCCTGTATTCCTCAGACAACTGCAGTTCCCGCGATATCCTCTCATATTTTTTCCTGAGGTTTTCATTGTGCTGCATCAGCGTATATTCCTGCCCCAGAAAAAGCGTCCGAACAACCCTCGGCTCTCTCCCTTTGCACCCGTCCAGAATATAGTCCTTCACCGGCAGATCAAACAAAGGCCGATACTCCTTCAATTCAACCGGCTCCGACATCTGCCCAAGTATCCCGTCACTGAGAATCATAACAGGATTTCGATAATAATCCGCATAATCGAACGCATTCATCGTCAGCTCATACAGCTCCGGCACCGTCGACGCCGACAGCACAATCAGCCGGTAATCACCATGACCACCCCCCTTGACCGCCTGAAAGTAATCCCCCTGCGCCGCCCTGATGTTCCCAAGCCCAGGCCCGCCGCGCTGAACATTCACTATCACACAAGGCAGCTCCGCACCTGCAATATAACTGATCCCCTCCTGCTTCAGGCTTATCCCCGGCGAAGATGAGCTTGTCATGCACCTCGCACCCGCCGCCGCCGCACCAAAAATCATGTTTATCGCAGAAAGCTCCGCCTCCGCCTGGATAAACGTACCGCCAACCTCCGGCATCCGCCGAGACATATACTCCGGAACCTCATTCTGCGGGGTGATCGGGTAACCGGCGAAAAATCGGCAATGAGCCTGAATCGCCGCTTCACTCATCGCGTCGTTACCCTTTAGCAGTACTTTCCCAGGCATTACTTCTCTATCTCGATCACCATGTCAGGACAAACGCGGTAGCATAGCCCGCACCCGTTGCACTTGCTCTCATCGATTACCTGTGCATAAAAATGCCCAAGCCGGTTGTGCTCCTCGCTCATGCGGATATTACTCCGCGGGCACGCATCCACACAAAGCCCGCACCCTTTACACCGGCCGATATCAAAACGAATCCTGACATCACTCACACAAATCGCCCGCTCCCCATTCGCGCAAAGCGAAACAACATTACTATGAACTTTCTGTTTCATCCCTGTTTCCACTTATCATGACTCCTTCATTATATAAGCCATGATTTTACTACCCTCAAATAAAAAATGCACGGCTTTTTCTTGACTTCTTTACCTCGGGTGTCCTTTTATCCTTTTTCCTTGCAAATCTTCCTTGTTTTCACCGTCGCTCCCCGCAAAACAGAAAAACCTGATCTTACAGCACCAGATGGCCCTGTAGTATTAAAACCCGGCTATCATTTTTCTTTACATGTTTTCCGGGGGGGAGAAAAAAATCCTTCTTCACCATCATTGCTATTGCCGCCCCCAGCAATCTATGAAACCTCAAATCTGGAATCCCACACCACCTCTCACACTAAAAGTACTTCTTTGGTTTATCTTTGTAAACACTCCCCCCCTTCTCCCTCTCAAAGACGTGAATATAATCCACTCTCTTTTGCCTTTGCCCTTAGACTTCTTCCGGTACTATTTTTTGCGTCTCAAAAGTCCGACAGCCCCAACATTGTCAATCTTAAAGGCCAAAAAAATCCACCGCAAGCTTGTAATACCGGGAAATAAATTTGGGCTTGTATTTATAGCCCAAAAACGGTATTATAGTTTTGTATATTATGCAGAAAAATCATCGTTTTTTGAGGAGTGATGAGAAAATGTATTCTTGTAGTTCAACTGTCTGTACCTCTTAAGCTCGAGTAAATCGAAAAAACAGCGCTATCAGTGCGATGTTAAAATAAAAAATTTTTCGAAAGGACAAAAAAATGAAAGCCTTAATTGTACCTGTTCTGCTGTTGTCTTTGGCATCTCTAGCAAGCGGTGCCCAATATTTGACGGTGAACAATCAGTCAGTCGAATCAATTGATCTGCTGGTTGGCCAGTCGTGCACCTTTGAAGTTGTTTCCGATAATAACGACACTTACATAGGATACTGGGTCTACGGTTTAAGCCAAGGCACTTTGACGCTGCTGGAGATCAGGCCGGAGGCTGGCTCGGACGCTCAGGCAACTGATTGGAGTGCACCAGGTGAGTGTTGTTATGAAATCACCGCTGACGGTAGTGATCCTGCGCCTTCTGCAGGTGTTCACTTTGTCTTTAAGTTTGAGGCACTTCAACCAGGTGATGTCGGATTATGGCTGCACAATGCCGACTGTAGTGTTACACTGGACTGCGTGTCTGTTATTGTAACAGAGCCGAAAGTCGACTCGAACTTTACTTATCAGGGGCGTCTGCTTGACGGCAATAATGTTGCAGAAGGCGAATATGATTTTCAGTTTAAGCTCTTTAACGCCATCGAAAACGGCACGCAAACAGGGAGCACAATCGATATAAACGAAGTGGACGTGATTAATGGTTACTTCACGGTCGAACTGGATTTTGGCACCAATGTTTTTACCAACAAAAAACGATGGATCGAGATTGGTATTCGACCGGGCGAACTTGATGACCCGTGCGAATATACCATCCTGAGTCCGCGACAGGAAATAACGCCGGTTCCATTTGCGATTCAGGCACGCGGCATATATGTAGACGACAACTATAATGTTGGAATCGGCACTTACTCGCCTCAAAAGAAACTGCACGTTGTCGGTACTGTCAAGGCCAACGAACTCTGCCTTGGAGCTGATTGTCGAACAAGCTGGCCTGTTGGTGGAGATTCCTCCTGGGTTGTTTCGGGAAACAATATTTATTCTTCCGTATCTGGTAACGTTGGTATCGGGACGTCAAACCCTGGAGACAAGCTGCATGTTTATCAACCCAGCAGTCCTGCCTATGCTAAAGTAGAAAGTGATAGCTCTCTAGCCTACTTTAAAGCTGATGGCTCAGGTAACAGCGGTCTGTTAATGGTAGAAAGCGGAGTTACCAAAGCTGGTATATATTGGGATGCAATCGACGACTATTTAAGCTTAAACGAATCAAGCGATGATAGATTAGTAGTTAAAGGCGGCAAGGTTGGGATTGGAACTACCACACCCGCGAAGGAACTGCATGTTGCCGGTGATATCCGTCTGGATGCCTACGGAGATATTTCATTTGCTAATGATTTTACAAGAATCATTGAAAACTCAGGTAATCTATGGATACAAGCAAATGACGAAATTAACCTTGGCCCGGATGATGATATACGAATGGATGCAGACACTTTGTTTGTAGATAGCTCGGCTAACAGAGTCGGAATCGGCACAACTTCCCCCTCGCATAAACTTCATGTCGCTGGCAACAGCTATATTACAGGTCTCATCGGCCTTGGTGCTGAGCCGAACACAATTGCAAAGCTGAATATTTCAACCGCTTACGAGCATGCCGCATATCTGACTAATACCAAAAGCACCAGTACTGCTTACGGGATCAAAGCTGAAACTATCGGGTCGGGCGGAAGCGTTCATTATGGAGGGAGGTTTTCGGCGATGAATGCCTCAAACTACAATTACGGTATCTATAGTCACGCATCGGGCGGTGCAAACAATTGGGCCGGTTATTTCTCCGGAGATGTATGTGTAACGAGTGAACTTTGCGTTGGGACCAATGACCCGGAGAGTTATACAATGCGCGTAAATGGCACACTTGGTGTTGAAGGTGCTGTCGAAATCCGCGGAATGGGCACGACATCCAGTGGAGACAACGTCATCATCACGAATAACCGGCTCTACCGCGAGTTCTCTTCCGCAAAATATAAAGATAATATTCAACCTCTGGATGATGACTTCTCAAAAATCCTGGCTGTCCAGCCGAGGTCTTTTATTGACAAAACAACCAAACAGCGAGCAATCGGCCTGATCGCAGAAGAACTCGATGAGTTAGGTCTTAACAAACTGGTTGGCTACAACAAAGAAAACCAACCTGAGACCGTCAGATACACTAGAGTCTGCCTGTATCTGCTTGAGGTTTTAAAAGACCAAGCTACAACAACAGAACAATTAAAGGCAGAAAACAATTTATTGAACCAAAGACTCGACGCTTTGGAAAAAATGATACCGCAGCAGCAATTTAGGCAGAGCAAAGGGGGGCGACAATGAAACCTCTTAAACTGAATCAATTTGTTGTAACAGGTACTGCTTTACTGCTGACGATATGTATTGTAACAGCTGTTACTACGTTTGCCGATTATGAGATTGACTGGCATACGATTGATGGAGGCGGCGGAATCAGTAGCAGTGGACAATACATTGTAACCGGCACGATTGCTCAGCATGATGCAGCGTACTCAGAGAGCGAGAAGTATGAATTGCTTGGCGGTTTCTGGCCAGGTGGACCATTATGCGTAGTCAGTTTTGAACACTTTGCAAGATTTGCTGAGTATTGGCTTGAGACCGGAGAAGAGTTGCCGGCAGACCTGTATAAGGACGAATACGATATTGTTGACTACCTGGATTTGAATATATTCGCTGATGAATGGCTCTATTACTGTCCTTATAATTGGCCGTTTAAATAACGACTCTTTTGTGTGTACTTGCCGCTATCATATAACTTTCTGTAAGATATAGCTTGATATTACTTTTAATTTTGACGCCACCGATTAGTCCGAAAATGCTGCTTTAGGTTTTAAGAGATGCAGCAATATTGCCTATCGTTGCCGTTTTTCTTGGTTTTTTATGCAATTATTAAGTATAATGGTAGTGTCTTGGATGGTTTTCAGGGAATAACCACTGCTACCATTCGGATGCAGACAGGGTTTGGCAACCCGCCTGTACCGTCTTGTACCGGTTCTTGTGATACCTGCGATTTTTGTTTTAAGACAACAACGGTGAATCAAGACGGCGCCATGCCAAAGTTATCGAACCCCGGCTCAAAGAGCATAGCGATGTTTTGGAACTTGATTTCCTTCCGCCATACAGCCCGGAACTTAATTCTATCGAAAGAGTTTGGAAACTGACTCGTCGACTTTGTACCCATAATCGTTATTTTCCTGAATCGGAGCAACTCATCGAAACCGTGTTTTCCCAATTTGAGCATTGGAGTAAACCAAATACAACATTAAAAAGATTATGCGCAATTAGTTAAGACGCTATGTATAAATGCGAAGAAACATGCAAAACTCTCAACGCCCTTATCTGTTCTTTCCGAAGGAAATAACATCCAGACTCCGGCCTAAAGACTCCAGACTCAAGACCAAAGACTCTCTTCACGCATTCGCGGGAAACAATAATCCATACCATCCATCGTTGTCTGCCTTTACCGTTTTAGTCATTCGGATTTTGAATTTCGGATTTGTTTCGAATTTCGTATTTCGCGATTCGAATTTTTTCGTCTCTCTCGGCACCCTCGCAGATAAATCCCCAGCCCCCAGACTCAAGACTCAAGACTCAAGACTCTCTTCCTTCGCCCCATTCACGCAGGTCAATACAATCGTTACTACCGTCAAACTCGCTATATCTTAACACGAAAAAAAACGAAAAAATGGTATAAAAGCAGTACAAAACATAGCAAGAACCGGGTAAAAAGTAGCGCACTTTTCGCAAAAAATGACTAAAAAATCCAAAAAAATTCACGTTTTTTCGCTGCCCAACCCTTAATATTAGCCCAAAAACAAACATTACCCCCCTCAAAACCTCCCCAAAAACCCCCAATTCCCGACCAAATTTTCCACATAACTCCCCGCGCGCAAGCCTTTTTTTACTTGACGAACGAAGCTTTATCTGGTCTAATATCTACTATGAGCCAATGTATCAGCACAATTCATTCATGGTGGTGGCCTGTCAATACATAGACAGGCAGCAGATACTGGCCGTTTATACCTTAAAAAAAGCTTAAATCGCAGCCTGTCATAATCGATGGACTGCGATTTTTTATTTGTGCTGTTGCTGCCAAAACAGTAAAAGTATTGCTGAAAAGGCGATAGAATGGAAGATTACAAGTCGATAATCAAAAATGCCAGGCCGGGCCAGATCGTTCCGATCGTCAAGCAGATCGACATGGACGACCCGGTCGCCTTTTTTGCCAGGCTCAGCGACTATGGCCGGGCCGCTAATTGTGTCCTTCTGGAATCCCGTGAGTATCTTCCCGAACCCGGTAGAGGCGCGCTGACCTTCGGAACTGCAAGGCCGGCTCTCTACCTCACTGGCACAGGCCTGGATTTCTCCATCAAAGCCCTTACCGACGTCGGCAGGCGGATGGTGGCATATCTCGCCGCCGACAGACGAGACAGATTCTCCTTCTGTGAAACCGTCGAATTCGCCGCTGACCACATTAAAGGCCGAATCAAAAAAGCCAAAACCGCCGTTGACGAGCAAACCAGGCTCAAAAGCATCAACCAGATGGATGTCCTGCGTGCCGTGGCCTTCGCCTTCGAGTTGGCCAGCAAGCCCTTTCGGGTAACATGCGGCCTGGTCGGAGCGCTGAGCTACGACTTTGTTGACCAGTTTGAGGACCTGCCCCCCAGCGATACCGATATTCTGAACAATCCCGACTACGAGCTGTACTTCGCCGACAATATCTTCCTGATGGATCACGAACACAACACCGGATATATCATTGTAAACGTCATTATCACCGACGCCGACCGCGAAAAAACCATCCAGCAGGCTCAGCAGTGCTTTGACTATTATTTCAACATGGCCAGATTCACCCCCGCTGCCGGAGAAAAACGTATCAATGCTGATGTCAAAGCCGGCTCTGATACCGCCCAGGGCGAATACGAAGCAATGGTCAGAACCGCAAAGCAGAATATTATAGACGGCGATATATTCCAGGTTGTCCTCAGCCGTACCGTTATCGAACCGTGCCCTGATGAGCCGCTTGATGTCTACAAACGCCTGCGTCAACTGAACCCTTCGCCGTATATGTTCTATCTCAACACTCCCGGCACGATACTTATAGGCGCCAGCCCCGAACTAAACCTCCGGGTCAGCGGGACGACCAAACGATACGTCGAAATACGCCCGATAGCAGGCACCAAGCCCAGGGGAAGGACCGGCCCTGAAATCGACCCGGAGACAGACTTTCGCTATGAAGCCGAACTGAAGCTGGACCGCAAGGAGCTTGCCGAACATATGATGCTTGTCGACCTTGCCCGAAATGATATTGCCCGTGTCGCCCAGGCAGGTTCAAGGATCGTTACGGAACTGCTGATTGTCGAGAAATATGCTTCCGTTCAGCATCTTGTCAGCAATGTCAAAGGTGTTCTGCGAAAAGACCTTGACGCCCTAAGTGCCTATCTTGCGACGATGAACATGGGTACGCTGACCGGCGCGCCGAAAATAGAGGCGATGAAGATAATCCGCAGACTCGAAAAAACCAAACGCGGCTACTACGGCGGGGCGGTTATGTACCTTACCGTCGACGGGCAGTTCGACAGTTGTATTACAATAAGGTCTTTTCAGGTCAAAGACGGGACCGCCTACATCAGGGCAGGAGCGGGCATCGTGCACGACAGCATCCCGCAGAGTGAGTTTATTGAAACGGAGCACAAAGCCAATTCCTGTATCAGGGCAATACGAGGGCTGTAAGGAAACGGATATGGAAGCTGCTGGACAAAGCAAAGTATTGTTTATCGATAATTTCGACTCATTCACATACAACCTCGTGGATGAATTCTGCAAACGCAACTGCAATGCTCTTGTTTATCGCGCGGATACCGCCCTTGATAAGCTCAGGGAGGTGGCGGCACAGTTCAAGCCGGATCTTCTTTTAATATCGCCCGGCCCGGGTACACCTGACAGGGCCGGAGTATCGCTGGAAGCGGTAGATTATTTTAAGGACAAGCTGCCGATATTCGGGGTTTGTCTTGGGCATCAGGTGATCGTACAGTATTTCGGCGGCAGGGTGGGACATGCTCCCGAGGTGATGCACGGAAAGCCTTCCCGCGTTACCCATGACGAAAAGGACCTTTTTGAAGGCATCGAAAATCCGCTCCAGGCCGGCAGGTATCACAGTCTTTGTGCCACTGAATTGCCTGATTGTCTGGAAATGACCGCTCAGTTCGAACAGATCGTCATGGCCGTTAAACACAAGGAGCTGCCCATCTACGGCGTTCAATTCCACCCGGAGAGCATACTGACGCCTGCTGGGGGCAAAATCATTGAAAATATGCTCAAAATCGCTAGGAAATATTCGACTAAAGGATAGCGGGCAAATGACAGGGCTAACTGGTTATCTTAACGAGCTTATCGAAGGAAATGATCTTACATTCGATCAGGCAGGGGAAGTGCTGGACACCATTTTTCAGGGCGATGTTGCCGAGGCGCAAATTGCGGCATTTCTGACGGCGATGAGGATCAAAGGAACACAGCCTTGTGAGCTTGCGGGCCTGGCAAAATCTCTTCGGGACCACGCTGTGCACATTGAAACGAAGATAGATAACCTGATTGACACGTGTGGCACCGGAGGTGCAGCGGTAAAGACGTTTAATATTTCCACCGCTGCAGCGATCGTTGCTGCCGGCGCAGGTGCACACGTTGCCAAGCACGGCAACCGTGGTATTACCAGCAAATGCGGTTCTGCTGACGTGCTCGAAGCTCTCGGCGTGAAAATAGACGCTGCGCCCCCGATCATTGCAGCGTGTATTGAGCAGGCAGGGATCGGGTTTATGTTTGCCCCGATGTTTCACCCTGCAATGAAGTTTGTTCAGCCTATAAGAAAAAGTCTTGGGTTCAGGACGGTTTTCAACGTGCTTGGGCCTCTGGCGAATCCGGCGGGGGCAAAAGCCCAGGTGATGGGAGTTCCGAGGGAAGATCTGATAGATACGATAATCGAAACGCACAGGATTCTCGGCGCAAGGCGGGTACTGGTTGTTCATAGTGACGGGCTGGATGAAATAAGTACACTGGGACCGACGCAAATCCGGCAGCTTCGTGACGGCCGGGTCAGTTCAATAGAGCTTGACCCTGCTGAACTGGGTATTTCAAGGGCGTCGAGCGACCAGTTGGCAGGCGGCGATGCTGCGGAAAATGCGGGCACAATACGTGATATTATTCAAGGCAGGCAGAAAGGCCCCAAGAAAGATATCGTGCTGTTAAATGCTGCTGCCGCTGTGATTGTCGCCGGCCTTGCGGAAGATTTTGAGCATGGGATAAAACTTGCTGACAAAGCGATTGTGAGCGGCAGGGCGGCAGAAGCCCTGGAGAAGCTGATTAAAATTTCCAACAGTTAAGGCTGATGCTGATAGTAAAGGTAAAAATCTGCGGTCTTACGAATCTTGAGGATGCCCGTGCAGCGATCGACATGGGAGCGGATCTTCTGGGTTTTAATTTCTACGAACCAAGCCCCCGATATATCGACCCTCGCAAGGCTGCGGAGATAATAGGCAGGCTGCCCAGCTTTATTGATACCGTTGCCGTGCTTGTGAACCCGACTATAGGCCAGATACAGGAGAGGATCAAGGATGGGCTGTTCAACTGGGTACAGTTACATGGAGATGAGACGCCGGCGTTTGTTGATTCACTGCAGCATTTCAATATCAAGACGATGAAGGCTTTACGCGTCTCCGGCCCGGAAGACATTAAAAAAGCCGAGAGCTACTTTTCCGACACGATACTTCTGGATGCCTTTCGCCCCGGGCAGTATGGCGGAACGGGGCAGGGTTTTGACTGGAACATAATCGGGCACATAAACAAACGCGTTTTTCTGGCAGGGGGGATAAACCCTGACAACGCCCGTGAAGCGGTTGAGCTGGGTGTCTATGGAATAGACATCTGCAGCGGCATTGAAAGCAAGCCCGGTAAAAAGGATCACGTGAGGATGCAGAAGCTGTTTGATAATATTCAGGATTTGAGAGGCTAAGATACGATGAAACACAGTGGACGCTTTGGGCAGTATGGCGGCTTTTACGTACCAGAGGTTCTGATACCTGCGCTTGAGGAAATGGAGGATGCTTTTTTTCGCTTCCATAGTGACAAGGGCTTTGTTGCTGAGCTGGAGGATTACCGCAGGTGTTACCTGGGAAGGCCTTCACCGTTATATCATGCCAAAAGATTCAGCGAGTACGTAGGCTTCAATGTGTATCTGAAGCGTGAAGACCTGGTTCACGGCGGAGCACATAAAGGCAATAACACGCTTGGGCAGGGGCTGCTGGCGAAATATATGGGCAAGAAAAAGCTCATAGCCGAGACCGGTGCAGGCCAGCATGGGCTTGCGACGGCGATGATCGGGGCACTTTTCGGCATGGAGACAAAGATATTCATGGGTGTTGTGGACATCGAGCGCCAAAGCGTCAATGTTCACAAGATGAAGCTGTGCGGCGCGGAGGTTATCGGCGTTGAAGGCGGCACGGGCACTTTGAAGGATGCCATTAACGATGCCCTGCGTTACTGGACGGCGCATGTTACCGATACTTTTTATCTTTTCGGCTCCGCTGCAGGTCCACATCCTTACCCTACAATTGTAAAGCACTTTCAAAGCTGCATAGGCATAGAAGCCCGCAGGCAGTGTCTCGAGCAGATCGGAAGACTGCCGGACATGGTGCTTGCGTGTGTCGGCGGAGGCAGTAACGCCATAGGAATATTTGCAAGCTTCCTGGAAGATAAAGAGGTCAAGCTGATCGGCGTCGAAGCGGGAGGCGAGGGTATATCTTCAGGGAGACATTCTGCGACACTGGTTGCGGGCAGGGTCGGTATTCTTCACGGCGCCAAATCCTATCTTCTGCAGGATGGGGAGGGACAGGTTTATGAAACTGAATCAGTCAGTGCCGGGCTGGATTATCCAGCGGTCGGGCCGGAGCACTGTCTGTTGAAAGACACCGGCAGGGCGGAGTATGTGTCCGCTGAGGATGAAGCGGTGCTTGACGCATTTGAGATACTTACAAAACTGGAGGGCATATTGCCTGCGCTGGAAAGTTCGCATGTGCTGGCGCATCTGATCGGGCAGAAAGGTAAGCTGCCTTGTGATACTGTTGTGGTGGTGAATCTTTCGGGACGAGGGGATAAAGACGTCGGCATTGTCGAGAAGCACCGGCCTGTAAAATAAAGGACCCAGGTATGAAAACATATAAACAGCTTTTTTCAGAGGCCGACAAGGCAGTGTTGATTCCTTTTTTTGTAACAGGCGATCCGGATTTTGATACAAGCCTGGCGCTTGTTAAAACAGCTATCGACTCCGGAGCGGATGTGCTGGAGCTTGGGATCCCGTTCTCGGATCCGATTGCGGATGGGCCGACGATTCAAAAGGCCGACATCCGTTCTCTGCGGGCGGGCATGACGGTGAAAAAGGCGTTACAATTTGTGCGCCAGGTCAAGGAATACAAGGACGTGCCGATCGGCCTGCTGATGTACTATAACCTGGTGTTTCAGTACGGAATAGAGAGATTTTTCAGGGATTTCCATGAAGCGGGAGTCAACAGTGTACTCATTGCCGATCTGAGCATTGATGACGCAGATGAAGTTACTGCCCCTGCTGCTTCGGCAGGACTTGAGACGGTGTTTATGGTTACACCTAACAGTGCTGATGAAAGAATGAAGCGGATCGCTTCGAAGACGACCGGGTTTATTTATACGGTATCCCTGCTGGGTGTAACGGGGGGACGAAGTGAGCTATCAGGCATAGTTAAATCGCTGATTTACAGGCTCAAGGCTGTAACAGCGGTGCCGATCTGTGTGGGGTTTGGAATCAGCAAGCCCGAACATGCAGCAGAGGTAGCTGCAGCGGGCGCTGATGGGGTGATTATAGGCTCTCGCATTGTGACGATTATTGAAGATAATCTGGATGACAGGAAGAAGATGCTCAGGGAAACAGCGGATTTTATCAGGAAGGTCAAAGAAGCGATTCCAGCCTTATAATTTGTCAACTATGTAGTGCGGCTTAAAAGACGAAAGAATAAATAAGGAGGTGTGTTATGGGAAAACTTTTGTACATCAAGGCTTCGCCCAGAGATCGCTCGTATTCCGTGGCGGTTGCCAATGCGTTTATCGATCTCTACCGAAACCTGCATCCTGATGAGGAAATTGAAACATTAGATGTTTTTCGGGAACAACTTCCATGTTTCAACGGATTTACTGTTCAGGCGAAATATGCGATTATGCACGGCCTTGAGCGGTCTCATGCCGAGGCTCAGGCATGGCAGGGTGTCGAAAAAGTTATCAAACGGTTTAAGTCCGCTGATAAGTACGTAATTGCGACACCTATGTGGAATTTCGGCATTCCCTACAGGCTTAAGCACTACATAGATCTGCTTGTTCAGCCTGGCTATACGTTTACCTATTCCGAACAGCAGGGTTACAGGGGCCTTGTTATCGACAAGCCGCTTGTGGTTGTCTACGCACGAGGCGGAACATATTTAGCTGAGCAGGCTCGCTGCCTTGATATGCAGAAAGCCTATATCGAGCTGGTATTTGGATTTATGGGATTTACGGATATTCGCTCGATTCTGGTGGAACCTACTTTACAGCAGGGGCCGGAAGCGGCTCGGCAGGTGCTTGAAGCAGCAATAACTGATGCGCAGAAACTGGCAGAAGAGTTTTAACGTCGAATAGCGTCCCGGTTATGCCGAGTACATATTGTTTTGTCAGTTATGAACAAGCTTATAGGCCCGGATGAGTTCAGCAACGGCCCAGGCTTGAGCGAAACAGCCTCGGGGTTCGTGAGGCGGATCGCCATCAAATATTTCCGAGACACTTCCGAGGCAGGCGTCGTGGCGGAGGTGATGCAGCAACGGCTCAATTATTCGAAATCCTTCCTTCCTGTTTTTTTTGCTGAAGTTGTTGATCCGCAGATTTGCTTCGACAAAGGGGCCTATTAAATGGGCCCAGACGGTTCCCTGGTGGTATGCTTCGTCCCGATCACGAACTGATCCACAGTAATGACCCTTGTAGTTTTTGTCACTTTTTGCCAGTGATCGCAGGCCGTATGGTGTTAACAGGTCTTGCCGGACCTTTTCAACCACCTGTTTTTGTTTGTCTGGTGACAGGGGCGAAAAGGGCAGGGAAACAGCAAATATCTGATTTGGCCTGATACCGGCATCGGCAGTTCCATCAGGCAATATGCAGTCGTAAAGGCAATCGGCAGAATCATTCCAGAAAAGGCTGACGAAGCTGCCTGCTGCCTGATTTGCCAGAGCTTCGTAGTATTCTGCCAACTCCGGCTTCCGCTGCCGGTAGAATGCAGCGAGGCTGCAAAGTGCGTTAAACCACAGGGCGTTCACCTCGACGGCTTTGCCGTACCGTGGCGTAAAGGCAGTTTCGCCGTGCTTGGCGTCCATCCATGTCAATTGAGTTTCAGCGTTGCCGCCGGTGATCAAACCGTCACTGTCGGCGTGGATATTGAACTTTGTGCCTTTGCGGTAGTTTTCCACAATTTCGCGGATAACAGGAAGCAATTCGGTCTGGAAGATGTTTTCGTTGCCGGATGCATAGAGGTATTCGAAAGCGGAGTTTATGAACCACAGTGAGGCGTCAATACTGTTATAGTAGGCCTTGTTGCTGTAATCGTCGAATCGATTTGGGATCATACCTTCGTCGATAGCTTGTGCGAAAGTGGTCATTACCGATTTGGCCTCGTCAAATCGCTGTGTGACCAGAAGCAGGCCTGGCAATGAAATGAAGGTGTCCCTGCCCCAGTCGGCAAACCATGGGTAGCCGGCCAGTATTGTTGTGGTTTGCTGGCGGCTGTTTTGCTGTCGCTGCACGATGAACTGGTCAGCGGCGAGCCAGAGTTTTTTGAGACACTCGGTCCTGACGGGTAAAGCAGCAAGAACATCAGCCTGGTTTTGTCGTAATTGTTCACACAATTGCTCCAGGAAGGGAAACTCAAAACTACAGCAGCCCTCACCTCGGCTCAAATAGGCCCATAGAGCTATCCTGCGGGGATAATCTATCTGGCATTTATAGAAGCCCGGTGTCCACAGGTCTTCGCAATATGGCAGACCTCGCTGCTTATCCTTGCGGTACATGAAACTGAACCACCACTGACAGTCGTGCTCGAACCACATATCATCGGCCTGGAGGAACAATTGACAGCTATGCGGGATATTGTGCCGGATGCTTATGCCGTTTTCCACCCATACCGCGTAGAGGTGAGCGTAACTAGTCTGAAGTGAGTGAAAATCCCGCAATGCTATGAGCGGCCTCAGGACAAATTCCAAGGGGGACGCGACTCTGCGGAAATCGTATACGATTGCTACAACGCTGTGGTCAGGATGAAGGTAAATGGACTTGGTAAGCTCTATGCCTTCCAGCTCGTGGTCGAAATGCACGCCGATGTCGCGACGAAAGCTCTTCAATGAAGACAGTCCATCTGCGACAAAGCTGTCGGCGAACTCAAATACCGACAGAGACTGCTGGTATTTTCGTGTTATTATTGTTTCCTGGCATGCAGAAAGGCTTACGATCCGGTTTATCGGAGGGCAGAGTGATCCGACGAGGGTACCATGATACTTGCGTGTGTTGCAGCCTGTCACGCTGCCGCTGGCAAAATCGCCCCGTTTATTTGTCAGAAGCCATTCCCTATTGAGTAGTTCTTCGGTGGGCCGGCCTGTTGTTGTCAAAGATACCGTCGTATCCCTGCTGCTTCGCCTGAGTAACATTTTACATTGTCTCCTGAACTTCTGAGCGGATAGTTTTTTATCTATATCAATGGACAATCGGATAGAGAAAAGAAAAAATACGGTTGTTTCAGATTGCCGCTACAACGTTACCGACCTCTTTGCGACAACGACTTTTCAGGTTATTGATCACATTCATGAAGTTAATATATGAATCATAGGGTGAGTCATATGGGTTAAAATATTTGTGGACGTCGCCGTCGGCAAAATATTTTGTGGACATGTAGTAGAAATGGTCTGAAGTCTGAAGTTTTCGCCAGTCTGCGAGGAGGTCGCTATCCTGGCTGGCCTTGATCTGATTTTCGAGCCTGTAAAGCTCATGTATTGCGCTTGACTGCATCGCGTTGCCGAGCCAGGCCGAGAGGTCTCGTTCGGTATCCGCCCAGCTTATCGTATGCGGGACATCGACGGTGCCCATTGGTTCGTAGGCAGCGACAATTTCGGAGGGAGTTCTGAAGTTGTTGTCGGGATTCCGAAGGATTTCCTCAGGCAGGTGCCGCATGAAATCAAAAATACCCGTGTCCGCCCACTGGTGCTCACCGAATGTTTCATAGTCCATGAACAGATTTACAACATTTCCATTTCCGTTGACCTGGTTTACCCAGTCAGCGAATTTGCCTGCCATCAGGGGGAATTCGGCCCAGTTGCGATTGGAAAATCTAAAGGCGATATCATCGCTGAGGGGATAATTCTTGAGCAGGAGCTTTATCCGGCTGCAATTCGTGGGCCTGTAGAGAAAATTCGGACTGCGGTATCCGAGGATATGATCTGCGCCTTCGGTCAATATGGCGTCGAATTTTTTAAGTGAATCGATGGTTGCGGCGAGGTCATTATTATAAATCAGTTCGGTGTTCCTGAAGATTCGAGGGTTCTGGCCGAAAAGGCGGTTAATAGTCAGACAATGCTTTTCGATCTGCTCGATGAATTCAGGTTTGGAGTAGAGAAAGCTGAGGCTGTGGTAATATGTTTCCGCAAGGAACTCAGCGCAGCCGGTCTGCGCCAGCGCATCAAAAGTACTCATCACTTCCGGTGCATATCGAGCCAGCTGTTCGAGAAGAACGCCGGTAACGCTGAAGGCAACTTTGAACCTTCCTTCGTGACAATTGATCAGGTTCAGGAGAAGTCGATTTGCCGGCAGGTAGCACTTGTTTGCGACCTTCTGGCAGATTGCGCGGTTTTTGTAATCATCGAAATAACGATGGTTTTGTTCAAAAACCGTATAGTGTCTGAGGCGAAATGGCTGATGGACCTGAAAATAAAAGCACACCGAAGCCATAAAACAATCCCTTGTCTAAAGTAACAGCAATATTCCTGAAATTAAGTTTTTCCTGTACTGCCGCCTGCCTGGTACGGCTGGTTAGCACAGCATAGGCGAGGCGACGAGGTCTTCATATATTTTTACACAGCGTCCGGCAGAATCCTGCCATCTGAGCCTTCTGACTTCGAAGTTTCCCTGCTCTCGCAAGGTCATCTGAAGCGGGGGATATTTTAAGACAGCAATGATTTTATTTGCCATTTCTTCGATGTCCCAGAAATCGACCTTTAAGGCGTGTTTGAGGACTTCGGAGACGCCGCTTTGTTTGCTGATTATCACCGGAACGTCATGGTCCAGCGCCTCCAGGGGAGCGATACCGAAAGGCTCGGAAACCGAAGGCATGACGTAAAGGTCGGCCATTTTGTATATAGCTGCAACGTCATTGCCTCGCAGGAATCCAGTAAAGAGGACTTTGTGGCCGATGCCGAGATGTGCTGCGAGTTCGACAGCACGGTGCATCATATCGCCGGAGCCGACCATCACGAATTTGACATTTTCTATGACTTCAAGCACTTTTTTAGCGGCGGCAAGGAAGTATTCAGGCCCTTTTTGCATAGTGATTCTGCCGAGAAACAGTACAAGCTTCTCATCTTTGTTAATCACGGCCTGCTGCAGGGAGCAAAGCTTTCCGTTTCGCTCGACACCATTATGTACTACCTCGACCTTGGCCGGCGGGACAGCGTAACGGCTTATTATGGTGTTTCGTGTCAGGTTACTTACCGCGATGACCCGACTGGCGGCATGCATGCCTTTGCGTTCTATATCATAGATCGTTTGATTGACGTGCTGGCCGCTTCGGTCGAATTCTGTGGAATGAACCTGGACGATCAGCGGTTTGCCTGTAACTGCCGCCACGGCGATACCGGCGGGGTATGTCATCCAGTCATGAGCATGGATCACGTCAAAATCCTCTGTCTGTGCCAGTTGGGCCGCTGTGCCGGCATACCGATGTACCTCGGTGTACATATCCCCGGAGTAGTGCCCATCCCCGGCGATCTGTTCAGGGTTGTGGCCGGAAGAATCCAGAGTTGTTGAGCCGGTTCTAAGTTGACGTTTTTCCCTGATAATCTGCTCAAGATGCGTCTGATAGCTTTGCGGTGTTGAGTATGGCTGGAGGGGACTGTCAATTGTGCGAAAACTTACATGTTTCATTTGTGTCAGAGTATAGGCAGAGGCGCCCTTGAGTGACGGGGCGATATGGTCGGGTGTAATGAGCTTTACATGTGTGCTGCTATGTCCCTGTATGGGTTTTGGCAGCACAAAGATTACTTTTATTCCCAATTCATCAAGTGCCTTAGTCAGTCCATAACATGCGGTCCCCAATCCCCCGCTGATAAAAGGTGGAAATTCCCAGCCCAACATGAAGACTTTCATGCGACGCCTCCAAATTGGGGATCAAAGGTTCGTACATTCAATAAGGCCTGAAAAATCACTGAATATTTCCCTTTTATTTCTTAACCGACCAGCAAACAGCGGCATTACCCATCTGGAAACCTGTCTGCCTCTGATCGGGTTTTTTTATATATAGCTCAATTCGGCAAAATAAGGCCCGGACATATGTTAAAAACCAAGTTTTTTTAAATCTGAATGAAAGTAACCATATTTAAGCAGTTTTTGCTCATAGCTATAATAAAATGTTACGAAGCCTCGCTAAGGCAGCTAAGGCCGATCTCCCTAACAGTGCGTATAGCGAGTTTCGCGGTAGAAAAATAGTCTTAATTATGTATTTTTCGGACGTTGGCCTTATATAAATCCAATAATTTTTGAAAAAATCTCATTTTTGATACTATTAAGGGTGTTTTCCCTGTGGGACCAGCAGAAATGGTAATCCGGATGAAGCGGTGGATAAGCCATATAGTACGAAAGATACGGCAGGTAAAGGAAAAACCGCCCAGTACTTAAGCCTGAGCGGTTTTATCCGCTTTGTGCTACCAGATCGTAAGATATGGCAATATAGGATGTTAGTACAAAGCCAAGCCTAGATATCCTGAGGCTTGATAGTGCTTCGGCGATTGGCCTGTGCCCGCTTGATAGCGCAGTCAAGAGCGGCGTAAACCATATCACTGATGGTTCCAAGCGCATCGGCTGAAGTCATCATTTTTTTGCTCTTGACGTAGGCCTTGACCTTGCTGGCAACAACCAACACGTCTTTTTTCTTTGCAGCGGCTTTTTTCTTTGCCATTGTAAATCCTCCATGTTTGAAAAAAGTTCCAATAATCATGCGATTCACATCCCAGGAATCGCTAACAGTGCTCTATGTTTTAATATAAGGTAAATGATTTTCAACAAAAAAATCTGCCTGAAACAATAAATTTTTTGATCTATGGTGGGTATTGGTTCAATTTCTTTCAGGTTCCAGGGCGGCTTATCGGTGGTTTTTTTCAGGCAGGTGCAGGTTTTTTGATAATTGTGGGGATGGTTATTGACGAAAAGAAGTCGTGTGGCATTTGCCGAACGTTTTTTGTAATTGAAATTTGGATGGAGAACAAAGATGCCCAGAGATCCGGGGAAAAACAAAGGTACCGGCGGCGCGGTTAAGAATTTCGTCGCGGTCGTTTTTGCCGAGGATAGGGAGCAGGCACAACTTTACAAAACTCTGCTGGAAAATAATGATATTCCTGTGGCGATAAAAGGCGAGGAACCCCACTTGGCAGGTGAACGCGGTATCGCGGTGATGGTTCCGGAAGATTATCTCGATGAGGCGCATGTTCTGATCGAGTCGCAGGAAGCGTTTGATGACTTTTATGATTATGCCGGCGAGGACACATTCGATGACGAATTGCTCCTGGATGAGTTTGATGTCGACAGCGACGATGATTTCGATGACGAGGACGGCTTTTAGGTTTTCCGCTTGAGGTTTGTGTGTTTCACGGCGGTGTTTTGCACCAGCAGCGCAGGGAACAATGAACTTGGTATTTTTATGGCCGGGTGTATTATATGGAAGAGCAAAGATTTCGGGAATTGGTACAGGACGAGCGATTAAGTTTCCATGACCGCAGAAAAAGCGTGGTTGACAGGCGGCTGGGACTAAACAGGCACAGGGGGCCCGGGAGAAGGAGAAGCCAGGAAAGGAAAGCTGCTGAAGAAGGGCAGATGAACGATGAGCAGTTTGAGTTTCTCATGGCGATAGACCGATACAAGAGCGAGAACCATGTTCCGTTTCCGACATGGACGGAGGTTCTGGAAGTTATAAAAGCTCTTGGTTACAGGAGGGTAGCCGAGCCTCAATCGCTTGAGGCATTCAAGAAACAGCTGGATCCAGCAGAAGCAACTGCCTGATTCGATTTTCATTTCCCATTCAGAATCCATTTGCATAACACTTCGAAGCAGCGGTATAATGCGCACTATGAGAATGATTGTCGTATTTATCCCGTTGCTGTGCATTATTGCCGTGGGGTGTGAGTCGCAGCGGAACTCGAGCCAATCTGATGACTACTGGGACAGAATCGATGCGCAGATTGCACAGGCAAAAGCCCAGGGTGGCGATGTATTGGGTGACAATATCAAAGTTGTCGTGAAGATGCTCAAGGCCGACGCCGGTGAATTCGGTTCTATAGAAGGTTTATGGCGTTATACCGATGAAAATATAGTCGTTACGAATAATCCGGCGACTTTCAGAAGCTCCGGCCTGCGGATCGGTGTGGGCAATGAACATTTCACGGCACAGTTAAATATTGTAAAGCAAAGTCTCAAGCATGCAGAGGAAAGCGAGTTGTTCATAGTTCTCCTGGACGGCACAGCCGGGTATATCAGCGTGGGGGAGGAGATAGCCGTTCCGCGGTTTTTCTATGCGGGCAGATGGTACAGCGGGGTCGAGTATGACTTTCGTCATGCGGGCAGGAGCCTGAAGGTCGATGTCCGGAAACTTGCGAGCGGGCAAATCGAGATGGATCTGACTCCTGTATTTTCGAGATTTCTTTCTGACGGCGGGAACCTGGAATTGACGGAACTTACCACAAAGGTCCGCGCCTTTCCGGGTAATGCAGTGGTAATCAGCGGCAGCTCCACGGATGAGCAGAACGTTGCAACCGCTCTTTTTTCTTACGGCAAAGAAGACGTGAAAAAGCAGATGCTGATAACCGTTACGCCCTATGCCAGATAGAAGCTAATCCGGCTGTTCGATAAATCTACAGTGCGGATGGACTCAAGCATTTTATGTATGATGAATTTATCTTTCCCGCTATCTGCGTTTGTCCATCAGGATTGTGATTTTGGCGATTTTTTTGCTGCCGAGCCTGGCTTTTAATATTTTGCGAATTTCACTCATATAGGTTCGCTGGGTCAGGTGGGTGATGACAATGTGCTCGTTGTGAAGTTTTTCGATGAGGCCGGCGAACTCGTCAATGTGCATATGCCGGCCTGCTGCTGCACGGTCGGTGTGTTCGTCGGCAAAAAAGGTGCATTCGGCGATGAGAATCCTGCTGTTGGCGACATAGTCGAGCTGTGAGAAATCGACGTACTGAGTATCACCGAAATAGGTTACGACAGGCAGCTCAAGCGGATAATCGATGGTTACACCTTTTTTTTTCAGTTCGACGATTTGTGGTCCGGTCAGTTCGCTGTATTCCGGTTTGAGTTTTTTGCGTTTTTCGATGACGGTATAGCCGACAGATCCGCGGCTGTGCCTGGTGGGGAAGACCCGTACGAAAAGGTTAGGCTTGATCCGGTATTCGTCTCCGGGCTTGACTCCGACGAGATTTGCAGGAATTCTGTTGCCGTCGAGGTTTTCCCATGCGTTTATAATATCCTGGATAGGCCTGATAAGGTTGTCAGGAGCCAGTATGGTGCCGGGGCTTTGCCCGCAGAAATTTCTGTGGGACAGGTAATATGCAAGGCCGGCGGCGTGGTCCATATGGCCGTGGGTCAGCAGGACGTTGTTGATAGCGATAATCTGCTGAGGGGCCTTGCCGACGTCAAAACAGACGTCCAGTTGCGGGATGCCCACAACCGTCTCCTCGCCGGCGACTGAATAGCCGATGATCTCGAGATCGTCTATTTTAATACGGGCTAAATCGTGACTGGCCATGCTTAAATCCTCGACGGAAACAACTCATAATACTACTGGCAATAAGTAATTATGTCAATTTGTTTTATTCTCGCCCGGAGAGGTGATTGATATATAATATATTGTAATCGAAAGCAGTTTGGACTATCGAAAGGGGCTTGGTATGCCTGACAGACGTATTCACAGAGGACCGAACCCGAAGGACGAAAAATTGTTCGCAACCGATGCAGTTGCCCGGTTATGTGCTGCTGTGGGGGACTATTCGCTGCTGCTTACGAGGGGCTATGCTGAAAAGAGCGCTATGAAACTTGTGGGAGACAGGTTTGGTCTTAGCCAGCGACAGAGGATAGCTGTTATGCGAAGCGCCTGTTCGGATGAGCAGTTGTTTGAGCGGGGGCACCGCCGGGTGGAAACCGGACAAATTGCTCATGGGCGGATCGCTATAGACGGCTATAACGTCCTTATAACTGTGGAGGCAGCTTTGGGGGGATCGGTTATCCTGAAGGGGCGGGACGGGTGTTACAGAGATATGGCAAGTGTGCACGGCACGTACAGGAAGGTTAATGAAACACGGCCTGCACTTGAGCTTGTCGGGTCTTTTCTGGAAGAGTTGGCTCCGAGGGATGTTCTGTGGCTGCTGGATAGTCCCGTCTCGAACAGCGGCAGGCTGAAGATGCTTATGCTTGAACTTGCAGGAGAAAAGGACTGGAACTGGCAGGTCGATCTGGCAACAAGTCCGGATGCGGTTCTAAAACAGGGCCGGAGTATTGCAGCGACCAGTGACAGCGCGGTCCTTGATGGGTGCGGTATGTGGGTTAATCTGGCGGCGGAGATTATACGAGGAAAATTGCCGCAGAGCCGGCTGGTGGATTTATCCGGGCATGTCGCATAGCGTTTTTACGGTTTCGATACTAACCTGAGTGAGACTTGGAACAACGATATCGGCAAGGGCGAGGTTTTCAGCGGTTGTGGAGTTGGTTACAGCGATGCATTTGCTGCCTGCGGCATTGGCGGCGGCGATGCCGTTCGGGGCATCTTCGATTACGACGCATCTGGTCGGTTCAATGCCGCAGCGGTTTGCAGCGGTGAGGAAAAGCTCGGGGTGGGGTTTTTTGTTCTTTACGTCGCTGCCGGCGATATAGATCATTTTCTGATAGGGGACTTTGGCGGAATCAAGGACGGCCTGGCTTTTTTCGCGAGTGCCGGAGGTTGCTATTGCGACGCGAAAATCGTCTCTTGCCATCGCAGCGGCGATAAGCTCGAGGACGCCTTCAAATGCGGGCAAGGGTTCGTCTGCAAGAATCCTGAGGAAATTTTCCTGCCTGATGCGTGTTGCCTGTTCGACCTGCTCAGGGGTAAGGTGCAGGCCGTGTATCCGGGCAGCAGCCTGGACGTAGGCTTCGGCGCCTCGGCCTAAGCCTGCCTGGAAATCCTGCCTTACAATACCTGTCAAACCGAACAAGTCTGCGAACATCTTTATTGATGCACGGGCATTAACTTCCTCGGTGTCGGCTATTACGCCGTCAACATCGAAAATCAAACCATATAAATTGCTCACAAGAAGCCCTTCAAGCCAAATTTTTGCCCACCCGATTTTACGTATTTTTGTTGCTGAAGGCAAAAGGATAGTTTTTTATGCCGGGTTTGGCGGGTGGGGTTTATCCGCGGACGGAATAAGGTTTTGTTTTGAAAATCTTAGTTTACTTGTCAGAGCTAACCATACTCCCGGGCAGAATCTTCAGTGAGTGATTGCTCTTCGCGTATTTCGCGGACTTTTTCCATTATCAACGTGCCCAGCCGCTGTGCTCCATATTTGACGAAATCAATGAACTTGTGTAACGCGATGCGGAGAAGTTCTGACCAATCAGTGGTGTTATCGGTGTTATCAGTATTGTCGTGGTCCTCAACGTCAAATTCCCGGCTGTCATTCTGATCCCATTCGTTCGCGGCATGGGTTGCTCCAGGTTCGAAGTTGTACACCGCTGTAGCGAAACCTGCGAAATAAGCCATTGCCAGAAAAAACAATTTACTGCGCCAAAGCATAATATTACCCCCCAGAAAACATCCCGTTTAGACTACACCTCGTTATACGAGCTGGGCCGTCATTATTTGTGCGATAATCCAGATGGCCCTTCTATTGTAAGTCTAAGATATAAATACGTGGTAGTCAAATCGGCTAGAATTAATCTATGCTGCCCGGAGGGCTATTTTGCCGGTTTTAGTGAATCAAGGCACTTCCTTAAGGTATCGCAGACGGTTTGTAT
This sequence comes from Planctomycetota bacterium, assembly GCA_043816955.1. Lineage (GTDB taxonomy): Bacteria > Planctomycetota > Phycisphaerae > Sedimentisphaerales > CAYZTY01 > JBDRHL01. The sequence goes on along the minus strand of JBDRHL010000046.1, from coordinate 24,516 downwards.
CTGGTTTTTATTGAGATTGTTGTAGAAAGGAATCGCGATTGTCCTTTCGCCGACGGAATCGGCGATTGGGAAATCACCGTGTTTATAACCGTATTTTTCCACCATGAACGGCTGGAGATAGACAGGCGGGAAATAATTGCTTACCTGAATTCCCTTTTCAGCCATGCTTTTCAGAACGGTGTTTCGCTGTTCGGCAGTGTACCGTTCGGAAAGTCTTATAACAAAAACAAACCAGTTTACATCACAGCCCGGCCCTTCAGTGGGCAGGATAATTCGATCTTCATCTGCGAGCAGTTGCCGGTACCATTTTGCAACCTGTTTGCGTTTGGCCTTGATTTCATCTGCACGGCTCAACTGAACAACGCCGAGAGCGCAGTTAATATCGCTTAAACGGTAATTGTATCCCAGCCGGGCATGGCCCAGCCACCCGCCGCCAGCCCTACCCTGGTTTCGAAGACTGATACACAGGTCGGCTAAGTCGTCATCATCTGTCAGTATCAAGCCGCCTTCACCGGTTGTTATCTGTTTATTCGGGTAGAATGCGAAGACGCTCATTTTTCCGAACGTCCCGACCATGCGGCCATTCAGGGCGGAGCCGAACCCTTCGCAACAGTCTTCAACTACGGCAAGATTGTTTTTGTCCGCTACTTCGCAGATATGGTCAATGCCTGCAGGATTGCCGAAGACCTCGACAGGCTCAATTGCCCGGGTTTTTTCAGTAATTTTCTCCCGGATTTTTGCCGGATCGATGTTCAGAGTAACAGGATCGATATCAACAAAGACGGGTTTGGCGCCGGTCATCATTATACAATTGCTCGAAGCAATAAAAGTGAAAGGTGTTGTAATTACTTCGTCGCCGGGTCCGATGTTCATTGCCTGCATGCACAGCGACAATCCGCTTGTTCCGCTGTTTACTGCAACAGCGCGTTTGCGTCCTATATATTCTGCAAACTGCTGTTCGAATTGGCGCATTCGGGGACCAAGAGCAAGCTGGCCGCTCCGTAATACTTCGGTTACAGCATCGATTTCCTTTTGGGTAATATCGGGCCGGGACAGAGGTATGCTGACCGAAGCGTCTTTAGGGCCGCTGTCTGATTTTCTATTTCGCTGACTCATACCGATCACTCTGATTCACTTGTGCCGGGTGTTTCCTGCGGCGGAGTTTTATCCTCGATAAGGTCATCGAGTTTTTGTATCAGATTCTTTGCTTTATACTCAGGAATTTCGTAAACCCATCCGTTGTGTTTTGCGGCAAAATCTTTGGCGTTATCACGGGCGAGCAGCCTGGCTTCCTTTATTTTTAACTGTTCATCTGATTCGACGGTTTTTTCTTTCGTTACCGGTGTCGTGTCGGTAAACTGAGCATCACACATCACGAGGGTTTTACCTTCTCTGCGGGCTATTTGCAGTGTGTAAACTGTCGAATCTTTCAGCCTGCAAACGTATTTGCTGTCGAAATCCGCTTGCTGGCTTTCTTTTGACCGGCTGCTTACGTCGTCGAAGCGCATCAGGGTAAGAGCATTGAATACGTCCTTATATACGGATCCTTTCAATTGTTTTTCCTCTGCCAACTCTTCGAGTACGATATTTGTTCCGTTTGCGTCCGATCTGAGGGTATATGAGCCTTGGGGATAACTTACCTGTACGCTTTCAATATCATCTTTTTTTATGGAGAAAAGTTCCTGGTCAATATAATCGATCGGCTGTGTTCTGATGTAAGGTCTGTCAAGGGTTACATAAACCCTGTCATCTCCAACGAGCCTGACATAGCTTCCCGGGCCTGTTGTCTTATCATTTCCGAACACAACTCCTGTGATAACTGACGAGTCAGATTTCAGGAACCTGACGATGTTTGCGGCATTTTCTTCGCTGACACCCAGTGTCTGGTGATTACTTTTCCGGTCTGTACAGAGTTCTATGGTTTTGATATCGAGGCATGAGGTCAGCAGGTCGTTTATCCGGCTTGTCATGGCGGGATAATTATCCTTGTTGACAACGACAAATTCACCATGGCTGGTTTTTTTCAATGTAAGCTGGTTTTCCCCGGTTCCGATCGCTATGCCGGCGATGTCGGCTGAATCAAGGCCTTGTATCAGGTATGCAGGTCCCGATAACTGTTCCGAGGGACGGTTTGAGATTCGCGACTGGGCTGCAGCCCATATAATCATTGCTACTGCGACAATACCCAGTATTGTAAGCTTTTTGTTAGTCATCAGAAAACTCCCGGAAAAAACTTTTGGACCAAAATCGCTCAGGCATCACTGGCATGGCTGATATAATGTCTTTTTCGCATACTTCGTGAAACACTCAGCACTATCGCTATTATGAGTATTACTGCCGGCGCTATCAGCATACAGAAATTACGCAGGATGTTGCCAAGTTGATCGATACTCTGACGGCGTTTCATCTGAACGTCGCGCAACTTCCGCTCAGCCAGGCGTTTTTTCAGTTCCAGGTCCCGTGTTCGCTGAACGATTGAGCTGCCTATGATCTCTTTTTCTTCCTCCTTGTTCGATGCGAGAAGGTTTCGCAGTTCAGTCTCAAAGCCGGCGATTTCGGCATTGATCCTGGCAACTTCCTCGGCGGTTTCGGCTTCAGCTTTTCTTTCAATCTCTTCAACTTTGATGAAAGGTCTTGTGAAATTGCCTCTCGACCTGATCGAGATCAGATCGCTGGAGCCGCCCAGATCATCCACTGCGTTCAGCAAAAGGGAGCTGTTGTCACCGATGACGAGCCTGCCGAAAAACGAATTTCGATATGCCAGCATGTCACTTATAAAGTCCACGTCGGAAAATACCGCAACGGCGCAGGTTTCCGATGCTGCCGTCAGGCCGGTAATTGTTTTCTTCAGTTTCTCCGGTTCGTTAGCGTCGTCAGTTTTACCAGAATCGACTTCGACCTCAATGCCGTCGGGGAAACAGCTCTTAAACCTGCCTGTGACCATATAACCCATCACGACAGGTTTGGTGCCCGACATAAACCTGCTCATCAGCCGGGCAGGGTCGGGCATCATCAGCTCATATGGGCTGCTTACCGACCAGGTGTTTCCCTGATCGGTTGTTTTCAGCAGTGTGGTATATTCTATCTGGTTGTCCTGATCCCCGGCAGTTTCGAGTTTGTTCAGCACACCGGCAAAGAGGACCTTGATCTGGTTTAGATCGGCGGTGATTACACTGTCCCTGCTGAGACATTGTCCTGTCAGATCCAGAAAGCCGATGAGTTTTTCGGGTCTTTGATTCTCGCCTATCGGTGCCCTGATTGCCATGTCACGATCGCCGGCAAATTTGTTTTCAGGCATCTCAAGGCCCCATGTCCGAAGCAGCGAGTTAAGCTGTGAACTCTGAGAGGGCACTGAACCCATCTGCATGGCCATGCGGTCAGGCTGATCGGCATAGCAGTGTGGATCGACACAGATAATCGTTCGGCCGCCGCTTAAAATAAACTGATCTATAGCGAACAGTGTTTTTTCTTCCAGGCTTTTCGGATGAATCACCAGAAGAATATCAATGTCTTTAATCTCGTTTACATCGTTATCCACTTTTGTTACGTCATACTTTTGTCGTAACTGCTCAACAAACCCCCACGCAGGTCTGGGCTGCTGGCCCTGCATGCGCATCATCTGTGCCATATATCCGGTAACATCATCGCCCATTACAGGGAGACTGCTGAGTATGCCTATCCTTCTTTTGTCCCGTGTAACTGCTGTGTCGATAAGGTAACTTATATCGTACTCCACGAAATTCTGCCGATCAGGTGAAAAGAAGGGGATCACCTTGTCGGCGCCGAATTGAGTCTGAACAACCAGCCCGAAGAAGAAGTTTTCTTCTTCGGTGATGGAAAACCGCCTTAATCCGTATCGAAGAGCTTGTGCCTCTTCCTCTGAAAAAGGCCTAGGATCAATGATCTCGAGGTCTATCATGCCGTTGGCTGCGGCAACATATTCTTCGAGGAGCGCTTTGACGAACTGATAATAATTGTTGAAATACTGAATCTGGTCCGGGCCTTTGAGAGCCGCTGTTTTGGCGTAATAAAGTTTCACCCGCAGCGGCTGGCGGAGTTTGCCGAGTATCGACCTGGTTCCGCCTGAAAGTGTGTAGAGCTTCCGGGCGGTAATATCCATCCGGATCCGTTTGCCGATGTTCTGACAGATGCTTATCGCGCAGAATGTTATTATTAAAATGAATACCACGCCCAGAATTGCTCGTATGGTTCTGTTCATCAGTCTGCCTTCCTTTCATCCAGAATAATACTGCATGCGGCAATCCAGCCGACGATCAACAACAGAAAATATGAAAGGTCCCTGAACTCCACCACGCCCTTTTGCATTGACTCAAAATGCGACTGGAAGCTCATATTCTCCACCCCTGTTACCATCCCCCGGGGCATGAATGTGGAAAGATAGTCCAGCGTTGTAGGCATGCCTGCGAAGACAAGAATTGCACAGGCAACGACGCAGAGGACGAAACAAACTACCTGGTTCTTGCTGACGGCGGAAAAAAAGCATCCGATAGCGAGAAAACCACCGGCCATCAGAAGGGTTCCAAGATAGCCGGTTGCTATCAGGCCGATATCCGGATCGCCTAAGTAGCAGACGGTAATTGGTACGGGAAAAGTGAGCAGTAGAGCTATCATAAGAAACAGCCAGCCAGCGAAAAACTTGCCAAGAACTGCCTGTGTCGGCGTAATCGGCAGCGTCAAAAGCAGTTCGATGGAACCGCTGCGGCGTTCCTCGGACCAGAGACGCATCGCTGTTGCGGGAACCATAAAGACAAACAAAAGAGGCATGTTAACAAAAAAAGCCCGCATCTCTGCTTGGCGTGCATCAAAAAAACCCTGCTTGAATGTCAGATAGCCGGAGAAAAACAAAAAAACAACGAGGAATACATACGCAACGGGAGTAGCAAAGTATGACTTGAACTCCCTTTTGAAAACAGCCAGAAAACCGTTCATTTTCTACTCCCATCTGGATACTGCAAATCCTCAGTTGACCTGACTTATGCAGCCGGGCTCTTCGTTATCCTGCGAAACACCTCATCAAGGCTGCACTTGTGTTCTTCCTTCAGGCGTGAAGGAGTGGAGTCAACGAGTATACGACCTTTGGCGATTATTATCGTGCGTGAACAGACCGCTTCAACTTCTTCGAGTATATGTGTTGAGACGATGATGCATTTATCCCTGGCCATTCTGCTTATCAACTGCCTGACCTCATGTTTCTGATTTGGATCCAGCCCGTCGGTAGGCTCATCCAGAATAAGGACCTGCGGATCGTGCATCAAAGCCTGTGCCAGACCGACCCGTCTCTTGTAGCCCTTCGAAAGTGTCTCTATTGTCTGATGATAGACCGAGCCGATGGAACACATTGGTACGATACGGTCAAGCGTCTGTTTTCGCTGCTTATCTTTGATCTGCCTGGCGTCGCAGATAAAGTTGAGAAAGCCGCCAACGGTCATTTCGCTGTAAGCAGGTACGTTTTCTGCCAGATACCCAACAGAGCGCCTTACCGCTATGGGGTCTTTGAGGATATCATGGCCGCAGATTGTAGCGGTACCGCTGTCTGGCACCAGAAAGCAGGAAAGCATTCTCATGATGGTACTTTTACCCGCTCCGTTGGGGCCGAGAAAGCCCAGCACCTGTCCCTTTTCAACTTCAAACGATACGGAATCGGCTGCGATGATTGAGCCGAATCGCCGTGTGAGTTTTTTGACGCTTACCACTTTTTTCTCCTGCAACAATTTCAGTAAGATTTGACCGGAATACAGGCCTCCGGGATAATCAAATGGTCTCGGGGTCAGCAATCCATTGGCAGTTTTTGAAAGCAGCATTATATTGATTTGATCAAGCCGGTCAAGCGCCGGCTTGGAAATTTTATCATGGTAATTTACTGAACGACGATACAGATATATCCCAGCCACAATAGGCATATTGTGTCGGGTTTTCTGGTTTTTCAGCGGAACCCAAATTTTATGGTAAACAGCAGGCGAAGCAGCTTATATAATATATATACTGATTATGATGTTTCTAACTGGGCAGATGTTATAATGGTAGGAACGGTGTCGGCCGAGTCAAAGGAATAGTGCTCGAAAAGGAATGAATCCGACCCAACATTGCCCAGGGAGAAGGATAAGGTTGAATCCCTCTACTTCATATTAAGGTGAACATGGAACTTACTGACCGGCAAATAGATCGCTACAGCCGACATATCATGCTCGAAGAGGTGGGATGTGCAGGCCAGAAAAAGCTGCTCGAATCCGGCGTTTTGATAATTGGTCTCGGCGGTCTCGGCTCGCCCGTTGCGCTGTATCTTGCAGCAGCAGGTGTTGGAAGAATCGGCATGATAGATCCGGATAAGGTCGATCCGGCAAATCTGCAGAGGCAGATTATTTATCATACCGATGATATTGGCAGTGACAAAGTTCTGTCGGCAAAAAACAGGATACAAGCTATTAACCCGGACGTGAAAATCACAACCTACAAAGAACGTGCAGGGGCCGATAATATCCGGTCAATAATTCAGGATTATGATTTTGTGATTGACGCTACGGACAATTTCCCGGCTAAGTTTCTTATTAATGATGCATGTTATTTTGAGAAAAAGCCGTATTGTCATGCGGGTATCCTTCGTTTTGACGGGCAAATAATAACGGTACTTCCCGGAGAAAGTGCCTGTTACCGGTGCGTCTTTCATTCGCCGCCGGCTGCTGAGATAGCCCTGTCATGTTCAAGAGCAGGGGTGCTTGGCGTTCTGCCGGGAGTTATTGGATGTCTGCAGGCTACTGAGGCCTTGAAGTACCTGCTTGGGATAGGACAGCTTCTGACCGATACATTACTGACCTACGATGCGCTGAGTATGAGTTTCAGGAAGATTCAGTTGAAGCGCAACCCTGGCTGTCCTGTCTGCGGGGACGAGCCAACCATAACCGAATTGATGGACAAAAGAAGCAGGCTTGCGACTTGAAATGATAGAAATGGAAATGACAGAGAAAAAAGTTTTTTTCCGGATAGAAGCGATTGTATTGTTATGTGCCGTGCTTTTCGCTAATACAGCAGCAGAGGCCTTGCTGCATATAAGGCCGTTGAGGATCAGAGATGCCGGCTCGCCCAAGTGGGTTCCCGGCGAAATCGTTGTGAAGTTCAGGCAGGGTGTAACCTCGCGTCAGGTCGAAGAAATAAATCGGCGGCACGGGGTCTGTGTTTTGTATACAAGCCACTTTGGCGGTTTTAAGAGATTGAAGATACCGGCAGGTAAAACACCTCATGAGATTGTTGCCGCTTACAGCCAAAGTGCTGAAGTGCTTTATGCCGAGCTGAACTATTATGCCCATGCAATGTTCATTCCCAATGATCCGTATTATTACCTGCAGTGGAATTTCAATACTCCATCGGCGGGAATAGGCATCGAACAGGCATGGGATATTACAACCGGTGATCCGAATGTTATTGTTGCGGTGCTGGACACAGGTGTTGCATATGAAACTTATAAAGCTTTTGAAATTGCGCCTGACCTGGTAAATACGTTGTTTGTTGCGGGATATGATTTTGTTGGGGGTGATACTCATGCGAACGACGATGACGGGCACGGGACTCACGTTACAGGGACGATTGCTCAGAGCACGAATAACAATCTGGGGGTCGCGGGTGCAGCGTTTAATTGTTCAATCATGCCGGTAAAGGTGCTTAACAAGCGAGGAGAGGCTCCGTATACCACTATCGCTGAAGGAATATATTATGCAGCCAACAATGGTGCGGACATTATAAATATGAGCCTTGGAGGACCATCCGACGCATCTACGCTCAGGGATGCGGTGGCATACGCCTGGTCACTGGGAATTACGATTGTCTGTTCCGGTGGAAATGAATTTCAGTATGGTAATCCTCCAAGTTATCCTGCGGCCTATGACGATTATTGTATAGCTGTGGCGGCAACCAGGTTCGATCGTACAAGGGCACCATACTCAAACACCGGAAGCTATATTGATATTGCCGCTCCGGGAGGGGACCTTGACCTCGATCAGAACGGGGATGGTTACGGCGACGGGATACTGCAGCAGACGTTCGGGCTCAATCCCAAGGATTGGGGATACTGGTTTTACGTGGGTACCTCCATGGCGGCGCCGCATGTAACAGCAACGGCAGCTTTGTTGCATTCTACCGGAATAACCGACGTGAATATGGTAAGAGCAGCCTTGTTAAACACTGCTGTGGATATTGGTCCTGCCGGCTGGGATGAGCAGTTCGGCTGGGGATTTCTTAATCCCTATGGGGCTTTGAATTATATTAACATCCCCGGTGACTTTAACGGTGACGGCAGTGTAAACTACCGGGATTTGGCGGAGTTTGCGGCATACTGGCTGGGTTCGGAAGAGTCGATAGATATAGCGCCGCCGGCGCAGGGCGATGGGATCATAAACTTCCTGGATTTCAGTATCATGGCGGATAACTGGCTTCTGCAGGTGATGCCCTAAACTGTAAAACCGGCAGAATAGAATTGGCGATTTAATCAAAGGTAACTGGTGAGTTGGAACCGATACAATCTAAAACTGCTGCCGCCATCGTTTGAACCATTGGCACCGAAGGGGCCGCTGGAAAAACGAATCATACTGCTCATGAGCGGCGGGGTTGACAGCAGCGTTACAGCACATCTTCTCACGGAAGCAGGGTGGGAAGTGGTTGGGATCACAATGCAGGTGCCCATTCTATGTGATAAAAACAGGCGCGGCTGCTGCGGAGTCGATGCTGCGCTGGTTTGCGGCCAGTTGGACATTCCGCATTATTTTGTCGATGTTACCGAGGCGTTTGAAAAACTCATCATCGAACGATTTCGCAGCGCATATGAAAACGCTATGACACCCAATCCCTGCATAGACTGCAACACACTGCTCAAATTCGCTCTGGTCTGGGATTTTCTGCGAGAAACCTTCCAGATCGAATATCTCGCCACAGGCCATTATGCCGGGATCACAACTGATGGTGCGCAAAGACAACTGAAGCGAGCAGCAGACAAGGCAAAAGACCAGAGCTACTTCTTATATGGAATCCTGCGGGAAAAACTGCCGTATCTCGTATTACCCCTTGGCGGGTTGACCAAACAGAAGGTAAGGCAAATTGCTGCTGAGTTGAATTTGACAGTTGCGGAAAAACCTGAAAGCATGGAACTGTGTTTTGCCGGTGAGGGCGATTATCGCCGGGCCCTGGCCGCAGGTCATCTGGACAGGCCCGGAGACATCACGGATATACAAGGTGAGAAAATAGGCATGCATAAGGGGATTGCTAACTACACGATCGGCCAGAGAAGGGGCATCGGTTTTGCCGGCGGAAAGCCTCTTTATGTCGCCGGGATCAATGCGGGAACGAATACCATTGCCCTTGGTACCAGAGATCAGCTTACCTCGCGGCGGGTGAGAGCCGAGCAGATCAATATTCTCATTCCACAGGAATTTTTTGTCGGTAATAGTGTCCGGGCGAAGCTGCGATCTTATAGCGAGCCCCAGCCCTGCACTATTACCAGCGTAACTGAGCTTGAAGTGGCTGTCGAGTTTGACAGGCCCCAGTTTGCACCATGTCCGGGCCAGCGGCTTGTTCTATACGATTCGTCTGAAAGTGTCATAGCAGGAGGAGTGATAACGGCAGGCCGGGCGGCTTAAGTGGAGCGTGTATATCTGGATTTGCGTATATTCTCCTGTTTTAAGCGGGCCTTGAAAAGGGCCATAAAAGTGGGCCTGGGTTATCGATTTAAGTGACATGAAAAAAAATTGAAATTTTTTCAAAAAGTTCTTGCAATTGCGGCGATCCCGCGTACAATAATTAATGAGATAAAGCTCTTTGAAAGGTCCTTTTTTTCTTTTAGATGTCTTGGTGCAGTTGAGACAGCATATTAAAATTCATAAACTCGATATTTTTTAGTAAGGTTTGTGTTGTCTCAACAAGGGCTGAAGCAGGCCAACTTCAGCCCTTTTTCTTTGCGCAAAATTAACTTAGAGCCTATTCCAATAACTCATTCTATTACGGCCTGCTGCAAAGTCCGATGCCTGCGTTATCGGGTCAAAATCGTCCTCGACGTAGCTTTGGCTACGCCTGTGGCGATATTGCCCCTGCCGCCTTGGCCTCGAACTTTTCGCTTGGCCTGAAACGTCCGGGTTATTCGGATAGGCTCTTAATAATCCCATTCCTCCGGCATCGGCCTGATTGTAATAGCTTAAAATATGTGAGGCCAAATGTGTCTGTTTCGTTCAGCCTGGAATACAAGGACTTGTTTGTTTTTTTGTTTGACACCCATGAATATCGTGTAATAATACATGATATAAATTGAATAAATAAGCTTGTTTTTTAAGGATAGGGACATGGTAAACAGATTTTTTGAGGAAAACAGGACGTTGCTGAAGTTTTACATTAGTGCCGCCAAATTGATAGGGTGGATTCTATTTGTACTTGGTTTGATAGCACTTACGATAATTGTGATTGAAGTGTTGAGACTGAATTTTGGGTATGCAGAGAGAATAGATTTGTCCGGACCAACAGGCGAGTTTGAACGCAGTTACGCGGTTTTGATTCTGACAGGATTGGTAGCGATATGCTTGTCACAGTTCCTCAGGTTACTGATCGAAGCCGATTCAGCAAAACCTTGGCTGTTGCGCAACTGCTCGAAACTGCTCTTTGTGTACTTGGTTTATCTTATTATACAAGGCGGGGGTTATTTCTGGATGCGGCTGTCCAACTTACTTGGTGCAATCAGGATTGGTTCAGAATCATCTAACGAAGTAACTGGTATAGCGCATCAGGAATACGGCTATTTTCTACTTGTAGTGATTACAGCGGTGTTCTGCATCGGCAAGGTTCTTTGTGTATTCGGATTGGCGCAGTTTATCAAGCGGATTCTGCCGATTATCGAAGAGTCCCGAACGTTGGTTTAATGGAAGGTTCTAAATTATGATTCGTGTTCGCCTTGATTATTTACTGGTTGATCGGCGGATGAAGTTGAAGGATCTCGCCGAGAAGACGGGTATCGCGATGAATAATCTTTCGATCCTGAAGACCAACAAGGCTCGGGCGATAAGATTTTCTACGCTGGATGCGGTATGCAGGGCTTTACAATGTTCGCCCGGGGATCTGGTGGAATTTGTGGATGAAGAATAGGGATTGCCTGCGAGTCCTGATGGGTTAGTTTGCTGTGGTTATCATTGCTGCAAGGAGGATGTGTCGAAGCTTATCAAGGGGGAGGTTTTCAAGATAATCGTCGGTGAAGTCGAGTCTAAATTTGCGAAAGGTATGGATTTTGCGAAGAATCTCTTCTTTGTTTAACGAGGCGACCTGCAGGGCTATTTTTTCTGAATATTCCTGTGATGTCATAACCTTGACCTTGAAAATCCTGGTTATTAAAAATGTATTCTCTAAGTATTCTATCATTCTATCGGTTATTTCCGGCGGCTCGTTTATCATTTTTTAAGTGATGCTGTGGATTCGGGCTGCGACGTGCAATTTTCCTTTTGGTTATGAAAGGTGAGTCTGATAATTTGTAAGGCATGGAAACTGCAAAACTCAGTTATGATTTACCGCCGGAGCTGATTGCTCAATATCCCGCTGAGTCTCGAAGCCAATCAAGGCTGCTCGTTCTGGACAGGGGAAAAGATGCGCTTGCAGACAGTTGTTTTGCGGAAATTGCCGGATTTTTAGAACCCGGCGATTGTCTTGTGCTGAACGATACGAGGGTTATTCCTGCGAAGTTTTTTGCACATCGGCGCAGCGGTGGGGCGATACAGGGGCTTTTTCTCGCTTCTACGCCGGATGGCTTGTGGGAGGTAATGCTCAGGAACGCACGCCGTCTCAAAGAAGGCCGGCAGATACTGCTGCATTGTCGTGAAGGAAAAAACACGTATGAAGCGACTGTTTGCCGGCGGCTGGGGGAGGGGCGCTGGCTTCTGAAGATACATTCCGACGAACAGGCACATAACATTCTGGAGGACATAGGGTTTATGCCCCTGCCTCCCTATATCAAACGAACGGATAATGTGAAAGCAGATGAAATGGATCAAAAGCGATACCAGACTGTTTTTGCCCGTCGGCCGGGGGCAGTAGCCGCTCCAACAGCAGGGCTGCACTTTACCGGTGAATTGATTGAGCAGTTGAGAAAGTTTGGCGTGAAGATCGCTTATATTACACTACATGTCGGTGAAGGCACTTTCAAGCCTGTAACAGCCAGAAGGCTTGATGAGCACGAGATGCACAGCGAATGGTACAGCATCGATGAAGAAACAGCCGGAGTGATAAACAGTGTTAAACAAAAAGGGCGGCGAATCATAGCGGTTGGAACTACCTCTGTGCGAACGCTTGAGTCGGTGGCGGATAATGGAAAAGTCTGTGCTTGTGAAGGTGCAACGAGTCTTTTCATAAGGCCGGGTTACCAGTTTAAAATTGTCGACGCGATAATAACCAATTTTCACCTGCCCCGATCCACGCTGCTTGCGCTTGTTGCGGCTTTTGCCGGACTGGAGCGGGTCATGCAGGCGTACAAACATGCCATAGAAAAAAGATACCGTTTTTACTCGTATGGCGATGCGATGCTGATCGTGTGAAGCTATTCCATGCCGAACATTTCCTCTTTCAGGTCGAGATAGTAGAGGTAGTCCTGCGGTTTGACATTTGGCGGGCATCTGTGGTCGCAGAACGGGATGTAGCCGCCGCGTTCAACTAAGGGCACGAGTGTTTCCATGTATTTTTTTATCGCTTCCGGTCCTCTGCCGAGCGCCATTTTGTCGAAGCCGCCCATGATTCGCAGTTCTTTGCCGTATTCATTCAGAAGCTCAGCAGGATGGGTGCAGCAGTTTACCTCGAATGGGAAGAGGCAATTGATGCCGCCTTCCAGAAGGAAGGGCAGGATGGGCCTTACGTCGCCGTCGCAGTCAGTGTACCAGAGGTCTATACCGTGCGCGTGAAGCTTTTTACTGATTCTTTTGTAGCGGGGCATAACTACATTTTTGAAGAAATTAACCGAAACTATCGGCCCGGACTTGAAGCAGATGTCTTCCCAGCCGGCTGCAAAATCAAAATCGAAATGCGGCAGGACCTGGTCGAGGAAGTTCTCTACCAGCGCACAACAGGTTTCGACCATATCTTCGAGCATGTCGGGATAATCATAAATGGCGTATGCAAGTCCTTCGAATGTGAGCATACTTCTTATCCTGCCGATCATTGAGCCGGTATCAACGCCGAGGGGGTAATCGCGGTCGGATGGGTAGGCTTTTTTCAAGGCCTCGATGTTTACTTTTCTTGTGGGGTCATCATAGCGAAATCGTTCTTTTTTACATTTTTTCCAGTCTTTGGGTGTCCTGATGGTTGGTTTAAGGAAGTGGGGGATGGTGTCGTGTGCATCTTTGGGGACTTCCGCTAATAAACCGTCCTGGTTGATGAGGATTTTTGTAGTTGCGGTTCCTTCGATAACCTTCATCTCAAACGGCGGGCTCATCCAGACATTGCCGTTGATGTATGCGATTTTGTCAAAGTTAAAGAATATATCCGCTTCTTCGTTCGTTTCGATATTATTTTTCAGGAAGATATCCCACTGCTGGAAATTCTCATTCCAGTAGCCGAATTCCATGTTAAAGCAGCGGTCTGTGGGTTGGTAGTGCATCTGGTTGTTGAACCGCCGGCGATCGGTAATTGCGCTTTTCCATTTTTTCCTACAGGGTTTGATTTTACTCATAAACACACACCTTCTATTCGAGGTAGATTTTAGAACCGGCTTTGATTGCAGCTATACGATCTTTTTTTTCCTTTACATCCTCCGCGCAAATCGCAAAGGCAGGGGCGATCTCGATAATTGCATCGACAGAACCATCCGGTTTTCTGGGCACAGTGATCCCTGCTGATTCAAGCCAGCTTGCCGCTCGCTGGCTCATCATGCGCCGGGTGACTTGCGGGCTGTCAATTCCGGTTGCGTTTTTCACCGGTGCGAATTCGTCGCTGCGAACGGTTTCCAATATTATCGATTTTTTTGCCAGCGGCAGGGCGTCGAAGACAAAACTTTCGAGTTTTATTCCGTTTGGCTTTTCGGGGTGGATTTTGTTGCCGTCAGGGTCAATATATGGTATCTTTTTAATCGCCCGGTGAAGCGGCAGGGCGAAACCTCCCTTGTTCAGCTTGCTAACAAACTTTCTGTTAATTATGTGTATAGCGATGCTTCCCAGTTCAAAGACCAGCCTTCCGTCCTCATGCCGTTTTTCTGCAAGTTCGTCGGGCAAATCGCTGTACTCAATGACGGTGACCTTTCCATCGACCAGGCAAAAATTTCCCACTTTTTCCTTTGGTCCGGCCTTGAGAAGGGCTTTCGAAGACATCTCAGAGCCGTCAAGGGCATGAAGTCCTATAAAAAGCGGATCGAAAATATTAATAAGCGGGTTATCGACCTGAAAATAGCTTATGTACTCTATGTCATGCTGTTGCATGTCATCAAGTGCTCCGCTGATATGCAAAGCTCGCAGACTGCCGCCATGGCCGTCCGGCGAACGCGATAGCTGCCATTTCTCGCAGAGCAGTATTCTTCCATCGCCGTTGAAGTTGGGCAGCATACCCTGTTCAAACATATAGACCTGGCTCTTATCGAGGCCGTAGAAGTTATCCCGCTCAAAGATATTTACCGTTTCGGCATGGTTCAAAGGGTTTGTCATTATGTACCAGCGAAGCTTACAGCCATACTTTTTCTGGGTAGCGGCTATCGTTTCGGCGAAAATCCGGAAGAGCGTCTTGTTTTTTATCGGACTAAGTGGGAAATCCCCCTTTGGGCCATCAAATCCCAGGCGGGTGCCCTGACCGCCTGCGACGACGAATGCTGCCACTTTGTCGTCAGCAATAAGCTGCCTGCCGGTTGCAAGTGCCTGATCGTATTTTGCTTTGTCCTGGCAGCGAAGACGTTCGGCGGAATACGCCTTTGCAGGTTCAAAATTCGAAGGGATACTACCAGACTGTGAATTTTTCACGTATTTGGCGATATATTCGTCGATTGCGGCAAAATCAAGCTTTTCAAGCTCACTGAGTAAATTTTCTTTGTGTGAATCACATAACCCATCCCAAAAGGTAAGCAAATGCCCCTGTCCATGCTCCTCTGCAAGTGTTTTTACCCGGTTGAATCTTTCTGCAAAATCCATATCTCTTTATCCTGCAAGCAGTTATAGAAGTAATGCCTCGTCCTGGTTTTCTCGTCTGTTTTGTCGCGGCATCGTGTGGGCGCCAAAGTCGTGAATTGTAGCAGGTTTAAGAAAAATTTCCTGCCTTTTTTACAGATTTCCCTTGACGTTTTTGAGATTATCGGCTATTATTAAGGTGATTTGAGAAATTAGACGAGAAATATACTGGACTTGTTTGCAGGTTCGAATAAAACTTATATATTAAACTGCTATCATCTTTTAAGTCCACCTCTTAAATAGAGAACCTGCCAAAGATTAGTTCTGCTTAAGCGCTGTCGGTGCAAAAGTACCGAGTACGGCGCACCGAGTTTAGAGGGCAGAACCTAATCAGCCTGATTCAAGGGATAAATCCGACCAATCGGATTTCTATAGTGCCGCTCTTTAGGCCAAAACTGAATACGGACAAAATGATTCGCAGTAAACTATGTTGTTTTCTCTGCAGCTGAGCAGGGACGTACTTATTCGGGTAAGAATAAGCCGTAGGCTTTGGAGCGGCAGCTGCGAATCGAAATGTCAAAGGAGAGATAAAATGAAACGAAAAGCTTTTACACTGGTGGAGCTACTGGTCGTTATTGCGATCATAGCTATGCTGCTGGCAATTCTGATGCCGGCACTGAACCGGGTCAAGCAATTGGCCTACAGGGTCGTCTGCGGCGCCCACCTCCGCGGCATCGGCCAGGGTGTGATTGTTTATGCATCCGATTTCGAAGACGAGTATCCGGTCACGGGCGGACAGCAGGGTTACTGGTCGAATCCGAAAAACATGACGTGGAAATGGAAAGTTGATGGTCCCGATCCCTGCGAGAACAATACCAAGAACGATGTAACTGTTTCATCGTGCCTCTATCTGCTGGTAAAATATTCTGAAGTTCCGCCTGATGAATTTGTCTGCAAGGGAGACGATGCCAAAAAGCTCGATCTAAGTAAGTACCTTACTACGGGTAGTGCTACCGCCAGAGACTGCTGGGACTTCGGGCCGCCTTGGGATTCGAATGATAGTACAGGCTCATGGATGTATGTGAGCTATGCGTACCACATGCCTTTCCGCGGCGGGACTTCAGCCAAAAGTTATGCCGCCTCACAGATGAGCCCGGTCACAAATGCGGTTATTGCCGATAAGAACCCGTGGCTTGACCCGAGATCCGACACATCGACTACCGCGAAAGTGACCAATCTGAATAGCAAGTTCACTACGTATAAGAATGCCTCACCCGAGTTCAGCAAGACAGAAGCGCAGATGGGCAACTCGCACAATCATGCCCAGGAAGGCCAGAATGTTATGTTCAACGATACTCACGTTCGTTTTGAGCAGGGCGCCAACTGTGCTTCGGAGAACGACAACATATACACCTGCTGGGGTACGGCTACAAGCACAGCAGGAGTAACAGATATCATCCGGGAAGCAGGTGCCGTCAACCCACAGCCTGACTCCCTTGATGACAGTACATTTTTCCCGTACAATGATAGTGATTCGGTTCTGATCAATGACGGCGAGCCTACCTTCATGGACTGGGGAACCACACCTTGAGAAATCAAGAAACTGTGTGAATGGCATTGAGGGTGTATACAAACCGGCCTCCTGTTTTGGACAGGGGCCGGTTTTTTTATAGAAAGTCGTTCTATTTCAAAAAAGACTGTAAACGTCGCGGTGTTTATGGTAGAAATTGCTCATGCGTTGAACCGCTTGAAGTAACAGGGGAAGGGATGGAGTTCGCGTATGGGTGATAGCCTGACGTACAGGATACTTCGTGAGCACCTGGTCGAGGGAACTCTTCAGCAGGGCTGCCCGATCGGGATACGTATTGACCAGACACTCACACAGGATGCCACCGGTACCACTGTGTTTCTGCTGTTTGAGTCAATGAACATCAACCGGGTCAGAACCGACATTTCAGTCAGTTATATTGACCACAACATGAGCCAGTTCGGGCCTGAAAACCATAACGACCATCTATATCTGCAGACGGTTACCGCCAAATCCGGAGTCTATCATTCCCGGGCAGGAAATGGAATCTGCCATCAGGTACATCTCGAAAGATTCGGCAAAAGCGGCGCTACGCTGCTGGGCAGCGATTCGCACACACCGACCGGCGGCGGCATAGGTATGCTTGCAATCGGTGCTGGCGGCATGGATGTCGCAGTTGCCATGGGGGGAGGAGCCTTCTATCTGACAGCTCCGAAGGTAATCGGCGTAAAGCTTACCGGCCGGCTGAAAGACTGGGTCGCCAGCAAGGATGTAATACTCAAACTTCTAAGTATTCTCACTACCAGGGGAAACGTCGATTGTGTTGTTGAGTACTTTGGGCCGGGCGTTGAAACTCTCTCGGTTCCGCAGCGGGCGACGATAACGAATATGGGCGCCGAACTGGGTGTAACGACAAGCATTTTTCCAAGCGATGAAAAGACAAGACGGTTTCTAAAGGCCCAGGACAGGGAAAAGGACTACATTGCTCTGGCTGCTGACGATGACGCCGTATATGACAGGATCATCGAAATAAACCTGAGCGAGCTTGAGCCGCTTGCCGCGTGCCCTTCGTCGCCGGACAATATCAGATCCGTAACAGAAATCGTCGGCAAAAAGATCGGCCAGGTGGTAATCGGAAGCTGCACCAACTCAAGCTATACCGATCTTATGATGGTTGCCCGTGTCCTCAAGGGTAGAAGAATACACCACATGGTGGAATTCGCCATCGCTCCCGGAAGTCGGCAGGTGCTCAGGATGCTCGCGGGAAATGGCGCCTTGGCCGACATGATAGCGGCAGGCGCACGTATCCTTGAATCAGGCTGCGGACCATGCATAGGGCAGGGGTTTTCTCCTGCTGACGGGATTATTACCGTGCGAACCTTCAACCGGAATTTCGC
The DNA here is from genome assembly GCA_043816955.1 of Planctomycetota bacterium. Lineage (GTDB taxonomy): Bacteria > Planctomycetota > Phycisphaerae > Sedimentisphaerales > CAYZTY01 > JBDRHL01. The sequence continues at coordinate 6,481 of JBDRHL010000046.1, read as the reverse complement.
CGGCAGAACAGGAACCAGCGGCGACCAGGCCTATCTAGTAAGCCCTGAAACCGCTGTTGTCTGTGCGCTTACCGGTGAGCTTACCGATCCGCGACAATTAGGCAGGCTGTTTGGCATTAAATACCCACATATTGATCTGCCTGAGCGATTTATGATAGATGACAGTATGATTGAACCACCGCTGCCGGCTGGGCAGGCCGAAAAAACGCAGGTTTTACGAGGCCCGACCATTGTCGTTCCGGAACCGCCGCTACCTTTGCCGAAAAGCTTGACCGGCCGGGTTGTGCTCAAGTGCGGCGACAAGATCACTACTGATCACATCATGCCTGCAGGTGCTTATCTGAAGTACCGTTCGAATGTTCCGCAGTATGCGAAGGTTGTGTTCAACTGTTTCAATGAGCAGAGCAGGGCTACCTTTGCCGAGCGCACGCTTGAGCTTAAGAAAAAGGGAATTGCCGGCATCGTCGTAGCAGGCCAAAGCTATGGCCAGGGTTCATCAAGAGAGCATGCAGCGCTGTGTCCGATGTACCTTGGCGTGCGGATGGTCATCGCAAAAACGATTGAGCGAATACATCGCGCTAACCTGATCAATTTCTGCATTGTCCCCGTTGAATTTGCGGATCCAGCGGATTATGACAGGATCAGTCAGGAAGATGACATTTTGGTTGCTGATCTTCTCGATGCGGTTAAAAAGCGTGACACACTGACAATCAAAAACGAAACAGCAGGTTTTGAATTTGCAGGCAGGATAAATTTATCACCTCGTGAAAGACAGATTCTTCTGTCGGCGGGGCTGCTGAACTTCACAAAGAACAGGGCCGATGGCTAAGAAAACCGTATCTGTTTTCGGCACAAGCAAGGCTTTACCCGGTGACGGGAATTGGGGCCTTGCCTTGCGGCTTGGTGATATTATTGCCCGGGCCGGCTTTAATATCGCAAACGGCGGGTATGGCGGGACGATGGAAGCGGCAGCAAAAGCTGCTGTTCGCGCCGGGGCAGAGGTGATCGGAGTAACATGTTCGGCTTTTAAGAGAGGTTCGGCAAATCCATATGTTACAAGGGAGATAAAAACCTGCAGCCTGTCCGAACGTTTGGCCAAACTTGTCGAACTGGGCGACGCTTATATCGTTCTTCCCGGCGGAACAGGGACGCTGCTCGAGTTGGCGCAGGTATGGGAATTAAAAAACAAAGGCTTTATACCGCAGAGCAGACCAATTATAATTGTTGGCAGCTTCTGGCAGCCGATTATTGGGCTCGTCTGTGCTGAGGATCCTCAGGCTGTCGGTTGCGTGGATTGTGTGGACCTGCCCGGGCAGGCTGTGCAAATCCTTGAACGGTGTATTTAGCCGATTTGCAAATGCTTAATTAAAGAGGGATATTTACCATGGCTAGATTTTTACCCCTATTATTGATGATGATATTACTGAGCTTCTGTATTGGTGCAGACCGATATGGCAGTTTGCGAAGCACATCCGGCGGTGCCGCTCTTGAAGCTGTCGAGGATGTGCTGATAATGACAGAAAACCACGAACCCGGCTATAAGCCGCTTCGGGATGGTTTTGTGTTCGCAGGCGTAGATGGGAAACTTATACAGGGCGACCAGAAAGACAGATGGTTCTTTCAACTGTATTCGGACATCAAAGACGACAAAGGTCTGATAAAGGCGGGCCTGTCCCTTGAGATGTTTCCTTCAAGCACCCTTCAGAAAATTCTTCAGGACCATAAGACAGGCTCGACCGGAAGCTATCGGCTGTGGGGAAGGGTTGCTTGCTACAACAATAAGAATTACATTTTCCCGGCTTACTTCCTTCCCATCACCGAAGTCGAAGCCGAAAATGCTTCGGAAGGGAAAAATGAGATTAAAATAAATGAGCCTAACGATGCTGTAACACTGCCGGAAGATGTCCTTGCTATGCTCAGACCCAAAAGAGTAGTCAGTCTGGCAACGCTGAGAAAGGCATTGCAGTCAAAGAAGGATTTCATGCTCGTTGACAGGACCGGATTGCTCGAAATAGCGACTGATTCAGATGAGGCAGTATTGAGGCTCGACGGCCTGGGAAGAAAACTCGAGGATATTTCATTTCCGCTGCTGCGTTGTCAGGCGCTTCAGAACGCGCAGGAGACGCAGAAGCATTACCTGGAGAAGGTAAGGTTCAATGTTACCGGGATAGTTACCGTTTATAATGACAAGCATTACCTTCTTCTGCAAAAAGCCGACATGCAGTTCAACAACGGAAATTTTGCGAGATAAACGGAGTCCTGCTTGAACATTGAACTGGATAATATCCTGCTGTCAGACAAGGACAGTGATTTTGAACGAAAACTCATCGAGCTGCGCAAATCCATTATTCAGGCAGCAGCCTTTACGCCCGGGGATGAAAAATACAGCCAACTGATGAACATCCTTAGAGCGGTTGCTAAAGAAGGCGACTGCAGGATTGCCGAGTTTACCGAAAAATTTGATGGCGTAAAATTGACTCCGGATCAATTTCGTGTAAGGCCTGACGAGCTGGAAAAAGCACATAGCCGGATGGACAAAGCCCTCCTTGGCTCTATTCGACAGGCTATTGAAAATGTCAGAAGGTATCAGAAGGAAGTTTTCATCGGAAATAGTAAAACCTGCTCCGGCGGCACGGGCATAAAATATACGCCGATTCGGCGTGTCGGCATCTGTGTACCCGGAGCCTCAGCGCCTTTGCCCTCTACGGTAATTATGACCGCTGTGCCCGCCCAGGTCGCCGGCGTCAAACAGATTGCCGTCATCTCGCCGCCCAGGCACAATGGTTCGATTCATCCGGTGATTCTGGCAACCTGTCATGAAATCGGAATAACAGAGGTATATCGTATAGGTGGAGCACAAGCCGTTGCCGCCTTTGCCGTGGGGACGCAAACTATTCCCAAAGTTGACAAAATCGTCGGTCCTGGAAACGCCTGGGTCCAGACCGCAAAGAAACATTATTTTGGATTTGTTGACATAGATTCGATTGCCGGCCCAAGCGAGGTACTTATACTTGCAACGGAAGATGCCGACCCTGCCTGGGTCGCAGCCGATATGCTCAGCCAGGCAGAACATGACCCCGCAAGTGCATTGGTATTTACCGATTCTCGGGCGGTTGCGTTAGCTGTTCTTGAGGAATTGAGAAATCAGCTTCGTGCTCTCAGACGCGCAAAAGAAACCGCACAATGCCTGAGCAGATATAGCGGCATTGTCCTGTTCAGCAGCTTCGAGAAGGCCATCGAGTGGGCAAACGAATTTGCGCCCGAGCACCTGCAGATCCAATGTGGCAGCAAGAGTGATGCTATTGTCGAGAAGATTAAAAACGCCGGCGCGATATTTGTCGGCCCATTCTCACCGGTGGCGACAGGAGACTACTGGGCAGGCCCCAGCCACACTCTCCCGACCGGCATGAGCGCAAAATTTTTCTCAGCACTCAGTGCAAACGATTTTGTCAAATCTTCAAGCATCATTAGATATGATAAAGACATGCTCTTAAATGCTGCTGATCACATCATTCGCCTGGCAGAGGCTGAAGGCCTTGACGCACACGCAAAGAGCGTCCAAATCCGCCGGGCGGATTAATGCTGCACACCAGCCGGAGCTTATTGGAGTATCACCGTGCTGTGATGCTTCCATCGCGGCAACAAGATTTCAATGGCCGCTTTGCACTTCGAAAATTCCAGACGCTGCCTGTCAGGCTCTTCGGGTGTTCTTTCAGGAAAGTTTCGTTCCAAAAAGTCCCCATTGTTTTTCTGCTCCTGAATTAAATGACAAGGAATCCGTAAGTTTTGAAAATCGGCAAAGTGCAGCAGGCGTAACCGCCGTTATATTTGATCTCTACTTTCTCCTGTGAATCAAACGTGATGAAATCAGCGTGGCTGCTGCCGGGTGTATCGATTTTGAATCTCAGTTGAATGCCGATGAGGTTTCTGCCCGGCTCATAATCAAAGACATGGATGACCCTTCTGCCATCCGCAGTTTTAACATAGCCGGCGATCACATTTTCCGGAGCTGTGATCTCAATGTTGAACTGCCCAAAGGCGGTTCTTATCAGGCGGAGCACTTCATCTTTGTTCAAAGGTTCGGCAAAATATTCCTTGCCGATTATCGGCAATTGTGAAGACCGGGGGTCCCATGTGAATGTTTTTGTATAGTAAATCCTGGGCAGATAGAAAATGTTGTCCGCGTACTTTGCATCCAGTCCAAGGCAGGCGAGTATTCGTGATACATCCGCTTTACCTGATGTTCTGCCGAGTGTCGAGTCACGTTCGCCTGCAAGACCTTCATCAGAGATGAGAAGTCGCTTTCGGTTAATTTGATCACACGTGAAAGATAACTCGGTGCAGAGTACTTTACCCCCTTGTTTTACAAAATCGGCGATTTTTTGAATGATTGTGTCGGATACAGTAATCGTGTTAGGACAGATAAGAAGCCTGTAATTGTTTATGTCATCAAATTTGTCATTTATTATCTGGTCGTACTGGATGCTGTTTTTAATGAGGACCTGTTCAACAGCATGTTTTGCAACTGTGGTATCCGCCCAGTTTGCTGTCTCGCTTTCGGAACATCGGTAAAGGGCAATCTCGCTGCAGCATTTTGCGTGTATGTAAATATCCTTGTATTCGCGGAAGAGCTTCAGAGCTTTTTTGATCATGTCCCATTTTTTATCATTCGGGTTGAAGTTATCGCTTATATATCCAATATACCCGATGCACCCGTTATTAAACGCGACGGATTCAGCGTAACTGAGCAGTTCATGCTGATCAGAGCCGTTCGAATGATGGTATGTCATTGCCCGGCTGTCCATGGCTCTGCCATACTTGTATGTTCTGATATGGCTGATAAGCCTGCCCTCTTCCAGGCCTGGGAAATTACTATCCTCACTGAAAAAATATTCAGTATGGCAGCGATATGTGGATTCCGGGTCAAGCCCCCAGACCATGCCGGTAAATTCGCCATAATCCAGGGCCAGATTCCAGCATATGCGCACGTCTTTTGAAGCGGCCCGTATCATTTCGCAGGAAGTCCTGAGAGTATTTTCATAAAGTTTCTGTCTGTATCGCACCCATTCATAAAGTCCGGGTTCATATGCTGCGGGAATGTTATCGATAGGCTGTCTCGCTGTGCCGCGCGGAATCTGAAACGTGCCGTTGTAGTCATGGCCGAAACGCTGTTTGAAAGAAACTCTGTCGTCTGTCGATTTGCTCGGATATTTTTCAAGGCAGTATTCCGGGAAAAGCTTTTTACATTTCTCACAATAACAGGGCATCTGAGCAGCATTGTCAAAATGGATGTGGTCAGCACCTGTTTCTTTTACAGCCTTGGCGCCGGCGGTGCCGATGTATTCTGCGAATTCAGGATTGCTGGAACATGGTCTCCAGCGGTAGTAATTGCGGTAGTATTCGCTGTACTGGTGAGGCAAACCAAACTGGTCGACAGCGATCCAGTCTTTTGCCTGTGGATTTTCCGCGATGAAGGTGTCGGCAAAGATTGAGCCCTGATTTATATAAACGCCGCAGGAAATGCCGTATTTCTTGAGATGCTTGAAAAACTGTGCGGTTTTTTGTGTTTCGGCGGCTTCGGTTTTTATGCCAAGTCCTTTATAGCAGTGCCACACTGCTATATTAACGCCGAGGTCAGCAAGCTTTTTGGCAAGCTGTTCGGAATAGTGGAAAGAGTCATTTTCAAGGTCTTTATGGGCACGACCTCCCCGAATTGTGAACGCTACCGGTTCATGATAGGACATCAGGACTACAATTTCATCGTCTAGATTGCTGCCGATGTGGTCTGATACAGCAGTTTTCTGCGATTTTTCGTTTTTTGCCTTTTCCATTCTTTTTTCTCCTGGAATATATCAGGTGTTAAAAAGAGAATTATAGAGTGGGCATTTTTATTAACAAGCCGAAACCCGGATTCGTAGAAGAATTTGACACATTTTTGTGTGGTTCAAGCGGTTCTGCTGTCAGTGCTTGTACCTGCACTAAATAAAGTCCGCGAACAGGCTCGCTGGGTCGTCTGTGCCTCAGGCCTCAAGCAGATGGGCTTCCTGCTTGAGTTCTATACAGCTCATTTCTGCTGACTTCTTGCCATGTCTGTTACTAATCCTGAAAAAAACTTGAAATTTGCACGCACAGGCGTATGCTGCCTTGTGCTTTCAGCAGGATGTTAACCTGCCTGGAAAGTTTTCTGAAATTATTGGAACCAGAATTACGCGCGAGGAATTAGTCGAAGCGAACCTCTACGATCATTCGGGAATGCCTATCCCTGTGGATGATCCGTTTGCCCTTGTGCTCAGGGATAACAAGGCCTAATGTGACGGCCTGCGGAAATACTACAACAAGCGGGGCAGGGAAAAGGGGGTTGGTTCAGTATTTCATCCCCAAACAGCAAAATATGTGCAGACAAAACACGATTCTTTTCTGCTGTAGCAATGTGTGATATTTACTGAACTTTTACTCGAACCCGGGTCCTCTGGCACGCTAT
>JBDRHL010000045.1:0-3523 GCA_043816955.1 Planctomycetota bacterium | reverse complement strand
TATCGTAAAACGAGTGCAACTTATACTTGAGCATGGCTGGTCTAACAAAGAAGCGAAACGTTTGCTGAAAAGGTTAAACCGCCACCAGGATGAGTTGTTTACGTTTTTGCACAATGAAGATGTGCCCTATGATAATAATTTTGGCGAACGTAGTATTCGCGGTGCGGTAATAATGCGAAAGAACAGTTATAACAATAGAAGTGAGCGTGGAGCGATGACACAGTCTGTTCTGATGAGTGTATTTTTTACAATTAAGCAACGCGGCCTGAATCCTGTGGATACAGTCAAGAAAGCGTTAAACCCATCTTCTACAGTAGCAAATCGCAAGGTCTGTGTCCGCATGCAGTTTCTTGTACTCCTCGTATTTCTCAGGCCTGAGTTTTACTACACGTCCGTACTGCTTCATTGTCCGTATCTCCCTGAATTAATCACAAATCTTCATCAAATTCCTCAAGCTCAAGCGGGTATCGGCCGTGATTCCGTACAAGGTCAACAATATAATCATAGGTCTTTCCGCTGACCGCAGAGCTCACCGAATGATCTGAATGAAATATGTATCCTCGCCTTTTGCGGCGTTGAGTTTGCGAAGCACATCTACACGTATTCGCTCTTTATCGCCGCTCTCCCAGATGCGTGTATCGCCAATGCTCGCGATGTGATTATCTCCGCCATCAAGGTAGCGCCTTTTGTCGTAAGGGTCATCAAACTCGAATGCCTCAAGCTGCTTGATGTCTGATATCTGCCAGTCCATAGCTTCAGGCATGGGGGTGTCAAATTTTTTCCGCACAATGGCTTCAAAGCCGCTCTTCAGAATAATCTCATTGCTGTTTTGCCTTATTATCTGGAATGACTTTATATGAGGGTCCATGTTTGGAAATGTGAGCATGTAGTCCAGATCATAATAGGCATGAGGTGTTGCATCGCTCGGCAGATTCAGCTCTTCCTGCCACCGCTTGACGAACAAGCTCCAGAACGCCTCTCCCACGGGTACGCGGTCAGGCTCTCTGTGAGATATCGCCTCCCTGACTCGCTGTACCTTCGCCAGTGTTTTCCCCGAGCGGTCCGATTTTCCATGTGTGTTTTAGTGTGCACCGGATGCTCCTTGCTTGTCAGATTCGCTATGTGCCTGCTTCAATAACAAATTATACACATCAGACCTCTTGGAGCAAGAAGTTATTGACTTATATCCTGCGTAATGAAACAGGCTTGTGTGTATTTACAGGACTGCAGAGTCCTGGCGATATTTATTGAAAATTCGGAATAATTTGTGTAAACTCTGCTCGATTATGGACAAGGTGATTAGCCGAGGCAATAATTAGTGCTATGTGGTGAAACAGGATTATAAACGATGTGGGAAAATCTAAACATAATACTCTTGATAGGTATTGCCATATTCGGGGGCAGTTTCGGGGCACGTGTATTCCAGAAGATCAGAATCCCGCAGGTTGTCGGTTATGTCATCATCGGCATATTGCTCGGACCGGTTCTAAATATAATCTCGCAGCAGACAATCAAAGGCCTGGAGATTTTCAACGTTTTTGCCCTTGGGATTATCGGCTTTCTGGTGGGTGGTGAGTTAAAAAGGGAGATATTCGTCAAGTTCGGAAGACAGGTGCCCATAATTCTTTTTTTCGAAGGCATCGGGGCATTTCTCCTGGTTGGGATACTGACGTTTTTAGTAATGTGGTATTTTAGCGGCTGGCAGACAGCATTAGCTGTTGCGGTGGTGTTCGGGGCTATCTGCTCCGCGACGGACCCTGCATCTACCATTGCCGTTCTTTGGGAGTACAAGGCACGGGGGCCTCTTACTTCGATGGTAACGGCGATTGTTACACTGGACGATGCACTTGCGCTGATACTTTATACACTCAGCGTTGGGATAGCCGCAGTGATAACAGGACATCAGGAAAGTGGTATCAACCAGATGATCCTCAGGGCAGTCTATGAAATGGCAGGGTCGGTGATTGTGGGATTGGTGGTTGGGATTGTGCTGAACTGGGTTCTCAGGAAAGTAACGAATAGCGATAATCTGTTGGCTTTTGCAACAAGTGCGACTCTTTTGTTTATCGGTTTTGCCAGATACTTACGGCTGGATGTGATACTGACTTCAATGGCCGTTGGCTTGGTCCTGACCAATATTGAGTCGAGGAAAAATGCGGCGACATTTGAGCTTATGCATAAGTTTTCAGGACCCATATATGTATTGTTTTTTGTTCTCGTTGGCGCCAGGCTCGAGTTTCATGCTGTAAACAGGATGATCTGGCTGCTTGTGGCCGCATACGTCGTAGGCAGCATGGTTGGAAAGACCAGCGGTGCCTATCTGGGGTCTGTCTATGCCCGGTCGGTAACGTCGATGAGGAAATATCTTGGCTTCTGTCTATATCCACAGGGCGGCATAGCGATAGGTCTTTTGATGATGGCAAGCAGCAGGTTTGAAAGTAATGTAAGCTCGATTATGCTCCTGGTGGTTATCATTGGAGCATTTGTGCTTCAGGTCATAGGCCCGATTGGAGTAAAAATCGCTGCTGTAAAGGCGGGTGAGGCCGGACTGAATGTCACCGAAGAAGACCTTGTGGAAGCTTATAAGGTACGTAACGTTATGGATACCGAGGTGCCGACTCTTCGCCCTCAGATGGTTTTAAGTGAAGTGATAAAAACGGTAAGCCTGACAAACTACTATTACTATCCCGTCATCGACGATAGCGGAAATCTCTTGGGGGCAATAACGCTTGATAATATGAGGAACACTTTTGCCGTGCAGGAACTCAATAACTGGCTTGTTGCACTCGATATTATGCTGCCGGTTGCCGCCACAACGACATCTGATACTTCATTGGCCGGTGCGATGGACAAAATGAAAAAAATGGGAATAACATACATGCCCGTCGTTGTTTCACAAGACAACAGGAAGTACCTGGGACTTCTTGGATCGGATGAAGTTCAGCGGAAGCTCAGCGGCGAGGTGCTTGCCAGACAGAAGGAAGCAAGCGATGCGCATTCGGCTACGGCTGTGCGCGGTTGAGGATTTTGATTTTGTTGTCAGGGTTTTGATATGCCGGCAAATGCCGTCACGCAGACACATGCTATTTGTTAGGATAAGAATAAAATCCAGATTTTGATGGTTACAGCTAAAAAGGTGTTAATTAAAACCCTGTTCATTTGGCGTAGAGAAATAAATATGTCCAATATATGCCAAACCGCAGGTACAGAGAATAATCACAGCACGAATAAGTGTTTTATAGGTAATTATATCTGTTGCTCCGGCTCCAAAACAACCACAGGTTATCTCAAGACCGTGATATAATGCGCTGCCAAGCACATAGGTAAACATTGCCGACATTGCTATCCCTGCGAGCAGAGTTCCTCCAATGAATATTCCACCAATAATACCAATTTTAGTTATTGATTGCCGATTCAATCCAAGGAAGAAGGCATAAAGAACGGATGGTTTCTGGCTGGCAAGTAACAGCACACCAAGCCTTACCAACGTCCTTGTCTAACTGATCGGCTGTATCGAAAACTT